>BOCC01000001.1 GCA_026002715.1 Synergistales bacterium
TTCAATATCCAGCTTCCAAATGTGACAGCTACATCTTGCCGCTCAAAGTCGGTTTTCCAAGGCGCGGGCGCGGGCCATTCGGAGGGGCGTGAGTTTTTGACGGTCGACGAGCCGCCAGTTGTGAGAATCCAGGCCTCCAATCTACGAAGAGCCGGAGTCCACTCAAACCACATCTCGAGAACCCCTTCGAGCATTTCTCCCTGTTTTTGCCAAGCGGTGGTTAGAGTCTCCGAGGACAGACGGGCGTTTTCGGCGAAAAAACGCGTTCCTCTCAGATAATGCAACTCGTCATACGGATAAATATACGCGGACGGAACTGGTATAGGAGCGTTTGCCAAATGAATTCTCAGACTCGAAAGATGAGTGCTGGAGGTATGGTCGGATATATAAACGGGTAGGCGCGACAGTGGAAACACAGCCCAAGAGCGAACGTCGTTTTTTGCGCTCACAGGCAAGCGAGCGTTCAGTTGAGACGCGTTGCCGAGCAGTTCGACGTTGAGCGCAGCACCGGCCGAGAGTTCCGTGATGGCTGGCAAGCCGACACGCAGGCCTGAAGGTATGGAATAGAGAACAGAAAGCCCCCTGCCACCGCAAACGCCATCCTCGTCTTCGTTAACCGAGAAGGTGGCGTCGCGCCATATATATAGCGGCCCGCGTCCCCAACGCCCCGGCGGAGGGGAATTGTCCGCTCCGCCAAAGGAACGCTGAAACAGATTATCGGAAGGAGAAAATGTCAACCCAAGCCCGGCGTGAAGCACGCGCGGCTCCAGAATTGACAGTACGTTCCAACCTCTCTCGAGCGCAAGGGAGCGGTTGGCCATGCGCGTATCAAGCCGAACAACGGTCGAAAAAGCTTCTATAAGAGAGGCGGACAAAGCCCCGGCCAGAACCAGAGTCAGAAGAACTTCGGCAAGCGTAAAGCCTGTGCGTGCGCGAGTTGACATTTACAAAAACAAATCAATGACAGTGTTCGCTTTTAGCCCATCAAAAGCGACGGAAGCCAAAGCGATATGGCCGGGACATACGAGACAAGTAGCAAGACAATGAGACAAACTATCAAAAGCGGCATATTTGCCTGTACGATTTTACTGATGGAGATTTTGCCTATGCTCGACGCCACGAAGAGGCACACTCCGACGGGCGGAGTTATGAGCCCTATCACGAGATTGAGGACGCAAATCATTGCGGATTGTATCGGATCTACCCCCACCTGTGACAATACCGCCAAAAGCGTCGGAAAAAGCGTCATAAGAGCGGCTATAGTCTCCATAAACATGCCGACAAAAAGCAGAAAAACATTGATTATCAAGATCACGAGGATCTTGTTTTCGGTGAAAGAGAGAATGGTTTTGGCTATGAGCTGGGGGATTTTCTCGCTTGCCATAATCCAGCCGAAGACGTTGGCGAAAGCCACGAGCGTGATTATCGCAGCCGAAGTTATAGCCGACTCCTTCAAAATGCGGGGAAGATCGCTGATTTTCATGTCTTTATATACGAACACACCCACGATTATCGCGTAAACACATGCCACGACCGAGGCCTCCGTAGGGCTGAACACGCCGCCCAAAATCCCGACAAATATTATGACCACCATTAAAATAGCCCATATGCCGCCGTAAAATTCTTTCCAGAACGCCTTGCCTACAAGTTTTTCGTATTTAGGATATCCGCGCTTCACGGCCAAGTAATACGTCACTATCATCATAAAGACGCCCATCAAAATCCCCGGTATAGCCCCGGCCAGAAAAAGTTTGCCGACGGAAAGCCCCGTCAGCGTCCCTGCTATTATCATCGGCATAGAAGGGGGAATTATAGGGCCTATGCAGGAAGAAGACGCGGTGACGGCGCAGGCGAACTCCATGTCGTATCCTTCTTTGTGCATAGCGGGAATCAGTATCGCGCCCAAGCTCGACACGTCAGCGACGGCCGTGCCGGACACGCCGGCGAAAACCATCGAGTCGACGACATTGGCCAAGCCAAGCCCGCCCCTGATATGCCCCACTAAAGCGTTTGAGAATTTTACGATGCGATCTGATATTCCGCCCTGATTCATGAGGTTGCCCGCCAAAATGAACCCTGGCACGCAGAGCAGCGTGAAAGAGTTTATGCCGGCAAACATACGCTGCGGTATAACCGACAGAGGTATCCCCGCGCCGATAAGGTATATCAGCGACGACAGGCCAAGAGAGAAAGCCACCGGGACGCCGACGAACAGCAGCACGATAAAACTAATAAAGAGCGCCATTACCAACCAAATCGCCCCCCTTCCAGAAAGTTTTCACGTCGCTCATAAGCAGCCCGAAGGTATAGAGCAGAATACTTGTCGAGTGCAGAACCATGCTCATAAAAACAAGGTGCATCGGTATCCCCAAGGACGCGGAGGTCTGAATTCTGCCTATAAGAGCGTTTTTCCAACCATACCATACAACCACCGCCACCAAAGCTATGGATACGGCGTCTATGAAGATTTGAATGAAAGATCTGAGCCGCCCGTGAATAAAATTGATAAAAACGTCTACGTTGACGTAGGCACGATCTTTGGCGGCGAGCCCGGCCGCGAACGCCACCATGTAGAGCATGATAAAGCGCGACGCCTCCTCCGTCCAGTGGGGCGAGCGGGGCAAAAACATCCGAGCGAAAACCTGAAGCAACACCACGGCGAGCAACCCCGCAAAGCAAATCGATGAAGCCCACTCCAAGCTTTTTTCCAGAAATTTTTTTATCATTGGCTACTCCTTTCCGAATCCGAAAGAAAATCCGAAAGAAAACTCGAAAAAATGGCCGAAGTCCATCGGGCTTCGGCCATGAAAGCTAATAATTAAACCTTAGTCCATCGCGACGATTTTTTTGTAGAGATCCAAAACATCTTTGGGCTTCGTCTCGAGGAACTTCTCGACCGCCGGGGCGGCTATAGCGCCAAAAGCGGCCTTGTCTACTTCCACAAACTCCATGCCATGCTCTTTCAGGAATTTTTCGTTGTCGGCCACACCTGCGATGAACAGCTCACGCTCGTAAGCCTCGGCCGCTTTCCCGGCGTCGACAACGGCCTTCTGGAGATCGGCCGGCAGACTCTGATAGAAGTCCTCGCCGATGGTGAGGTAGATCCAGCCGTAAACGTGCTCTGTCAGGTTGACGTACTTCTGCACCTCGTAAAGCGAGCCGCTGCGGATAAGGTCGAGCGGGTTCTCCTGTCCGTCGATGACGTTCTGCTGCAACGATGTAAAGATCTCTCCGAAAGCCATCGGGGTTGGTTTAGCGCCAAAGGACTCCCACACCGCCACAAAGAGAGGCACGTTCGGGACGCGAACCTTAAAGCCGTTCAGGTCACCGGGCTTCGTGATGGCGCGCTTGCTCGTAAGGTTGCGTGGAGCGCGGAGGAAGGCCGACACGGGGCGAAGTCTCACACGCTCGATTATCTCCTGCTCTATCGCCTTGCCTATGTCGCCGGTGAGCACTTTGTTGAGGTGTTCCATGCTGCGCACCATGTAGGGAATAGCTATCAGCGCGCACTTTGGGGCCCAGTTCTGCATGGACTCGCCCGTGATGACCATGTGGGCGGCGCCCGTGTGGATGAGCTGGATGGTGTCAAGCTCGTTGCCGAGCTGCTCGTTGGGGTAGACCTCGCAAGCGAGGCGTCCGCCGGACAGCTTCTCGACCTCTTCCTTGAACTTGAGCGCGCCCTTTTGCCAAGTGTGGTCTTCGTTGCCAAGATGTCCCAACTTCAACGTGTACTCCGGAGCAGCCAAAGCGCTGCCCGCCGCGGCCAAAACCGCGCAGACCACCAAAACCGCTACATACTTGAACTTCACAACTACCGCCTCCTTTAGATTTATAACCGGCGACAACCTCCGCCAGTTTGTCGACTCAACTTGTCAATTTAATTAAAAAGTCAACAGTACCTTGCAGGTTTCGAGGGGTTTTTCCTCGATAAGCCTAAAAGCCGCGACTGCCTCTGTAAACGGGAATTTGTGCGAGACGAGCTTTTCGGGCTCCAAGCCCTTGCCGAACCAATCGATGACACGGGGGAACATATTACAGTTTAGGCGCGAGCCTATTATGGAAAGTTCTTTTTTGGTGACCTCAAGAGATGAAATCATAGTCGGGCGCTCCGCGAAACTCAGGTGGGCGACCCGCCCGGCGGGAGAGGCTATGCGCAGAAGCTGCGCGAACAACTCCGGGATACATACGGCGTCGACGACCAGCGGGACGCCTGCGCCGTCCGTCCACTTACTCATCTCCTGCTCTAAGTCTTGGGTTTTGCTGTTTATGACAAGCTCGGCTCCGAGGTCTTTTGCCGCTTTCAGCCGGGAGTCCAAAATGTCCGCGACGGCCACGCGCGCGCCCAGCAGTTTTGCGCCCATAAGAATGGTGAGCCCGATAGGCCCGGCCCCCATGACCAAAACAAGGTCGCGCGACGTACATTCGGAGCGCGACAGTGTGTTTGCCGCTATTGAAAACGGCTCGGTCATAACCAACTTCTCAAACGGCCAGTCTTTCGGCGCTATATGAGCGTTGCGTGATGGAACGGCGACAAACTCGGCCATGCCTCCGTCGCGGTGTACGCCGAAAACCTCCAATTTTGTGCAAACATTCGGTCGGCCTATGGAGCAAGGGTAACACGCGCCGCAAGCGGTCACCGGGTCAACAGCGACGTGGTCGCCTATCTTTGGGCTATGCGCGCCCTCCCCCACAGCCACGACTTCGCCCGCGAACTCATGTCCTATGACGCGAGGGTATTTGGCTAAAGGGTTGGTTCCATGATAGATATGCATGTCCGAGCCGCAAATCCCGGCCGCCCTGACACGCACCAAGACTTCGCCGGCCTTCGCCACGGGCTCCGGCAAATCCACAATTTCAAGGCTCTTAGGCTCCTTGACGAAAATTGCTTTCACGAGACATCGCCCCCGATAAAAGTTTGTTTATTTAGCGGACTATGCTTATTGTATCATTAAAACGCTAAAATAACGATAAAATTGGCGTTCTGTTATAATTAGCAAAGATAAAGATTATGAAAGATCAGCAAAGAAAGGCGATGTGGCGTGATGGCGAGCGGCGTGAAGAAAATAATTATAATAAAAAAGAAAAATTATAAATAATGAAAGATAAAATCCCGCTTTTGCGTTTGTTGTTTTACGCCGCGCCGTATAAGAGGCGCTTTTTCTGCGCCGTGTTTTTTATGCTCGTGGCCTCGGCCATGAACGTCCTTCCGCCGTGGCTCTTCAAGAGCGTCGTCGATGATGTTTTGATCAAGAAGGATACGGCGGTTTTGAACCTCGTGTGTGTGTCTGTCGTTATAATATTTGTTTTGAAGGGCGCGGCGGTCTACGGCCAGCAGTATTATATGAATTGGGTTGGTCAGCGCGTCGTCATGGATATTCGCATAATCCTCTACGACCATATGCAGCGTATGTCCTTTCGCCATATTCACGCCTCGCGGGTGGGTGAGCTCATGAGCAGGATAACGAGCGATGTCGCCACGCTTCAGGGCCTCGTCACAAGCACGTTTGTAAACCTTGTTTTGAACGGCGTCACGTTCCTTGGGATGCTCGGATTCATACTCTATATAAATTGGCGCCTTTCTTTGATAACATTGACGGTCTTGCCCGTGGTGGCTTGGCTTTTGACATTTGCGGCTCGGAGTCTCCGCCGCGCCGGACATAGCGTGCAAGAGAGGTTGGCCAACCTGACGGCTATAGTGCAGGAGGCCTTCTCGGCGCTTCGTGTCGTGCGGGCTTTTGCCACCGAGGAATTGGAGCTTGAAAGATTCAGGCGCGGGAACATCGAAAACTTTGACGCTCTCCTGAGAGCTGTGCGGATACAGGCGCTTTTAGCCGGCATCATCGAGGTTTTTCTTATAGTGGCCTTAGCGGCCGTGTTCTGGAGCGGCGGCCGCGAGGTGCTGAATGATAAGCTCTCGCCCGGCGAACTTGTGGCTTTTATAGGTTATATCGCGTTTATGGTGCAGCCCATAAGGGTTTTTATGAACAGCATGAACACGCTCCAGACGGGTTTTGCGGCATTAGACCGCATTTTTTCCATACTTGAAACCCCAACTGAGACAGAAGAGAATGACGGTGGAAAAGAACGCGAAAAAAGATCCGAGAAACTCGTCATCGGGCGCATATCAGGGCGCGTAGCGTTTGAAAATGTGCGTTTTTCTTACGCGGACGGGCAGGAGATTCTGCGCGGCGTCGACTTCGAGGCCAAAGAAGGCGAGAAAATAGCCATAGTGGGACCGACCGGTGGGGGCAAATCCACTCTTGTCGACCTCATCCCGCGCTTTTACGCCCCGAGCTCCGGGCGGGTTTTGATAGACGGGCATGACGCGGCGGCGCTCAGCTTGCCTGAGCTTCGCCGCCAAATCGGCATAGTCCCGCAAGAATCAGTTCTGATGAAAGGCACTTTCGCCTTCAACATATCTTATGGCTTGCCTAACGCGTCCATGGAGGATATAAGGACGGCGGCTAAAATCGCCGACATAGACGACTTTATCATGAGCTTGCCGGACGGATACGGGGCGGAAATAGGGGAACGTGGAGTCACACTGTCCGGTGGGCAGAGGCAAAGAGTGGCCATAGCACGCGCTGTGGTGCGGGACCCGAGAATACTGATTTTGGATGAAGCCACGTCGTCTTTGGACGCGGAGGTCGAACGTCAGGTGCAAAAGGCTATGGACAGAGCTATGGCCGGGAGAACGTCCTTTGTCATAGCGCATCGCCTGTCGACCGTGAGGAACGCCGATACAATTTTAATTCTCGACGCCGGGCGCATCGCGCAGCGCGGCACGCACGAAGAACTTCTACGTTTGGACGGCGTTTATTCTCGCCTTTATAATCTTCAATTCGGGACTGTTTAAGTATATGAAAAATATCTCCATCGCCGCGAGAGTGGCGCAAAGCTATATGAACTTTGTGCGGGGAAACAAAACCCTTCTTTCGAAAAACCCTTTCTTTTGGCTCTGGAATCTGCTTGTCCCGATTTCGTGGTGCGTCAAAATATGGACAGACATTTTGGATTTTTTGTATCGACACGGCATGAGACGCTCATACGAGCCGCCTTTACCCATAATCAGCGTCGGGAACATAACATACGGCGGCACAAACAAAACCCCTTTTGCGGAGATGCTTTGCCGCCTGATGATGAAAAAAGGCGTAAATGTAGGCGTCATCAGCAGAGGTTACGGTGGGGATAACACGAGTGTCCTCGTGCTGAACGGCGGACGCATAGGTTCGTCCAGCGACGGAGGGGACAGCGATTCGCTGAACAAAAACTTGCGCCACTTCGCCGGCGACGAGCCTATTTTGCTTTCTTCCCGCTTACAGGATGTGCCTGTGGTCGTGTCGCGCGACAGAATGAAGGGACTCGATAAATTATCGCGAAAGGGAGGTATTCACTTGGCTGTGGCCGATGACGCGTTTCAGCACAGACGCGTGACCAGGGATGTGGATATTGTCCTTGTGGACGCAACTTGTCCTTTCGGCAACGGGCGAATTCTCCCGGCCGGAATTTTGAGAGAGGGCATCTCAGCGCTCGCTCGCGCTCATATAGTCGTCATAACGAAGGTGGACCAAATCGCGGCGGCGGAATTGGTCGCGCTTCGCGCCTCACTTTTGGAGATTGTCCCCGAGAAACGCATATTCGACGCGCGTCTCGCGATCGTCGAATGGCTTCTCTGGGACGGCGTAAAGTTTTGCCAATGCCGCGGCAATATCAGCGGGCTTAGAGTGCTGGCCTTCTCCGCCATAGGAAACCCGTCCAGCTTCATAAGCTCCATCAAAGAAGCCGGAGTCGAGGTGGTCGGAGAACGGCATTTCCTCGATCATCACTCTTATTCAGAACGTGATATGGCGTCTCTTTGCGAGGAAAAAATCGCGTATGGGGCCGGCGGCAAAAAAATAGACTTTTTATCATGCACGGAAAAGGATATCTACAATTTACCCGCTTCGTGGAGGACGAACGCTTCATATGAGCCGCTTTTGGTTCCCCGCGTGGCGGTGAAGATCGAAGAGTGTGAGCGATTTGAGGACGCTTTAACGGAGTGCCTGCGCCCGCGCCTTGTCGTGGCCTCCAATGGATATGGCGAGGACGCTATCGGCGTGCTTTTGGCCAAAAAGCTGAGGGACGAGTTTCCTGAGGCTGAGGTTTTGGCCTTTCCGCTTGTCGGGCGGGGCGAACCTTATATAAAGCATGGGTTTCCCGTGGTATCTAGTCCGTCCGTCACTCCGTCGGGCGGTATTTTAAAATATCATGTGAGGGACATATGGCGCGACCTGCGCTCAGGTCTGCTGAAGCATATCAAGATGCAACAAATGGACTGGCGCGGCGCGGCGAGCGGAGTACGCACCCCCATATGCGTCGGTGACGTTTACCTGCTGCTTCATACTCTATGGGGACAGGGGACGTCCCCGCTATTTGTCGCCACGGCTAAGACCGTTCATCTCAGCGGGCATTGGCGGCTCGAGCGCTTCATTATCAGAACGTTTTGCCGCAAAACATGGACGCGCGACAGCGCTACGGCGGAGCAGCTATCGTGTTACGGCGCGGACGCCGTATACGCCGGCAATCCTGTCATGGATCTTTTAGAGGGGGTGTTGCCGGGCGATTTTTCAGACTCTAAACTTATCCTGCTCTTGCCGGGAAGCCGCGCAAGGGCATATGACGATGTACGGCTGCTTTTAGACACCGCAGAGCTTATAAATTCAACAGAAAAACACGATTATGTTATGACCGTCGCGCCAACAATAGATATAGAACGCCTTATATCAGTCTGTGAGGGCTGGCGATTTGAAAATTTACGTTTGGTGAAAAACGATATGGCGATATATATCCATAGAGGCGGAGTTCAGGAGGCCGCGTCAGGGGCGTCGCTCCTTATCGGCTTTGGCGGGACGGCAAACCAGCTATGCGCCGGCATGGGCATACCGGTCATTTCGATTGACGAGAAGGGTAAGCGCGTCCAGAAAAAATTGCTCGGAGACGCCGAGATTTTGGTCTCGCCTACAGCTCAAGCTCTCTCCGAACGCGCCCTGCGCGTCTTGGACGACCGTGAGATGTATCGCAAAATGAGCGCGGCCGGACGGGAGCGTATGGGGGAGGGCGGGGCCATAGACGACGTCGCGCGATACGCCGCCGAGTTTCTTGGTTGGAGGGTCAGGTGCGAGCTGTACAGGCGACTGAGGGAGAAGCTCTGATTTGCCAAACAGCGCTTTTGATATAATGGCAAATATGTCGCCCGAGCGGGGGGATTTTACGGATGAGGGTAAATAGTCTTGAGGGGCTTTGCGGCGCCCTGCGCGTCCACTTCATGGGAATAGGCGGAGTGGGTATGAGTGCGTTGGCTTTGCTGTTGTCCGATATGGGGTACGTTGTCAGTGGATGCGATCTTTCGAGGAGCGCTTATTTTGACGCGCTCGAAAAAAAAAATATCCCGTGCCGCATAGGGCATTCCGCCTCGCATATTGACGAATTTTCACCGGAGCTTTTGGCTTACAGTAACGCTGTGCGGCCAGAGCAGGAAGAGCGGGTAGCGGCTGAAGCAAGAGGAATAAGGACAATAGGCAGAGGGGAGCTCCTGAGTTTGCTTTTTAACGCATCGTTCGGAATCGGCGTGGCGGGCGCCCACGGCAAAACCACAACGTCTTCCATGATAGGTATGATTCTGGAACGGCTTGGATTTGACCCGACTTTGGCTATCGGAGCAGAGGTCAGAGATATTGGGATAAACGCCAAAATCGGGAACAGCGGTCTTTTTGTGGCCGAAATCGACGAAAGCGACGGCTCGTTTGAGTTTTTTACTCCATCCGTTGCCGTAATCACAAATGTGGATTGGGATCACGTGGACCATTTCAAGACCCGCGAAGATTTGCTGGAGGCCTTTGTTCGTTTCGCTGACGCGCGAAAACAGGGGGCCTCTCTTGTTGTTTGTTCGGAAGATGTCGGGAATCAATCCTTGCTTAAAAGGCTTAGAAAAAACTCCGGTGTGGTGACTTGCGGCTTTGGGCGCGGTTTGAGCTGGGGCGCCTTTGACCTGAAACCGGAGGATGTCGGCGGTATTTCATTTTCCGTTATGCATGAAGGAGAAACGCTTGGCCGAATTGAGCTGGCCGTTTCCGGCGAACACAACGTCATGAATGCTCTTATGTCCTGCGCGGCCGTCTTTGAAGCAATATCTATCCTTAAAAACTCCCTTAAAGAAAAAAAATATATTCTGCCTGATGTTTCTTTTGACGATGTGGCAAAAACCATGAGCGCGTTCAGAGGCGCCGAACGCAGATTAGAGAAGGCGGGCGTCAAAAATTCAATCGACGTCATAGATGACTACGGACATCACCCTACCGAGATAAGCGCGTCGCTCTCCGCCGTTAGGGATATGTACCGCGGGCGCCGGCTTGTCGTGGTTTTTCAGCCCCATCGTTACACTCGCACAAAAATTTTTTATAGGGAAATAGCTGAGGCGTTGGGCGAGGCTGACGTGACGTTGCTTTTGCCCGTGTACTCCGCCGGGGAAGAACCTTGCGGGGTTACATCCGCTGATATTTTGAGCATAATGAACTCGCGTGGTTTTGAAGCGTCTCTCTGCCGCGACGACGAAGACGCCCTTTCGCGGCTTGATTCGACATTGCGCTTGGGCGACGTGTTATTGGTCCTTGGCGCCGGAAGTGTTACGAAATTGGGGAAGAAATATCTTGAAAAAATGTCTTAAAAAATCTTTATAGTATATAATTTTGTAAAAAAGCCTTATTTGTACATAATTTGTGCCGATATTTTTAATGCCGAGTCGATACGCAAAGCAAAGTACAACTAAAGTACAACTAATAGCACAACTATGGAGCGTAATGTAGCGTGGGTATAAACTGGAGGACGGATTTGAAGGGCCGTTATGCTTATATATTGAAGGAGCGCGTCGGCCTTGCGGAGTTATCGGCCATCGGCGTGGGCGGAGAAATTGAATTGTTTATAGAGCCCGGTAACTTAGATGAAGTCCGTAAGATTTTTTGTTTAAGGATGGACGCCGGATTTCCTCTCTATATTATAGGAGGGGGAACCAACGTTGTTTTTTCGGATGGGAAGTTGGAAGGTGTCGCACTGTCCGCGCGGCGTCTTTGCGAGACGCGCTGGGATAAAGAGTTTCTTATAGCGGGCGCCGGTGTTTCTATGTCGCTGATTGTATCAGAGGCGGCTAAGAGATGCCTCACCGGAGCTGAGTTTGCTTATGGTATTCCTGGTTCTTTGGGCGGGGCGTTGTCCGGCAATGCCGGCGCGCTTGGCAGGGGAGCGGTTGACATTATAGAGGAAATGACCACCATTGAGCGCGATGGCAGTGTCAGAAAATGGCACAGGGGCGAATTCAGCGGCTCTTACAGGAGCCTTTCGCTGTCGATGTCTGATCGTCTTATAGTTGAATGCAAGATAAAATTTCAAAACGCGCAAAGAGAAGATATAGAGCGCGAGACTGAGGTTTTCAGAAAGGCGAGAGCGGGACAGCCAAAAGGATTCAGAAGCGCCGGATGCACTTTCAAAAACCCTCCGGGCGACAGCGCGGGGCGTCTTCTGGACGTTTGCGGATGCAAGGGATTGAGGGTCGGGGGAGCTGTGGTTTCGGATGTCCACGCTAACTTTATAATCAACTCGGGCGCCGCTACCGGGAAAGATATTGTTCAGCTTGTCGGGTTGTGCCGCGATATAGTTTTTCAGAAGACTGGCATTCGTCTTGAAAACGAAATAAAACTGTTGGGTTTTTAGGCGTTATTTTAAGTTTGTCTGCTATGATATACTGACGGTTTGTACAGTAGGTAACTGCAAAATGAGTTCTTTGAAATACAGACGGCTTAGATTTATGCTTTGCGTGATATTATTGGGGGGGTTTTGGCGCCTTTACGAGCGTTATGTTTGGATGTCGTTTCGAGGGTTCTCTATTGTTGTTGATGAACCGGAGATCGAAAGGCGCTTCTGGGATGTTCTGCCTGAGAGATATATTCGTTTTTGGCCTCTTTTTATACGAGGCTCTCTTGAGGTAGGTGACTTTCTGGAAAAAACGCTTCCTGTTTTTGTGCGTACACGTATGACCGGATTTGGCTCTTTCGCGACTGACATTAAATTGCTTTCTCCATGGTTGCTTGTGGAGTGGAGAAACGCGATTTGGTGTGTTGCCAAAGAAGGCCGAATGTGGAATGTAGGCGATGAAAATATAAAAGTCCGTGGAATGGAGATTCCAAAAAAGCCTTTATGGAAAATTTCTTCGGGTTCCGAAGAACTCTCTCTGCCGGGGGGGGTTTTTCCGCTGATCTTTTCTACGGATGCCATTGAGAACTTTCTATTGAAGTTTGGGGACTCCCCATGGTTTGGCTACGTCAGCGAGATTGTTGTGGATCACAGGGTCGGCACCGAACTTTTTAAATTAGTTCTTATCCGCGGGCGGCAGGAGTTTCATATACTGATTCAGGAAGGTAAATATGAGGCGCGGGACATAACCATAGCGCTCGAGGATGTTTTGGAAGAACTTTTTAAGGAGGGCGGCAACTATTACGTTGACGCCACGTATAATAATAAAATAGTGGTCAGTGATTTGCCTTTGTCTGGTACAATTGGCGTCAGTCGTTGATACTCTGGGGGCGGAAACCTGAAGGGAGACTCGAAAAATTGCCTAGGGACTCGAATACCTTAATAGGACTTACTGTAGGGACTACCAAGATTTCTGTTATCGTGGCGGAGAGAGATTCTCGTTTTCGTGACGCGGTTCAGATTATCGGCGTAGGTTCCGCTCCTTCAATGGGTATTCGCAAGGGATTGATTGTCAACTTGGAAAAGGCGATTCAATCGGTCAAGCGCGCTCGCAAAGAGGCCGAAAATATGGTCGGTTTTCCATTGACGCGGGCTGTGGTTTCTTTTAGCGCAGATGATGTCTCAAGTGTTCCGTCAAAAGGAATAGTATCCCTTGGGGGAACGCCTCGTCAAATTCGTTTGGATGATGTTGAGCGGGTTATTGAGGACGCGCAGAGCCAGCTCTCTATACCCAGAAACGAGATTTCTTTGCATACGATTCCGGTGAGCTATTCCATAGACGGGAGCATCGGCATAGACGACCCTCTCGGAATGACAGGTACTCGCTTGGCCATGGATTTGCAGACAGTAACCGTTCCATCACCGTACATACAAAATGTGATAAATTGCGCGGAGGGAGCCGGCATCCACGTAGAGGGGCTTGTCGTCAAACCCCTGTCGGCCGCCTTGGGCGCCCTTACCGAAGAGGAAATGCGCGCCGGCGTCATATCTATATGCATTGGCGGAGGCACGACCAGTTTGGCGTTTTACAGAGATGGTCGTCCGACAAAGGTTGTTATAATTCAGATCGGCGGAGACCATATCACAAATGACCTGGCCAATGTTTTGCGGCTGACGCTGAAAAAAGCCGAAGAGTTGAAAAAACGTCTTTTCTCGGCGGATGACGAAAATTTCATTATTTTGGATGGCAGCGGGAACGCCGGAAAAACAATACAGATAGAGACGGATAAGGCTATTGACATAATTCGCTGCCGTTTGGATGAGCTATTTACTGAGCATGTGCTGGCCCAAATTCCCGAACATAACCCTGAGCTGTTCCCGGCTGGCATTGTCTTATCGGGCGGCGTGGCCAAAACCCCCGATATCGACAATTTCCTTATGGACATCTTCAAAATGCCCGTGCGGGTGGCAGAGCCCGAGGACTATTATGAAATGCCGCCGGGGCGTAACGACGCGAGTTACGTCAACGCCGTGGGTACAATAAAATACATATTGAGCAAGGAGCGCAGCTCTTACAGGTTTATAGACCCGCCAGACTGGCCGGAGATTTATAATAATAGCAGCTTGCCCAGCGATCCTGTGATAGTTAAACAGCGGGGTAAGAAAAATAACAGGAAGATCGAAGATGTCAATATACCAAAGGCCGGAGATGATGTTGGGCTTTTGTCGTGGGCTTACTCGACTGTAAAGAAGTTTTGGGCTATGATAAAAGAACTCTTAGAAGAGCTTCTTTAGTGAACGCTCGGATAAAATTCGGAAAATAAAATAAGAATGTCGCGTCTCAACGGACGGGGGTTATATCATGAACGAACAAGTATTTGATCTTCCCGATGCGCTGAAAGAAGGGGAACGCCTTGTAATTATCGGCGTTGGCGGGGGCGGCGGAAACGCACTCGATCATATCATCGCAAGCAATGTCGAGGGCGTTGAGTTTATTGCGGCAAACACGGACGTTAAGGCTTTGAGAAACAATAAGGCTCAGCGCAAGATTATTCTCGGAGAAAAATTGACGCGCGGACTGGGTGCCGGAGCGGATCCCCAGAAGGGTATGGATGCGGCTAAGGAGTCCATTGAGCTGATACGCGAGTCTCTTGAGGGGGCCGATATGATTTTTGTGACAGCCGGAATGGGCGGCGGCACCGGCACCGGAGCCGCGCCTGTGATAGCCGAGGTAGCCTGCGAAACAGGCGCTCTTGTGGTAGGCGTCGTCACAACTCCGTTTGGCTTTGAGGGTGTACACCGCGCCGAGGTTGCGCAACAGGGCTTGGAGCAACTGAGAGACAGAGTGGATGCCCTTCTTATCGTGGAAAATGAGCGTCTTTTGACGCAGGCGGATGACAACATCAGGATGGTCGACGCTTATAAAATGGCAAACGAAGTTCTGCGCCAAGCGGTTCAGGGCGTCACGGATTTGATTGTCAAGTCCGGGCATATTAACCTTGACTTTGCCGACATCAGGACAGTTATGAAAAAATCCGGCTCAGCCATAATGGGTATGGGTATTGCGGATGGCGACAACGCGGCCGAGGCGGCCGCCAAGATAGCTATCAGAGCGCCCTTAATGTCTCATACGATTGACGGGGCCACCAATGCCATAGTCAACGTGGAGGGTTCCGAAGATATGACGCTGCGAGAGATAAAGAAGGCAGCGGATCTTGTGAACACCATGACTGACGGTAGAGTGCAGACTATTTTGGGGCATGTAATCAATAATGAAATGGGAGACCAGGTGCGCGTCACCGTTATAGCTACGGGGCTTTCCGACTCGGCTATGCATAAAAAAGACAGCGGTGGAAACGCGCCGATAAACAACACTATAAGGCAAGGGGGGCGTAGGGGTCTTCTTTCGAATGGGCGCGGGCCTATCACGCTCGATGGTTCTGACACGATGTCCGGAGAAGAGGATATATTCAGAGGAATGCCCAAGACGACCTATGATACTCCGGCCATATTCAGAAAAAAGCAGCAATATAATTGAATAGTGTGAGTTACAGTCCATGAAAGGGTTTAAATCGAAGGGGTTTGTTTTATCTTTTGGCGAAATAATGCTCCCGATGATAGGAATTGTGGCCATGGCGCTTTTGTTGGTAGCCGGGAAACTTTTCTTTTTTTCGGGTAGCAGGTCGGCGGCGGTGTCCTTGCCGATTATAAAAGAAGCTCCCGCAAAAGAAGCCATGCGTGACAAGAAAATGCCCCAGACAACGCAATCTTCCGTATCACAGAGCCAACCGGCAGAACCGGCGGCTCAGGTTGTTGTTGCTTTGCCTACGCCAACCCCTCTGTCTATCACCCCTCCCGAAAATTTTTCAGACAGATCAACGGTCGTTCCGCGTCCCGAAAATACCGATATAGTTTTGGCCGTCCCGTACAAACCGAAGGCGCAAGTCAAACCCATAACGGCTCCGGTTACGGTAACGGCACAACCCCGGGCTCAGGCTCCGGCACAGCGAGCCGCCCCTAAACCAGCCCCTCAACCTTCCCAGACTCAGTCTTCCCCCGTATGGATGGTGCAAATCGGCGCATTTTCCACGGTTGCCGCCGCTAATACGCGCTCCAAAGAACTTGCGTCCGCCGGTTATTCCACATCTGTCG
Source organism: Synergistales bacterium (assembly GCA_026002715.1). Lineage (GTDB taxonomy): Bacteria > Synergistota > Synergistia > Synergistales > Aminobacteriaceae > BNVG01. The sequence continues at coordinate 15,874 of BOCC01000001.1, forward strand.
TTTCAGGGGCAAAATGGCACAGGGTTCTTGTTCGCGGAGGAGCGACTCGCGCTTCCGCTTCCGCTGTCGCCGCTAAAATCGGTCAGGGAGCTTTTGTCGTGCCTCCAGACGTTAAATAAATCTCCTGAAATATTCCTCATGCGTATGATAGGAGGACGAATATTGACAGACCTTTCAGATACTCCAACAAATCTTTCGAGTCATCTCGAATATGGGCATCCCATTATGGTCGACATCAGCGAAAAGAACATAACGCGGCGCGAGGCCGTGGCCGAGGGGCATGTGCGGCTGACCGACGCTATCGCGCGAGCTATAGGCGCCAACGCGACAGAGAAGGGCGATGTCCTGAAAATAGCCGAAACGGCCGGGATTATGGCGGCTAAAAAAACCCCTGATATTATACCGTTGTGCCACACGATACGTCTGTCTTCGCTCAGAGTGGAGTGTTCTCTTGACGTTGCTAACAATATGGTCGTTATCCGAGGCTCAGCTAAAGCCGACGAGACCACGGGTGTCGAGATGGAGGCCTTGACGGCCGTTTCCGTCGCGGCCTTGACAATTTATGACATGTGCAAGGGCATAGACAAGGGCATGGTCATAGAGGGGATACGTCTTCTGCGAAAAAGCGGCGGCAAAAGCGGCGATTATATAAGCGATGACCCTTCACCCGAAACTTTCCCTCTATCGAATATCAGAGCCGGCGTTTTGACCGTCAGCGACAGAGGGGCGAAGGGTGAGCGCCGCGACACAGCCGGGCCGGCCCTTACCGATCTTTTGACCGACGCCGGCGCGGAAATTGCATTTACCGCCATTGTCCCGGACGAACGCGAGGTTATAGCTTCGCGTGTCATTGAATGGGCTGCGTCAGTGTCTTTAGTTTTGACTACGGGCGGCACCGGACTTTCTCAAAGAGACGTCACGCCGGAGGCTCTCCTCGATGTGGGTGAGCGCGTCGTACCAGGCTTTGGAGAGATAATGCGAAGCGAATCGGCGAAACATACGCGCAACGCCCCGCTGTCACGCGCCCTCGCTGTGACCGTGGGGCGTTGTCTTATCGTGTCCTTGCCGGGCAGCGAAAGGGGAGCGCGTGAATGTTTTGCCGCCATTCTCCCGGTGCTGCGTCACGCCGTGGATATTTTGAACGGCGCTTCCGACTGAATAAGGGCCGGGGCATGAAAAAACTGAAAGAATACGTCAATCGGTATATTTTTGAAAAGACTTTACCTACCGAAATGAGGCTGTTTAACGCGACCTACGTCATTGGCGCGTTAGCCGTTGTGGTCGTTATCGTCTCTAAAATCATAGAGGGTGATACCGAGCCGTTTGTAATGGTGATTTTATTGTCGCTCCTGCCAATTTTATTTACGATAATCCTGAGCGAGCGGCAATCATTGGCGAAGATAGCGAACTGGATAATTATATTTTTAGTGTGCGTCCTTGCGGTGCCGTTTTCTTTTTTTGTTTCGGGCGGAGTGCAGAGCGGCATAGCCGCGTATTTTGCGTTGAGCCTTTCCCTGATTTTCATTCTGATTAGCGGCCGGCTTCTTTGGATGGCCGTAACCGCGCAGCTTCTTATTATATTTTTCTGCTATTATGGGGCGTTTCGTTATCCCGAATTGATAGAAAACACCATCCCGTTTCAAAATTACATCAACAGTATCTTCGGTTGTATAGTCTGCGGCTTTTATGTCGGGTTTATCATCAAATTTCATAAATGGACTTACCTCGAGGAAAAGAAGAACGCCGAAGAGTCCGATAAAAAATTAGCGCGGAGAAGCAGGCTGCTGCGCGTGGTCAACGGCACGGCTATGAGGCTTTTGACACCGGGACTCGGCAAGTTTGACGAGTCTTTGCGAAAATGCATGGAAATGTTGGCAAGATGTGTAAACGTGGACCGCGTCTATATCTGGAATACGAGAAAACAACATAATACCTTGCGATATATACAGATGGTAGAGTGGGTAGACAGCGTTAGGGGAAGTTCGCGCGCCATACCGAGAGGTAAATTTTTTTCTATGAACAGCATACAGAGCTGGGAAAATCTTTTTGCTGACGGACGCTGCGTCAACGGCCCCGTGAGTTCTTTTTCGCCGGAGGACAGGGGCAGGCTCGAATCTTTACATATTATATCCGTTCTGGCTATTCCGGTTTTCCTTCAAAATCATTTCTGGGGTTTTGTCAGCTTTGACGACTGCCGCAATGAGCGTTATTTTCCGGAGGAAGAAGTGGCTATTTTGCGCTCCGGAAGTTTGTTGATGGCCAACGCCATAATGCGCAACGAAATGGCCGCGGAGATGCGCGAGGCCGACGAGCGCAGCCGGCGATTAGAGGTCGAGACGCGCGCCGCGCAGGTGGCCTCTCAGTCTAAGAGCGCGTTTCTCGCTACGATAAGCCACGAGATACGTACACCTTTAAACGCCATTATAGGCTTGTCGGAGGTGGAGTTGCAGCAGGGCTTTTTACCTGACGCTACGCGCGAGAATCTCGAAAAAATCCTCATGTCGGGAAGCGACCTTTTGGGCATAGTGAACGATATTTTAGACATATCGAAGGTGGAGTCCGGAAAATTAGAGATTATTCCCGTGGAGTATGATACCGCAAATCTCATAAATGACGCGGTTCAGCTCAATATTATGCGCATAGGCTTCAAAAATATCTTTTTCAATCTGCAAATTGACGAGACGATTCCAATAAAATTGTACGGAGACAATATGCGCGTAAAGCAAATATTGAACAACTTGCTCTCTAACGCTTTCAAATATACCGATGAGGGTTATGTCATTTTTCGTGTCGATTGGCAAAGAAAAAAAGACTATGCCGAGATTATCTTTACCGTCAGTGACACGGGGTGCGGTATTTTGCAAGAACATATCGTCAGCATTTTTTCGGAATATAAACAATTGGATGTACGGGCAAACCGCAATGTCGAGGGTACGGGCCTGGGTCTTTTTATAACTAAAAACATAGTCGATCTGATGAACGGAACAATTTCAGTAGACAGCGAGTACGGAAGGGGCAGCAGCTTCACCGTTAAACTTCAACAGAAGATAGTCAATTCTACGCCGCTTGGCGCGCTTGCGGTGGAGAATCTGAAAAAGTTCCATTTCGCTAAAGGCAGCAGGCTCAAGAGTAAAAATTTTATACGCGCCCGAATGCCGTACGGAAAGGTGCTTATCGTGGACGATGTCCCCACCAACTTAGACGTGGCGAAGGGTTTAATGCTGCCTTATGGCTTGGTGGTTGATTTCGCAAACAACGCCCACGAGGCCATAGATAAAATACGGGACGAAAATCCCATATATGACGTAGTGTTTATGGATCATATGATGCCTGAGATAGACGGCATAGAGGCCACGAAAATGATACGTGAGGATGTAGGTACCGATTATGCCAAGACAGTGCCCATAGTCGCCCTCACCGCCAACGCCATCGAGGGGAACGAAAGAATGTTTCTGTCGAATGGTTTTGACTCTTATATATCCAAGCCGATAGATATACTTCAGTTAGACAGGGTACTCAATCGGTTTATACGAGACAAGCAAACGCCCGAGACGCTCTCTAAGGTCGAAAGCGCCATACCTTCAAAGGACACGCCTGCCTACAATCTGCTCTCAGGCTTGTCCGTGGACGGGGTGAATATAGACGACGGCGTCACTCGTTATGGCGGAGCCGAGAATTATCTTCAGATTCTGCGCTCTTACGTCGCGCATACGCCGTCGCTTCTTGAAAAAATGAGGGCGCTTTCGGAGCTCGACATCGCTAGCTACGCCATCGCGGTGCATGGACTCAAGGGTTCGAGCTACGGCATATGCGCCGACGCGGTGGGCAAGGGCGCCGAGGCTTTAGAAATGGCCTCCAAGGCCAAAGATTATGTCGCGGTATCCTCTCGCAACAGCGCTTTTATAAACTCGGTCGAAGACCTTGTCGAGGACTTGAGGCGCCTTCTGCAAAAGGCGGAGGAGCGCGGAGGCCCCGGCACGAAAGAGCGTAAAAACGCCCCCGACAGAGAGATTTTAAAACGTCTGCTTTCGGCCTGCGAACATTTCAAGACGACCGCTATGGAAGAAATCATGGACAGCCTCGATATTTATGATTACGAGAACGGCTCGGAGATGGTATCGTGGCTGAGGGAGCAGTTGGACAACTTAGAGTATAATTTAATAGCGGAGCGATTGAAGGAAGTTTTGGAAGAAGTTTGAGCTTTCGCCGGGAGGATGGAGATTTATGATAAAGACATTGACGGCGTGCAGCATAGAAATTGACGATCCTGATACGGCTGTTTCGGAAATTTTAGAACAGTTGGACTTAGAACGCGCGCAGTTAAAAAACTCCGTCGGGCTTTTGGCTTGTCACGTCGATTTTATGGTAGAAAACGACACCGTGCGAAAGTTATGCGCCGAGCTGCCCTTTGACGTCATAGGCATCGATACGTTAGGCAGCGCCACAAACAGGGGCGGAGGGCAATTTATCCTGAACTTGACAGTCCTCACAAGTGACGACGTGTTTTTTTCCGTTGGGGCGTCCCGTCCGTTGACAGGCGACACGGAAGAAAAACTCAGAGAGCTTTACAATATGACGCAAGCCGGGCTGCCCGAAGAACCGAAATTGATTTTATTTTTTTGTCCGTTCAGCGGCAGTTTGAAAATGGATTTTGTGGTTGATTATCTTAATCAAATATCGGGCGGCGTCCCGCTATTTGGTATGGTGCCGTCTGACTTTACGACTTCTTACCGAAACCCTATGGTGCTGTTTGACGGAGTAACCAGTGATAACACTATGGCTCTTCTTATGTTGTCAGGCAATATAACTCCTAAATTTGACGTGATTAACGCGTCTATCGATAAAATAATAAAGAGGCCAGCCATAGTTACGGAAGCCGAGGACAATATTCTAAAAAAAATCAATAACGATTCGGCCATAGATTATCTTAATTCCATTGGTTTGGCCGATAACAGGCATATTATCGGAGTTCAGCCCTTTGCGTTATTTTTTAGCTACAAGGATGACGTTCGGCCTGTTGCCCGCGCCGTTATAGGGCAGACACAGGAGGGTCATGTCATCTTGGCCGGAAATATCAATGTAAACGGCGCAATCAGCGTAGGGGTCATGGATCACGATTACATAATCGAAACCGCTAAGGATATGGTGACGCGGAACAGAGAGTATTCTTTTAAGCTAATAGCGTCTTGCCTGTACAGAAATTTTGCCCTAGGGTTGGACAACATGGACGAGATAGAGGCTATCCGCTCCAATGCCGACGTTCCGTTTTTGTTCGCTTATTCGGGCGGGGAGATATGTCCGATTGAAAACTCCGATGGCAAATTGGTAAACCGTCATCATAACTTGGCTCTGACCTGTTGTTCTTTTTGAGATTTAATTTTTTGTTGAAAAGATAATTTTTGTTAAAAAAATCATTGTTGTTAAAAAAATAATGATTGTTAAAAAAATAATGATTGTTAAAAAAATAATTGTTGTTAAAAAAATAATTGTTGTTAAAAAATATTGAAGGGGGGCGTTTTTGCGATGGACGCCGCGGCCGGGGAATACGAGGAACTTTTGCGGGAGACTGAACGTCTGCGCAGGGAAAACAAGAAGATAAACAGGCAGCTCACGGCGTTGCAAGACCTTATGGAGAGGGCTAAAACCGCCGCTAACGGCCGCGCGGCCCTTGGGTCTGTTATTTCGGCCGAAAGGGCGCATCAGGAGATTTTTCTCAGCCTGATTTTAAAAAACAGCCCCGATATTATACTTATCCTGAATAATGACAGAAAGTTTCTCTACTGCACCGAGGCTTTTTTGGAGAAAGCGCACATAGCGAACTTCGGCCTGATTAGCGGCAAACCATTTTCTTGGGTTTTTAGGAGTTTTATGGACGCCCGAGAGATAAACCGTATAACATATATATTTGAACGCGCCATGTACGAGAAGAAAAGCATCTCTATCGAGAGGGCTATAGATTTCGGAAAAGACGGGTATTCCCGCACGTATTCCATTCACTTTACGCCTATGACGGATGCCAATGCGAAAGCCATAGGGGCAATGGCACTATTTCACGATATGACGGACTTCCTGCAAGCGCAGGAGTCTTTAGCGGCTTCTAAAGCCAAGAGCGAATTTTTGGCCACTATGAGCCACGAAATCCGCACGCCCCTCAACGCCATAATAGGGCTTTCCGAGGTGGAGCTGCAAGAGACTTTGCCGGATAGAACCAGAGAGAACCTCGAAAAAATTTACGCGTCCGGCTCTGGGCTTTTGAATATAGTAAACGATATATTGGACATCTCGAAAATAGAATCTGGAAACTTGGAACTTATACCGGCCGAGTACGATCTTTCAAACCTTATCAATGACACAGTGCAGATAAACATCGTTCGCATTGGCTCAAAAGACATCGCGTTTGAGCTGAACATCGACGACACCATTCCCGCGGGTCTCGTTGGGGACGAGTTGAGGATACGTCAGGTCTTGAGCAACCTGCTCTCTAACGCCTTCAAATATACCGAGAGAGGAAAAGTGTCTCTTAGCGTCACATGGAACAAGCACGGCGGAGACGCCGATATTGATTTTGTGGTCGCGGACACGGGTCGGGGCATAAGAAAAGACGATATAGACAGGCTTTTTGTGGAGTACAGACAAATGGATACCCGCGCGAACAGGCATATAGAGGGGACGGGGCTTGGCCTTTCCATAACCAAAAATTTGCTTGACCTCATGAACGGTTCCGTGCATGTGGAGAGCGAGTATGCCAGAGGCAGCGTCTTCACCGTGAAAATTCGCCAAAGAATATATGACGAGACGCCCATTGGCCGCGAAACCGTCCTGAATTTAAAAAATTTTCGTTTTACGGACAGCAGGGGAGTTAGGAGCAAAAACTTCATCCGCGCCCGTATGCCATATGGTAAAGTTCTAATAGTCGACGATGTCCCAACCAATCTCGACGTCGCCAGAGGACTCCTCTTGCCATACGAACTTTCTATAGACGTGGCCGTCAGCGGGCGGGAGTCCATAGAGAAGATCAGAGCCGAAAACCCGCGCTATGACCTCGTATTCATGGATCACATGATGCCCGAAATTGACGGCATCGAGGCCACCCGTATCATAAGGGAGGAAATCGGCACGGAATACGCGAGGACGGTGCCGATAGTCGCGCTCACGGCAAACGCCTTGGCCGGCAATCGCGAGATGTTCCTGTCTCATGGCTTCGACGCTTTTATATCGAAGCCGATAGATATTCAGCAGATGGACAGAACGCTCAACCAATGGGTAAGGGATAAGCAAAGTTCGGAAACGCTGAGATTGGCGGAGGAAGGATACGTAAAATCAGTATATAACGGCACCGGGGCGACATTTAGCGGCCTTCATGCAGACGGCGTCGATATATCGCTTGGGGTTCAGCGTTACGGCACAGATGCCGCTTATATAAAAATCCTCGAGTCTTACGTGACTCACACGCCGTTGCTGTTGTCTAAAATGAAAGAGCTTAAAAAGGGCAATCTTCCGGACTACGCTATAAACGTGCATGGACTGAAGGGTTCCAGCAACGGCATTTGCGCTTTGTACATAGCCGAAAGGGCTGAGGCTTTGGAACTGGCGGCTAAAATTGGGGACTTCAAAACCGTGGCCGGCGAAAACGACACTTTTATTTCATCGGTAGAGACGTTGCTGGCAAACCTGAGCGATCTTTTAAAAAGGGCCGAAGGGCGCGGGAGTAGGGGCGAGCATAAGCCCGAGCCTGACAAAGCGCTTTTGTCGCGCCTGATGGATGCCGCGAAACATTTCAGAACGACGGCTATGGATGAAATTATATTCGAGCTCAGCCGTTATGAATACGAAGCGGGCGGAGAACTGGTAGACTGGCTTAAAACGCAGTTGGACAATCTGGAATACGGCGCGATTTATGACCGTCTCAGCAAAGTGCTTTCCGTTCCGCCATCTCGATAGCGCCGCTTGAATATATAACCCTATGTCCATAGAATCCCTCAGACTCAAAGGTTTTAAGAGTTTCGGAACCGCCTGCGATTTCGCTTTTTCTGAAGGCTTTACCGCCATAGTCGGGCCAAACGGAAGCGGCAAGAGCAATATTCTTGACGCCCTGCGTTGGGTTTTAGACGACGGGAGTCCCCGCGCGCTTCGCATAGAGCGTCAGAGCGGACTTATCTTTCAGGGCAGCGCCACGGTCAATCCGGCGAGCATGGCCGAGGTTGTTTTGAAACTCAAACAAAAAGACGCTGAAAAACCTGAACCCTTGGTTTCCGCGCTTCGCCGTCAGTACACCGCCGAAGACGGTTCTGTTTTGCGCGTCGACGACGTAAAAATCAGGTTTCAGGATTTAGTCGACTTCAAGGCGCGTTTTATGCTGGAGGGCGACAGCTTCGCGTTTATCGGGCAGGGCGATATAACCAAGGCTATTGAGCAGGGCCCGATGGAGCGCAGGAGACATCTTGAGCTGTTGTTCGGCATAGACAGATACCGAAAAAAGCGCGAAGACACGAGCTTAAAGCTCAATCTTGCCTTGACTGAAATGGCCAGAATCACGACGCTCGTCACAGAACTCGAGACGAGACGCAAGGAGATAGCTCCGGAAGTGGCCGTGGCTGTCGAGGCGAAGGGGATTTTGGACAACCTCGAAAACATTCGCCGCGATTTTTATTTTACAAAACGACTGTCCGTGGAGAAAAAAGAGCGGGAGATCAAGCGCCAGATGCAGTTGACCTCAGAGCACAGCGACGAGGCGGCGAGCTGGAAAAATCTATGGCTGCTGGCTTTGTCGGCCGCCGAGGAAAAAATGCGAATTGAAGGCTTCGATGAAGGGGGTTTTTTGGCGCGTGAGCAGGAGCTTCTTGCCCGCAAAGACTCCCTCCGGCGGCAGTCTTTCTCGTGTTCCACCAAACTGAAGGGTATTCTCTCCGACAGAGCGGAGAACGTGTCTGAAACCGCGCGCGTGGAGGCGGTCGTTTTGTCCGTGCGGGCCGAACTTGACAAAAATAAAAAAGAAGAGCGCGAGATAGAGCGCGCCCGAGACGAAAAGCGCATAGCGTTAGAAGAAACCCTGCGCCTTATGGAGGAGAACAGAGCCGCCGCGGAGCGGGAACGCATGAGGCGTCAAACTCTCCGCGACGAACACGCTGCCGCCGCGCTTCGTCTGTCGCATCAGGAGGCAAAGCTGAAAGCCCTTTCGTCGGGGGGCGAAAACCTCAAAGCGGAGCTTGATAATCTGGCCGCGGAACGCGCTTCTCACGTCGCCGCGGCGTCAAAATTAGAAATGGAGACCAAGGCGCTTGACGACGCGTACAAAAAACTTGCCTTCGCGCACTCTGACGCGTACGCCGTGTGTCAAAAATACGCCGCCCTCTCACAGCAGCTAAAGCGGGAACAGGTTCGTCAGGAGGCTGAGCTCGACGCGGCCAAAGAGAACACGGAGGGTTCTATTTACCCTGAACCTACGCGCCTTTTGCTGTCCGCTTCCCGCCTTGGGCGGATGAAATCGCGTCCGGAGGTAGTCGCCGAGACGTTTTCATGTCCTCCTAACATCGCGCCGGCGCTCGAAGCGTATCTCGGAGGGCGTCAGTTTTGGCTTTTGGTCAAAACCTTCGACGAAGCTCAGGAGGGGATAGAGCTTCTGAAACAGCGCCGCGCCGGGCGCGTTACGTACCTTCCCTTGGAGACATGCCGGGCGCGCTTTCCGGACAGTCGCTTTCGTCTGCCGGTGAGCGGCGTTGTCGGTTGGGCGGCTGAGCTCATCACGCCGCGCAGCCCTTGGGAGCCGGCGTTGCAGCACCTTTTGGGGGACTTGCTGATCGTATCCGATTATCCCTTAGGAAGCCGTATGGTCAAGGATGGGGCGAGATTCCCGATAGTGACGATAGAGGGAGAGGTCTTTTCGCCTGCCGGGACAGTGAGCGGAGGGCGCATGAGGCAAAGCGGCGGCGCCATCAGCCATAATCAAAAAATGTCAGAATTGGCCGTCCAAATAGACTCATTGAAACGGCGCGTCAAAGAAACCGAGGCCGAACTGTCGAAAGCCGAAAAGCAGGAGCAAAAAGCCGGGGCCGAGAGCGAGTCTTTGGGCGCGTCGCTTTTAAACAAGCAAAAAGAGCTTCAGGCGGAGCAAAAATCCATTCAGATAATAGACGCGGACGTCCTTCGTTTAGAGAGTGAGATAGCCGCGGGCGGCGCGGAGATAGGCATATTGGAAGACGAGACGGCGGCTTTGAGCGCGCGTATCTCCGAGCTTGACATTGAGCTCAATAACGCGTCCGGCGCTTCGTCGGAGCCATCGGAGCCAGATAAATCGCCGGACTCCGCCGACTCTTCCGTGTCGGCTCAAAAAAGCGAGATAGATCTGCTGGAAGAGCGGCTGCGCGGGGCCGTGAATATGAACGAGCGCGTCGGGCGAGAATTGAAAGAATTTGAGGCGAGACTATGCGCGTTGAAAGAAAACGCTTTGCGCGGACATATCGAGGAGGCCGAGATAAAAAAACAGCTCACGAGCTTTGGGAGGGAGAGCTTCGAGGTGTGGGGCGCGTTGGCCGCGCTGCGTCTGAGCTTGGCCGAGGCGCGCGAAAAGGCCGGGCGCCTGCACAACCGGCGGGAACGGTTGAAAAGCCGTTCGCAAAAAGCCGAGGCCAACGTCGCGGGCCTTGCGGCCGAATTGGCCGCGCTGAACGAACGCATGGAGAGAGCCCGTGACGAAGAGGCTGAACTTCAGGAGATGTGGGAGGAAAAGTACCCCTATGACTCCAAAGAAGCCGCCAGAATCGCGTCTGACAGGGCGGAGGCCGAGCGCGCGGGCGAAAAAGACCTCGCGGCGACAATGCGCCGTTTGGAGCGTGATTTGAGGGCGCTCGGGCCATACAACGCCGGGGCTTTATCGGAGGACGACTCGCTGATAGAGCGCATAGACTATCTTGGTGAGCAGTCGGAGGATGTGAGGAGCGGTATAGACGAGCTTCAAAAACTCATAGCGGAGACCGACGCGCAAGTCGATACGATGTTTACGCGCGCGCTGAACGATATAAATAATCGCTTCAACGCGCTGTTTCAGCGTCTTTTTACCGGAGGCGAGGCGAGGCTCACGCTGCAGGAGCCTCGCGGCGACGCGCAAAACCCTGTGGTACAGACCGATTCTCAGAGCGCGGCGGACTTTGATGACTTCAACTCGAGCGCCTCGTCCGGCCCTGGCTCTGTCTGGAATAGGGGAGTGGAGATATACGCTATGCCGCGGGATAAACGCTTGCCGAGTATGTCGCTGCTTTCCTGGGGTGAGCGGTCGCTGATAGCCATAGCGTACCTTTTCGCGGCAATCGAGGTGGCGCGTATGCCTTTTGCCGTGCTCGACGAAGTCGACGCGGCGCTTGACGAGCGCAACGTGATTCGTTTTTCCGACCTCGCCAAGGAGTACTCGAAGAAGATGCAGCTGATTGTGATAACGCATAAGCGCGCCACTATGGAGCGCGCCGACTTCATATACGGCGTGACCATGGCGGAGCCGGGCTTGTCAAAGATTGTGGGGATTGACGTCGAGAATTATTCAAATTGAGCGATTTTAAGGCCCGATATTCCAAACGAAAGCCGTCTTGGGAGCTTGGGCCCTTAGCGCTTATCTATCTTATCCAAAAGAGACGCTAATCTTTGTTCGGCGTCGTTCAGATAATACGCCAAATTCATGCAGGTCATCATCAGCGTTTTCTCGTGCCCTTTATCGCTGTCAACCTCGGAAATAACGCTGTTCACTATGGACGTCACCGACTTGAGAGTACTGTCGTCTAAGCGCGTGTAGATGTTGTATGTTCGTTTGCCGATAACTATCTTGACATCCCGCTGATCTTCCAACTGCTTAGTAAACTGTTTTGCCAATGCCCGCCCCTCCAGTCGGCGTTATTTGTTCCGTGCCAGCGTTATCAGGGTGTCATTCAGGTCATGCACCATCAAAACGGCGCGCTGACGTTCTTGCCCAAGCCGCTCTATTTCGATTCGGGCCTCTTCCAGTTCGCGCGTTCTCTCTTGCAATAGCCTTACGGCTTCCTCATCGCGCGCCGAAAACTCTTCGCGAAGACGGCCAATCTCGGCTGACATTTCCGAGCGCTCGCGAAGGAGCTCGTTAAATATCTCCTCCGCGTGTCCGACTAATCTGTCGATGTTTCTTAGTATATCCGCCATAAGAATATATACAAGAATATAAACGCGCAATTCAGCGCATACTATACCCTTTTTGGGTCAGGGTGTCGCGCGCGGCGTTATGAATGCCGTCCACGTCTTCATCTTGAAGTGTCTTCTCCTTGGCCCGATACGTCACCGCAAACGCCAAGCTGCGAAGGCCTTCCGGGATACCCTTGCCGCTGTAGACGTCGAACAGCCTGACGCTCTCCAAAAGCGATTTCGCGCCGCTCGACTTGTTTACAGCCGCGCGTATGTCGGCTATGACTTCGTCGTTTGTGCGGGACAGCGGAGCCAGCATCGAAATATCGCGGAAAGCGGCCGGGAACTGCGACGCGGGGGAATAGACGGGCTTTTTGGGCGTCTCCAAAGGCGCGAGGAAAATCTCAAAGACGTACACTGGCTCGGTGAAGTCCATCTCGCGCTCTATGGCCGGCGAGAGCCGCGCCAAAAAGCCCAACTTTTTCTTTTCCTCACCAAAAGAGACGACGATATCGGCGGTCTGACCGGTGTGCCCGAAGGGCTGCGTTCCGCTGACGAAGTCCGCGGCTTGCCCTCGGGACGCCAAGAACGCCTCTACGTCGCCCTTTACACTCAAAAAATCGTCTCTCGTTTCTTTCCACGGCGTGCGCGGGTCGATACCGCCAAAGACAAGGCCGGCCATAGCGTCTTCTTCGCGGTGTCCGTTTTTGGCATGCGGGTCGCGCAAGAATATCCGACCGACCTCGAATATACGCACCGGCTCGCGCCACCCGGACGACAGACTCTCTTTGAGCCCGGCGAGAAGCCCCGGAATGAGCGTCGTGCGCATGGCCATCCAGTCCTGGCTTATGGGGTTGGCGAGGGTGAGCGGGTTTGCGCGTATATCGTCATGCGGCAAATGAAGCGCGTCCGTGAAACGCTCCGGGAGGAAGCTGTACGTTATGGCTTCGACGTATCCGCGGGCGATGGCGACTCCGCGCAGCGCTCCGGCCAATACGGTCTCCGCGCCTATATCCGCGCGCCTTGGCAGAACGCCCGGCAGGATGTCCGGCGCGTCGTTATAGCCGCGAAAACGCCCAATTTCCTCGATGAGGTCTTCTTCTATGGTTATGTCGGGCCTCCAGGTGGGGGGAGTGAAGCTCATGACCGGGCCGTCCTGAGATACGCTCTGCGAGACGCGCTTCAGCCCGAAGCCCTCTAAGATCTTTGCGGACTCGTCCATATCGCTCCAAAGCAATATCGTGTCGAGCTTCTTTTTGGTTAGGCTTACAGGCTTTGGCTCAGGCGCGGCGTTCACGGCCGATTTTTTTCTGTAGCCGACTTTCGCGCCGCTCCAGACGCGCATGAGGTAGAGCGCGTAGTCGACGCCGGTCTCCGCTAGGGTCGGGTCTACGCCGCGCGCGTAGCGAAACGACGCCTCCGACGTAAGCCCGAGGCGGCGCGATGTGTGGCCGACTCGCCTTGCGGAGAAATTGGCTCCTTCCAAAAGAACTATTTTGGTATCGTCCGCTATGCCGGTCTGGCTTCCGCCCATGACGCCGGCCAGACCTATGCCCACGCCGCCGCTGGTTATCAGCATGTCGGCGGGCGTCAGGACGCGCTCCTTGCCGTCGAGCGTCAGGATTTTCTCGCCGTCGAAAGCCGCGCGCACCGTAACTTCCGGCGCGGGTAAAGTGTTGAGGTCAAAGGCGTGGAGTGGCTGACCAAGCGTCAGCATGACGTAGTTGGTCGCGTCTACGATGTTCGATATGGGGCGCATGCCGAGGTGAGAGAGGGCCACGCGCACGTCGACTGGGGAGGGCGCTATGGTCACATCCGTGGCGAGGCCGAGATTGTAGTTTATACAGCCGGGGTCGGGCAGGGATATGGAGCCAAATTCTATGGGCCACTCCGCCGCGAGGCGCGGGCGCGCACCGTTACGCAAAGGGGATATGGAGCCAAATTCTATGGGCTGTTCGATGGTCTCCTCTGTCGTTTCCGCTTCCCAGGGCATGGGCAAAAGCTCCGAGTCTGGAAAAAGGCCGTGGAGCTCGCGGGCCATACCGAGGACGCTCAAAAGGTCGCCTCGGTTTGGCGTGATAGACACGTCAAGCAAAGTGTCCCCGAAGCCGTAGAGCGTCGTCGCGTCACTTCCTACGAGAGCGTCCTTCGGCAGCGTCAAAATGCCCTCCACAATATCGACGTCCGGCAGGCCCATCTCGGCGGCGGAGAGCATCATGCCCGCGCTTTCCACGCCGTCGAAGCTGCGCGCGCTAAGCTCCTTGCCGTCGGCAAGCGTCGAGCCCGGCGCGCCGTAAAAAACCATATCGCCGGGTTTGAGATTTTTGGCCGCGGTGACGCAAACGACTTCGCCCTTACAGGTGTTGAGCTCAGCCACAAGCAGATGCTCTTTTGCGTGGTGCTTTTTGAGAGAATCTACGCGCGCGACTGTCACGCCCTTTATTTTGGCCTCCGGGCGCGAGATATACTCGACCTCCGCGCCGCTGAGCGACAGACGCTCGGCGGCCTCTTCGGGCGTTACGTCAAGTTTGATAAAATTTTTCAAGAGATGCCAAGAGATTATCATCTAAGCGTTCCTCCCTGACAGGAAATATGAGACGTTGCCGTTAAAAAGATAGCGAAGGTCGCTGATGCCGTACTTCAGCATGGCCATTCTGTCGAGCCCCATCCCGAAGGCGAAGCCGTTGTATTTATCGGGGTCTACGCCGCCCGCCCTCACCACAAAAGGATGCACCATGCCCATGCCGCAGACCTCGAGCCAGCCCGTGCCTTTGCATATTCTGCAATTCGGGTTCTTTCCACCGCACTCCACGCATTCTATGTCAAGCTCCATAGAGGGTTCGGTAAACGGAAAATAGCTCGCGCGAAAGCGGCTCTTGAGCTCGCGCCCAAAGAAGCCGTTCATAAGCTCTCTCAAAGACCCTTTCAACACCGAAAATGAAACGTCTTGTTCAAGCAATAGACCTTCGAGCTGGTTGAACATAGGCGAGTGCGTGGTGTCGTTGTCGCGGCGGTAGACCTTGCCGGGGCAGACCACGCGCAGGGGCGCGCCGTACTTGAGCATACTGCGGATTTGCACCGGGGACGTATGAGTGCGGAGCAGCGTGCCGTCCGAGAAATAGAACGTGTCCTGCATGTCCCGCGCCGGGTGCCAGGAGGGGATGTTGAGGCAGTCAAAATTGTAGTGTTCTTCCTCTTTTTCGGGGCCAAGCGCGACGGAATAGCCAAGCCCCTGCATTATGGCGACTATCTCGTGCATGGTTTGCGCGACGGGGTGAAACGCGCCGCCCGCTCGCGCGCGCGAGGGCATTGTGACGTCCACTCTGTCGGTCTCTTCCGCCGCTCGGATTTCGGCGTCCACAAGAGCGGCTTTTTTATTCCCGAGCTCCTCTTCCATTTCGTCGCGGAGTTTGTTTAACATCTCTCCCGCTAAAGGACGCTCAGAGGCCGGCAACGCGCCGAGAGACTTCAAAAGAGACGTCAAAACCCCTTTTTTGCCTATTATCTTTACTCTCAATTCCTGCAAACCGTCCGTATTTTGTACGGACGAAAGAGAGGAGCGGAACGAAGCACGGACATCCTCCACCTGTTTTTTCAGGCCGGCCGTATCGATCTTATCGATCTTATCGATCTTATTAATCTTATCGTTCATGTGACGACTTTCTCCTAACATAAAAAATATGCAAAAAGTTCCTGCCTTAAACTACGACAGGAACAATAAAAAAGCAAGATAATAACGCAAGCGAAATCCGTATATCGCGCCCTCTTTAGCGCAAGGCCGATTTCGCCTGAGACACGAGGGCGCGAAACGCGAGCGCGTCATGAATCGCAAGCTCCGAGAGCATTTTGCGATTCATGGTGACGTTCGCCTTTTTGAGACCGTTTATGAAAGAGCTGTAGTTCATGCCCTCCGCTCTGACGGCTGCGCTGATACGCGTTATCCACATGCGGCGATAATCGCGCTTTTTGCGCTTGCGGTCTCCGAAAGCACGGTCCATCGCGGCCAAAAACGCCTCTTTGGCACGGCGATATACGTTCTTATGCTGACCCCAGTAGCCTCTTGTAATCGAAAAAAGTTTCTTGCGCTTCTTGTTGCTGATACTTCCGCCTTTGACTCTCATACCGCTTCACCTCTTGTCCGCCCGCGCTCAAGCGTAGGGGAGCATCCTTTTCAACTGTTCCATCAAAGTGGGCGAAACGTATCCCGTCTGACGCATACGACGCTCGCGCTTGGCGCCCTTACCCACCATGATATGCCTGCGCCCGACCTTACGATACGCGAGTTTACCGCTCGCGGTGTATGAAAACCTCTTTTTTGCGCCACTGTGCGATTTCAATTTCTGCTTGGGCATTGGAACAAAATCTCCCTTCAAATGTATATATATTCTCGAACGAAATAACCTACGCTTCTTCCGCCTCGTCCGGTGAGGCTTGCGGCTCAATTGAAGCCGAAGCCGAAGCCGAGACTTGCGAAGCCGGCTTTTCTTTCTTCTCAGGTTTATCGGCTGCCGGCTGGCTCGGGGTCTGTGTCTTCTTGGGCTTTGCCACTCCTGTGGGGGTCAGGAGGATGCGCATATAACGCCCTTCCATCCTTGGACTGCCCTCATTTTTACCAATACCATCGCACTCGGCCACAACGCGGTTGAGAACGTCCTCGCCCTTCGAAAGGAAAGACATTTCCCTGCCTCTGAAAAACACGGAAACCTTTACGCGATGCCCTTCCTCGAGGAAATTTTTGATGGCTCGCACCTTGAAGTCGTAGTCGTGCTCGTCGATCTTCGGGCGCATCTTCATTTCCTTGAGCGTCTGCACCTTCTGTTTTTTGCGGGCGTCCTTGTCTTTCTTTTGAAGCTGATAGCGATATTTGCCGTAATCCATAATTCGGCACACCGGCGGATTAGCGAGAGGCGCTACCTCGACAAGATCCAACACGCGTTCTTCCGCCATTCTTACAGCCTCGGCCGTCGCTATTTGTCCGACTTTGACGCCGTTCTCATCCACCAACAAAACCTGCGGCGAGGTAATCTCGTGGTTGATTCTGGGCTCATCCTCTTCTGTTCTGGGAATTATAGCGTTCCACCTCCTGAATTTAATTTCTCATATCTAATCAAATCATATCTAACAAAAATAAACCGCTAACAAAAAAGGAGCCCTAAAGGGCCCCTCATTAGTCAAACTAAGCGCTGTAAATAAAAAACAAACAAACGCAAAACTTAGCGTCACGCTTAAATCTTCCTTAACCAGCCGGCAAAGCGCGCCGCGCAGGTGGGAGAGGCTGTCTCCGCTTCTTTTGATTTCATTCGAGACTATACCACAGTCAAGCAAGCGGCGCAAGGAGGTTTTTCAAAATCCAAACTGAAAAACCGTCGTCTCGTGAAATTTCTCGCCGCTCTTGAGCAGGGTAGACGGAAATTTCGGGTGATGCGGCGTGTCTGGGTAGTGCTGCGTCTCGAGGCAAAAGGCACTGCGGCGCGTGAATATCCTGCCCTTGCCCTTTGGTTTGCCGTCTAAAAAATTGCCGGTGTACAGTTGAATAGCCGGCTGTGTCGTGAATATCTTGATCGAGCGCCCGCCGCTTGGCGAGCTGACTTCCGCGGCCAATGTCAGTTCGCCCCCGCCTCCGTTTTTCAACAGGAAACAGTGGTCGTAGCCGCGGCCTATTTTCAGATTTACGTCGTCTTGCGTTATGTCGCGCCCTATGGCTTTGCTATGCGTGAAGTCGAAGGGCGTGCCGGCGGCGTCGATTATTTTTCCTGTGGGGATCAAGTCCTCAGTCACCTCAAGAAAGCGGTCGCTCTCGATACGGAGGAGATGTTTTTCTATCGTCTCGTCGCTGCCGAGCGAGAGGTCGAAATAGGTGTGGTTCGTCAGGTTTATGTGCGTATCCGCGTCCGTGACGGCCGTATAGTCCATAGTAAACTTGTTTTCGTCGTCGAGTGAGTATGTCACGGTCAACTTGAGCTCACCGGGGAAACCCTCTTCGCCGGCAGGCGAGACGGCTTTGAAAACCACCTCGCTGTCCGACGCCGACGAGACGGTGAACAAGCGTTTGCTGAGCGTCCCATGCAGGTAGTTGCCGCCGTCGTTTTGCAGCAGCTTGTAATCGTGCCCTGACAATGAGAACTTAGCGTCTTTAATCCTGTTGCCGTAGCGCCCGATAAACGCGCCCTGGCTCGTCTTGTCGTCCTCGTAGCTTTCAATATCATCGAACCCCAGCACTATATCGGCCTGTCCGAGCGCGGACGGCAGCAAAATATTTGTGACGCGGCAGCCGTAATTGATACATTTTATGACGACGCCGTTCTTGTTTCGCAGCTCAAGCTGCTCAACGTCGCGCCCGTCTTTTGTTTTTCCGAAATATTTCCGACCCATCAAGGACCCTCCTTTTAGATACAACCCCAAATATAACTCGCGAATGCATGATTATTCAGATGATTGCCGTAGGTTAAAATGGTTTGATACTGTAAAATAAGTATATCACCTAAACTTGCGGACATGAGTAAAAACAGGGGGAGGAAAACCGTATGACAAGGGCGTCGATACTAACCGAAAAAATCCGGGCGGGTGAATACGACTCCGTTTTTTCGGCCCTGTACTGGCCGGATGACGAAACGATAGCCCGTCAGCGCGAGCGTTATTTGGTTACAATAGAAAATTTTGAGAAATTTTACGACCGCGAGCGCGATATATCTATCTATTCCGTGCCGGGAAGAGTGGAGCTGTGCGGCAACCACACCGACCACAACAACGGCGTCGTCATGGCCGCCGCGATAAACTTGGATATAATAGCCGTGGTCTCGAAAACCGACAGCGCGGTCATACGGCTGCGCTCGCAAGGATTTGACAAAGAGGACGCCTTAGATTTGTCGCGCCTCGATCCTGTCGAGAGCGAGATCAACAGGTCGGCTTCGATCATAAGGGGAGTGGCGGCCGGGTTTCGGGACAGAGGCGGGTGTTTTGGGGGCTTTGACGCCTACACCACTTCCGATGTCCTAAAGGGCAGCGGACTTTCGAGCTCCGCCGCCTTCGAGGTTTGTGTCGGAACGATTTTAAACGGGTCGTATAACGAAGGGCGGTTCGACGCGGTTACGCTCGGTATAATCGGTCAATTCGCCGAAAACAAGTTTTTCGGCAAACCGTCGGGTTTGATGGATCAGACGACATGCTCCGTCGGGGGGGCGATAACCATTGATCTGAAAGATTTGTCCGCGCCGGTCGTAAAAAAGGTCCATCTTGATCTGCCGGCTCACAATTTATATTTAGTGGTCACTGATACAAAGGGAGATCACTCGTGCCTGACGGACGACTACGCCGCTATCAGGCGCGAGATGGAGATGGTAGCCGGTTTTTACGAGAAAAAATGCCTTCGCGAAGTGGATTATGAGACTTTCGTCGCGCAAATCGCTGAAATAAGGAAGCGCACCGGAGATCGCGCCGTTTTGCGCTCAATCCACTTTTTCGAGGAATGCCGGCGCGTGCAAGGCGCGATAGACGCCCTTGAAAAGGACGATATGCGGCGATTTCTTGATATTATAATCGAGAGCGGGCATTCGTCGTTCGAGTTCAACCAAAACGCATACGCGATAAGGACTCCCGACAAACAAAGCGTCTCCGTGGGGCTCGCGGTCTCTCAGGCTATCCTGAACGGGCGCGGGGCGTGGCGGCTTCAGGGAGGCGGTTTTGCCGGGACTATTCAGGCGTTTGTGCCCGAATCACTGCTCGACAAATATTGCTCGGCTATGCGCTTGGTGTTCGGCCCGGACGCATGTCACGTTCTCAGTGTGCGCGAACAGGGCGGCGTCAAGCTGTAATAATAAATCGGCCACAGAAATAAAAGGGGGTAATTTTATGATGGAAAAGCCGGCATTGGTGATTTTGGCGGCGGGAATAGGCAGTCGCTACGGCGGCCTCAAACAGATAGACCCGGTTGGAGAAAACGGTGAGCTGATAATCGACTACTCGATATACGACGCGATAAAAGCCGGTTTCGAGAAGGTCGTATTCATCATTACCCGCGCCATCAAGGACGACTTTATGGAGGTCATCGGGGACAGAATAGCCAAGTACGTAAAAACCGAATACGCGTATCAGGACCTGAACGACATTCCAAAAGGGTACAAAATCCCGGACGGCAGGACGAAGCCGTGGGGCACGACCCAAGCGCTGCTCTCGACGAAGGCGCTCATAAACGGACCATTTGCCGTCATCAACGCCGACGATTTTTACGGAGCTTCCGCGTATAGAGTCATTTATGAATGGCTGTCGTCCCCAAGGCCCGTTGACGGCAAACTGCACTTCGCGATGGTTGGCTACAGAATCGAGAACACCGTACCCGAAAAAGGCAGCGTCGCGAGGGGAATATGCGCGGCGGACAAATCTGGATTTTTAACGAGCATCGTCGAGCGCACGCTTGTGGAAAAAACCAAAATGGGAGCGCGTTTTTCGGAGGACAAGGGCGAAACGTGGTGCGACGTCCCGGCCGGGACTTTGGTCTCGATGAATTTCTGGGGTCTCGACGAAGGATTTTTCAAGACGGCAGAAGACGATTTCCCGGGCTTCCTCGACGTAAATCTCAAGTCCAACCCCTTGAAATGCGAATATCTGCTGCCTACCGAGATAGGCGACCAACTTAAGGCCGGCGTCACGGACGTTAAGGTTTTAGAGAGCGCTGACACCTGGTACGGCGTCACCTATAAAGAAGACCGTCCGGGAATAATGGCGGCCATAGAAAAACTGCACACTAAAGGGGTTTATCCTAAGCCTCTTTGGAGGTAGCGATTATAATAACGGCGATTATCGAGACGGTGAGCGCGATGATTATACGTTGAGCGTCCGAACCGAGTGCGGAGCGAGGTTGTATACGCTGCTCTATTTATAATTTGGAGGCGGCACCCAGATTCGAACTGGGGATAAAGGATTTGCAGTCCTCTGCCTTACCACTTGGCTATGCCGCCCCTTAATTCTGAAAAGTTAATCTGAAAAGCAATAGCTGAACGTTTTTAAAAACAACAGGTTAAATTTTACATATTCGCTTGGAATTAGTCAAGGGGTTGCGTTGACTCACAATAAAAAAGTACTCAAATCGTCAGGTCTAACCCCAAGATTGGGACCGGGCGCACTAAAAAAATCAGGAGCTGTGAGGCTCCTGAATTTTTTACTCGCTATTTGTAATCGTAATAGCTATTCAGTTTTTTGAGGTATTCTTCTCTCGTCAGATTGGGTTTGAAGTTAGAGAGAATGTCACGCGCCGTCGCCGCGCTGTCTGAGAGAAGGTCTATAACTGTCGCGGTAATAGACTTGCCGGGAATTGCGACAGCTGCCTGATAGTCCGTGACTCGCGCGTCAGACGCGTGAAGCGTGCCGTCCATGCCGCCCGTCATTGGATGAATAGCCGGCATTATCTGGCTTATGTCACCCATATCGGTTGAGCCGGACATATGTCCGCCGTTAAAAAAATTTTCCGGAGGCACAAAAGGCTCGGAATTTTTATAGAAGAGTTCGTAAAGCGCGGGGCATCCGGCCAAGGGAAACATTCCAGGCAATACCTTGCACTCCGTGCGAGCGCCCACTGCGTCGCCCCCGGCCTTGAATGCCCTTGTGACACGGGCGAGCGTTTCTTCTATAACCGGTACGCTCGACGCGCGGACGTAGGCCTCAAGCCTCACGTCATCCGGGACGCAATTAACCAAGTCGCCCCCTTTTGTGATTATGAAATGCACCCTCACGTGGTCGTCATCACGGAATGTCTCACGCAGTGCGTTCACGGCATTGATGCCTATAACGGCGGCGGAAAGCGCGTTGATCCCTTGGTCAGGCGCGCCGGCCGCATGGGCCTGACGCCCTATATAGCGAATGGTCAGACCTACAAAGCCATTGCTGGTCTGGTTTTTATCGACAGCGACACCGGGCTTGCCGCCTGAGGAGTGAATCATCATTGCCATATCCACGTCGTCGAAGCGCCCTAAGCGTATAAGCTCAGCCTTACCTCCGATGAAATGAAGTTTCCCTTCTTCTTTCAACTTGAGACGGCGCTCGATTTGGATATATTCCTCAGCGGGAACACCCATAAAAACCACTTTGCCGGCCAGTTCGGAAGCTACGCCCGCCGCGACGAGCCCCACCGCCGCGCTGAGCATCACGCCAAGCTGCACATGATGCCCGCACTGGTGCGCGGCACCTGTCTCGGGGTTCGCGTCCGGCGCGTCAAAGCACACCACGGAGTCCAACTCTCCCAACACAGCCACTTTCGGCCCTGCCTTTTTTGTGTCTAAAAGAGCCTCTACACCTGTCAGCGCAAAGCCTTTCTCGACGGACAAGTTCAGACTCCGCAAAAACTCCGCAGTCTTTTCTGACGTGCGCGTCTCAAAAAAGCCCACTTCAGCGTTCTTGCCGATGTCCCGCACAAAATTTTCAATATCCTTCGCGCGTTTGTCGATTGCCTCAAAAGCCAATGCCTTTAATCTTTGAACATCTGACATATTTACACCTCTCTATTATCTCGAAGCGTTGCGTGCGTTGTCGATGCGAACCTTGATTTCCTCGTTTGGGGAGGCGCGATAGGCCTGTTCGTATTTCTGCAAAGCCCCGGCGTAGTTGCCGCCTCTATATAACTTGTCTCCGTCTCTCACAAGAGCCGACGCCTCGCTTCTGACTTGTGCGTCGCGCTTTTGTTGTGCTTCGCGCTGCGCCTTGGCATCGGATTCGCGTTTTTGCTGAGCCTTAACATCGGCTTCTTGTTTAGCCAGCGCTTCAGCCTTGGCCTTGAGATCAGTCTCTGACTTTGCGAGTGTGTTAGCTTTTACGTTAATATCAGCTTCTGATTTCGCAACTGCCTCGGCCTTGGCCTTGAGCTCGGCCTCAGACTTGGCAAGCGCGTCGCCCTTGGCTTTAACATCAGCTTCAGACTTGGCAAGCGAGGCGATTTTGGCATTAATCTCGGCCTCGGATTTAACTAACGCGTCGCTCTTAGCTTTAACATCAGCTTCAGACTTTGCGAGCGTCTCGGCCTTGGCTTTAAGTTCAACTTCCTGTTTAGCAAGCGTATCAGCCTTTGCGTTTAGGTCAGTTTCTTTCTTCACGTTCGCGTCTGTCTTGGCTTTAAGCTCAGCCTCGGATTTGGCCAACGCATCGCTCTTGACTTTAACATCAGCTTCGGACTTTGCGAGCGCGTCGGCTTTAGCTTTAGCATCAGCTTCAGACTTAGCCAACGCTTCAGCTTTGGAATTTAGGTCAGCTTCTTTCTTTGCACTCGCGTCTGTTTTTGTTTTAAGCTCAGCTTCAGACTTGGCAAGCGCATCGCTCTTGGCTTTAACATCAGCTTCGGACTTGGCAAGCGAGGCAATTTTGGCATTAATCTCAGCCTCGGATTTAACTAACGCGTCGCTCTTAGCTTTAACATCAGCTTCAGACTTAGCGACCGTCTCGGACTTGGCTTTCAGTTCAACTTCCTGTTTAGCAAGCGTATCAGCCTTTGCGTTTAGGTCAGTTTCTTTCTTCACGTTCGCGTCTGTCTTTGTTTTAAGTTCAGCTTCGGACTTAGTAAGCGCGTCGCTCTTGACTTTAACATCAGCTTCAGACTTTGCGAGCGCGTCAGCTTTAGCTTTAACATCAGCTTCGGACTTGGCGACCGTCTCGGACTTGGCTTTCAGTTCAACTTCCTGTTTAGCAAGCGTATCAGTCTTTGCCTTTAGGTCAGCCTCCTGCTTCGCGCTCGCGTCTGTCTTTGTCTTAAGCTCAACCTCGGACTTGACCAACGCGTCGCTCTTGACTTTAACATCAGTTTCGAACTTTGCGAGCGCGTCAGTTTTGGCTTTAATATCAGCCTCAGACTTCACCAATGCCTCAGTCCTTGCCTTGATATCAACTTCAGACTTAGCGAGCGCATCAGCTTTAGCTTTGAGTTCGGCCTCAGACTTAGCCAACGCTTCAGCTTTGGAATTTAGGTCAGCTTCTTTCTTCACGTTCGTGTCTGTCTTAGCTTTAAGCTCAGCCTCAGATTTGGACAAAGCGTCGCTCTTGGCTTTAACATCAGCTTCGGACTTAGCGACCGTCTCGGCCTTGGCTTTGAGTTCAGCTTCCTGTTTAGCAAGCGTATCAGTCTTTGCGTTTAGGTCAGCTTCCTGCTTCGCGCTCGCGTCTGACTTAACTTTAAGCTCAGCCTCGGACTTTGCGAGCGCGTCAGTTTTGGCTTTAATATCAGCCTCAGACTTCACCAATGCCTCAGTCTTTGCCTTGATATCAGCTTCAGACTTAGCCAACGCTTCAGCTTTGGAAGTTAGGTCAGCTTCTTTCTTCGCACTCGCGTCTGTCTTTGTTTTGAGCTCAGTTTCAGACTTGTCAAGCGCGTCGCTCTTGGCTTTAACATCAGCTTCGGACTTGGCCAGCGCATCAGCTTTAGCTTTAACATCAGCTTCAGACTTTGCGAGCGTCTCGGCCTTGGCTTTAAGTTCAACTTCCTGTTTAGCAAGCGTATCAGCCTTTGCGTTTAGGTCAGCCTCCTGCTTTGTCAATGCGTTAGTCCTTGCGCTAAATTCGTTTTCAGACTTGGTTAACGCGTTGGTTCTGGCGTTGATATCCTCTACCCGTTTCCTCAGAGCGTCGAACTCGCCCCTTAAATCGGCCTCGCGTTTATCCAACTCCGCCTTTTTAGCCTCAAGCTCGTCAACTGAGGCGTCAGCGGCGAATGAATGCCCGGCGCTCAAAAGCAGGGAGCACATCAACACAAAAAACAACCCAAGCAAAGCCGCACGATTTTTTGAACCTAACCTGTATTTCTTTCCCGCACCCATAAACAACACACCTCCAAAAATAAAATATTAGATTTCTCTCGTTATTCTTTATTTTTCTTTGATTTTAAGTTTATAATAGATGAAATCTCTGAAAGAGTAAAGGAGAAGCAAAGATGAAAATCTTAAAATTTGGAAAAGTTTTTTGCGCGACGGTTTTTGTTTTTTTGTTTTTATCGACAGATGTGGCATACGCTGATTACGACGTAAGCGGGCGATGGCTCTTGGAGGGAGGCGGCCGCGCATCTAAGGGTGTGTTACGCGTCAGCATGACCGTTGATGGATACTTAGATGTAACCACGGTTCTTTCGAAGGATGAGGTTCTTCTGGAGGATGGCGAGATTCTTTCGGGAGATTTGGTATTTCTGACCGAGTACTACACTCATGCCAGGCTCAACGCCTCGCGGCTCGATATAAAAGCGTGGGATTATGATAAAAATGTGGTTCAAAAACCGCCTATTCCTATTCCGCCGTTCGATCTGACGATGAGTAAACCGCTTGTATTGCCGACCGTACCAGTGGAAGACATGACGTATCAGCTCACGTTTACTTCGCCGACGTCCGGAGTTATCAAAATAAAAGGGACGCTCAACGTTGATTATGTGGGAGATGTGGAAATAGATTCCGAGAGTGTCATATGGAAAGATGGCACGGAAAGGCCGGATATCGACGACAAGACAAGCGGATGCAACACGGGGTCTTTTGTCGGCCTCGCGGGCTTTCTTGTTCTTTCTCACGTAATCGTGTACAATAGAAAAAATATATTTTAGATTTTCGAGTAGTATGAGAATAGGAGGGCGAAAGAGTGGCGTCTGTTGCTGTTGGCACTGAGATGTCTGTGATGAAAAAAATACTCTACTACTCCGACATAGGCGTGGCCCTTCTGATGGTCTTGATTGTCATCATGATGGTCATCCCTCTGCCCACGGTGTTAATTGATATCTTGCTTGCCTGCAACATCACTTTGGGAGTCGTGGTGCTTCTTGTCACTTTTTACGTAAAACGCGCGCTGGAGCTTTCGGTTTTTCCGACGCTTCTGCTCGTTGTTACGTTGTTTCGTATAGCATTGAACGTATCGACGACGCGCCAGATACTCCTCAATGGCAACGCCGGCAGCATCATAACGGCGTTCGGCAATTTTGTGGTTGGCGGAAACTACATTGTCGGAGGCGTTATCTTCCTGATTTTAGTCGTAATTCAGCTTGTCGTCATCACAAAGGGCGCTGAACGCGTGGCCGAGGTGGCGGCTCGTTTTACGCTTGACGCCATGCCCGGAAAGCAAATGGCCATAGACGCCGACTTAAACTCAGGCTTAGTCGATGAGGCGGGGGCCAGAGAGCGCCGCAAGGATATTCAGCGCGAGGCTGATTTTTATGGAGCCATGGACGGAGCGTCTAAGTTCGTCAAAGGCGACGCCGTGGCCGGTCTCCTGATTACCGTTATCAATATTGTTGGCGGCTTGCTGATAGGTGTGTTCCAGCGCGGTATGCCGGTGGCGGAGGCGGCGGCGCGCTACAGTTTGCTGACCGTGGGGGACGGTCTGTCTTCTCAGATTCCAGCTCTGCTTTTTTCAACCGCTACGGGCGTTATAGTATCACGCGCCGCAGCCACGTCAGACCTTGGGCAAGAGTTGGTGTCCGCTTTCACAAAATATCCCCGTCCCCTTTATATTGGGTCGGGGCTCTTGTTTGGCCTTGCCTTGATTCCTGGACTTCCGACAATCCCGTTTATGATTTTGGCCGCGCTTTTGGGCTCTATGGGATACTTAGTGATTCGCGAAGGCCCCGCTCAGGAAATAGAAGCGGCTGAAAAACAGCAGGCCGCCGAGAGGTCGGGGCAGGGTGCATCGGGCGCGGGTGCTGCCGGAACTTCAGGGACGACGGCTCAAGCGGCGCCCGCTTCTCCGGAAGATGTGATGAAGCTTTTAACCGTGGAGACTATGGAAGCCGAGATAGGATACGCCATAATCCCGCTCGTGGATCCGGCTCAGGGCGGAGACATGCTTGACCGTATCGGTACTATACGCAAACAAATGGCTGTCGAGCTTGGTTTGATAGTGCCGCCAATTCGCATTCGTGATAATATTCAGATTAAACCTACGGAGTACGTGCTTCGCGTCAAGGGCGCGGAATCAGGTAGAGGGGAGCTTTTACCGGATCACTATCTTGCCATGAACACAGGATCTGTTGAGGAAGAGTTGGTGGGCATACCCACAACCGAGCCGGCGTTTGGTCTACCGGCTATTTGGATTTCGCCCGACTTGCGCGACAAGGCCGAGTCCATGGGGTATACGGTGGTCGACGCGCCGTCCGTCTTGGCTACGCATCTTTCAGAGGTTATAAAGAAAAACGGGGCCGAGCTTCTGACGCGCCAAGAGGTACAAAAACTGACCGATATGGTAAAGGAAAACGCCCCGGCTGTTGTCGAGGAGCTTCTGACTTCCATATCGCTCGGTGAGATACAGAAAGTTCTGCAAAATCTCATTAGAGAGCAAGTGCCGATACGGGATTTGGTGACTATATTCGAAGCTCTCGCTGATTATGGAAAACTGTCGCGCAGCGTGGATTTTTTGACCGAACGCGCAAGAGAAGCGTTGGCCCGCCTCATTTCGCTTAAGATTCAGGGCTCTGACGGAGTTGTCACTGTGGCTACTTTGTCGCCTAACTGGGAACAGAAGATCATGGCCTCTATGGACGGTGATTTAGCGAGGGGTTGGCAGTTAAACTTGGACGCCCGCGAGGTACAGAAGATGATAGCCGCTATCTCACGCGCCGCCGACGATATGACGCTTAAAAACATCACGCCCGTCCTTTTGGTGCATCCCAACGTAAGATTGGTTGTGCGCCGGCTGATTGAGGGGTCTATCTCTAACATTTTCGTTGTATCTTACAATGAGATCGCTCATGGTATGCAAATAAAGACTGTGGGAATGGTGGAATAAATGCGGGTTGTCAATCAGATTACTTTTGAGGCCAAAGATGACGCTGAAGCTCTGAGGCTTGCTGGGGAGCGATTAGGAAAAGACGCTGTTATTTTATCTACCAGGATCGTAGCGGTCGGCGGGTTTCTTGGTCTTTTTAAGCGGAAGATGCTAATGGTTTCCGCTGGGATTTTTCAGGATGAACAGGCTGAAACCAAAAACAAGCCTAAAGAAAAAACTGAAGGCGCAACTTCGAAAGAAAGTATAGCTGCTTTTCAGAGAATGCTCGAGTTCAAGCAGGCCAACGAGATTCGCGCCGGGCTTGAACCGCGGAATATTGAAACAGTAGGAACCGGCGCGGATACAACTAAGATTATCTATTCTCCTTTGAGTGTCTCTTCGGGGGGCGCCGGTAACAATAAATCGGTCGTGGACAGCGCTCATTTTTCTTCAGCGGGTCTCTCGTCAGCTTCTAACTCCGGTGGTGCTGCAGAGGCAAAAAAGGAGGCAAAGGAGGCGAAAATTGCAACAAGGGCCAACGAAGACGCCGGCGCTGAAATAGTGACTCTTCGGGAGCAAGTGGCGTCTCTTTCGGAGAGATTAGATATGGTTTTGAAAAAACTCGAACAGAAGAGCGATTCTTCTGCCGAGGAATTGTTTGCGGAAGAACCGGCTGAGGTTAAAGCGGATGATCCGGCTAAAAACTTCTCGCCCGGGCTTTTTGAGGCCGAAGAATCGGTTCAGTTAGATCGGGCTGACGCCGAGACCGTCGCTCATCCGGTCGTCGAGGCCGAGGTTCAAGCCGTCACGGAAGTTAAAACTGAGGACTTGATTAGAGGGGACGAGTATTATCAGAGGCTTTTGTCGGTAGAAGTGGAGTCTATATACGCGTTTGAGTTAGTTAAAGAATATCGCCTGAACGCCAAAAACGCGCCTTTTGCGAAATGGCTCGAAACCAAGGTTCCTTGCGCCGCGAAAACCGCGTCTGAGGCTTTGGGGGGACGCAAGGTTATGCTTATAGGACCTACAGGCGTCGGAAAAACCACTACTATCGCTAAATTGGCGGCTATACAGGCGCTTTGGGATCATAAAAAAGTCCTTCTTCTTACAAGCGATACTTATAGAATTGCCGCTGTAGACCAACTGCGAACGTATGCTAAGATATTGGGTGTGCCAATTGAGGTTATTTTTGAAGTCGAAAGTTTTCCGGGTATTCTTGAAAAGCACTCGGATGCGGAGTTGATTTTATTGGATACCGCCGGACGAGGTCAAAAAGACCGTAAGAATCTTGATACATGCGAGGTTTTGTACGATGCTTTCAAGCCTGACGCCATACATTTGGTTCTATCTGCTAACATGAAATACAGGGATATGCAGGACGTAGTAAAGCGTATGTCCGTTGTTCCTATTTCGCGTGTTATTTTTACCAAGATAGACGAAACGGCTGACTACGGGTCTCTTCTGAGCATCATAAAAATGCTGGGTAGTCCTGTGTCGTTTTTGACCACCGGGCAGAACGTGCCAAACGACATTGAGGTGGCCTCAGCAGAACGGTTTGTAGACATGTTGTTAGAGAATGAAAACGAGGAGAGCTGAAAATGGCGGTTGGACGTGGCACAGAGCGTGAATATGATCAATCTCTGAAACAGCTCGGGGGTCTTATAGGCTCTAAGGTAGAGATTGTTATCACATCAGGGCTCTATAAGGGGAGTTATTCTTCGCGTTTAGAGGAAGTAAGCGGCGGATTGGGCGCGCTCTCACACCCTACTCTCAGAGGAGCTCTTTTGCCGGTGCTTCGCAGTGCTGAGTTTATGTTAAAAATCGAAGCTCCGAATTGCTTTTACCAGGCTGTATCTGTGTTTATGCGGAGCAGCGTAAATGAGGCCATCCCCCTCCTATGGTTCAAGCTGGGCAATTCTCTGGAGAAGGTTCAGCGAAGGATGTTTGTGCGCATTCCGTGCAGCGTGCCGGCGAGCGTGTTTTTTCTCGGATACGACTCAGAACTTCCGGAAGGAATGAAACTTCCTGATCAGAAGTGGTTTGACGCTCATGTGACAGATATAAGCTTAGGTGGTTGCGGCCTTTCGATTAAAAAAAATATGGCGTCTTACTATATTGAGGGAGGCAGGTATCTTTTACTGTCAAAAATCAGCGGGGTCAACTTTTTTATTGTCGGAAAATTGATTAAAATATTTAACAAAAAAGAAAATATTATTGACGCCGGATTTGCTTACGACGGTTTGGCCGCCTCAATCGAAAAAGTGGTGGGAACATTTATTCGACAACAAGAGCTTATGTCGAGAGGATAATTTCAGGAAAATCATTTTAACGAGGATAACTTTATGAGCGAGTCGAGGGTCAGAGTAATTATTGTAGATGATTCCGCTCTGATGCGGAGGATGTTGGGGGATATTCTGTCCTCGGAGCCTCGTATTGAGGTTATCGGGACGGCAAAAGATGGCGTTGACGCTATCGCCAAAATTAAATTACTCTCTCCCGATGTCGTTACGCTTGACGTGGAAATGCCGAATAAAGGAGGATTGGAAGTCCTTAAAGAAGTGATGACTAATAACCCCGTTCCTGTGATCATGGTCAGCAGCCACACGCAGGAGGGGGCTCAAGTAACTCTTAAAGCATTGACTCTCGGATGTGTCGATTTCGTCGCAAAGCCGTCCGGAGCTATTTCAACGGACATCAAAGACGTTGCGGCGGAGCTTATATCTAAAGTGCTTATGGCAAAACATGCCAAGTTGCGCTCTACAGCTAAAGACGCGGCGCGCCATTCTGTAGCGTCAACCGCTCAGCCTCCGATAAATCGTGCCGCTGCGAAAACGTTGAAACGTGAAATTGTCGCTATAGCGGCCTCTACGGGTGGCCCTATGGCCTTACAGCAGCTTATGTCAGGATTGCCCGGGAATTTTCCTGTTCCTATAGTGATAACGCAACATATGCCGAAAGATTTTACGGCCTCTTTTGCCAGACGGCTTGATTCTGTTTCAGCACTTACGGTCGTAGAAGGCGAGGAGGGAATGCCTCTGAAGCCGGGGGTTGCGGTTATAGCGCCCGGCGGGAGCCACTTGATAGTAAAAAGGCGTAATCCAGGATTGAGTGCTTTTTGTGGGCTCTCTGACGCTCCTCCGGTATTGTCTGTTAAGCCCGCCGCGAATATAATGTTTTTAAGTGTTGCCGACGAATTTGGAGGGAATATGGTAGGCGTTATCTTAACCGGTATGGGACGGGACGGTACTGACGGCGCAGTTGCTCTTCGCGCCAAGGGGGCTTATATTATAGCCGAGGCTCAGGAGACTTGCGTGGTCTATGGTATGTCTAGGGCTGCCGTTGAAGCAGGGGTTGTCGATGAGGTTCTTCCTTTGCATGATATTGCTGGTGCGCTCGTCAGATGCGTGAAGTGAATTTATAATTAAACAAACGGTTTTGCTTAGGACGCAGAAATATAATTTTTGGAATTTATGAGTTTGGGGATGGTGGATCATGACTGAAATGGATATGAGCCAATACTTGGGTGCGTTTTTGGATGAGGCTGGTGACAATCTGCAGAGGTTGGACGATCTTGTGCTTGCATTGGAAAAAGACACGATGAATCTTGACGTCATCAATGAAATCTTTCGCGCTGCCCATACCTTGAAGGGTATGTCGGCCACGATGGGTTTCAGTAAGATGACGGGGTTGACCCATGCCTTGGAGGACCGCCTTGACGCTGCGCGCAAGGGAACCCATCACCTCGACGAATTCGATATGGATTTGATGTTTAAATCTCTTGACACCATGAAATCTATGGTGGACTCTATCAGAGCCGGAGATACGGACGAACATATTGATGTATCGGAATTGGTGGCCTCATTGCGCAATATGAACCTTGAAGCCGAAGAGGCCAAAGCTAAGGCCGACGCTAAGACTCAAAAAGACGGAGCGAGCAGCAGCACTCTCTCATCTCAAGAAAAAGAGTGGGTTTCGGAGGCCAAAGGCGCTGGAATGACGGTATACACAGTTCTTACCAAATTGAGTGAGAGTTGTCTATTGAAGGCCGCCCGTGCCTATATGGTAGTTAGTCGCTTAGAAGAAATGGGTGACGTCATAAAGTCCGAGCCCTCTGTGGAGGCCTTGGAAAATGAAGATTTCACACTTGAATTTACTATCTATCTCAGCTCCAAGCATACTGTTGAGGAGATCAAAAACGCCGTTCTCAGGATTAGCGATGTCTCTGCGGCAGATGTTGAAGAGTTGAAAGATGTAGATAGCGCAGCGCCGCAAGTTAAGAGCGTGAAGGTTGCAGCCGCTCCTGTCGAGACGGCGCCTAAACACGAGGAAAAGGTTGCGGAGGTCAAGGCGCCGCCGGAGCCGGTTATTCATCCGAAAGCAGCCGCCCCTGTCCCTGTAAAAGCGGCGGAGGCTAAAAAAGTCAATCAGACCGTGCGCGTGGATATAGGACGCTTAGACAAGTTGATGAGCCTTGTCGGTGAGCTTGTCATAGGGCGCGCTCGCGTTGAGAGGCTGGCTCAGGAGGCCAGGCTTCGCGAGTTTGACGAACCGCTGTCGCAGCTTGGGCGAATTTCAGGGGATATTCAGGAATTGGTTACCAAGCTTCGAATGGTGCCGGTATCCTTTACGTTTGACCGCTTTCCGCGCCTTATCCGCGATATGTCCAAGTCCCTCGGCAAGGATATAGAGCTGGTTCTGGAGGGGCAGGACACGGAGCTTGACCGTACCGTTATCGACGAAATAGGGGATCCCATGGTTCACCTTATCCGCAATTCGCTTGACCACGGGATTGAGACGCGCGAAGATCGCCGCAAAGCCGGCAAACCGGAAAAGGGCATACTCAAGATTTCGGCTTATCAGGAGGGCAGCGGCGTTATCATTGAAGTTATGGATGACGGCAAAGGAATAAACCCCGAAAAGGTTAAAACCAAGGCCATAGAACGCGGCATCCTTACAGAAGAAGAGGCGGCCACCATATCTGATGAAGAAGCCATTCAGCTATGCTTGTTGCCGGGTTTTAGTATGGCCGAGAAGATAACCGATATATCCGGGCGCGGTGTCGGTATGGACGCCGTCAAGTCGAAAGTCGAGACTTTGGGCGGTCAGCTCGATATGGCTTCTAAGGTTGGGCAGGGAACTAATATCTACATCAGGCTGCCTTTGACTTTAGCTATCGTGCTTTCTCTTTTGATTAAAGTCGGAGACGAGACCTACGCTATCTCTCTTGAAAATGTTGAGGAGACTATCTTGGTCAGGCGCGAGAACATAAAGACGGTTCATGGTTCGCCGGCCACTATTTTGCGCGGAGAAGTGCTTTCGTTGAGCGATCTTGGCGACGTGCTCGGTACAGTGGTCGAGAGAGATAACCGCGATGAGTACCCTGTCGTTGTGGTCAAAATAGGAAAGAACAAGATAGGCTTTATCGTCGATGAGCTCATAGGACAGCAGGAAATCGTCATTAAGTCGCTTGGGCGTTTCCTTTCTAAGATAAAGGGAATCGCCGGCGCCACAATTCTCGGCGATGGAAACGTTGCCCTGATACTGGACGTCGTGTCCTTTTATTCAATGAAAGGATAAGAAGGAAGGAAGATGCTGGATCTAAGCTCGTTCAATAACTTGCAGTTGGACGCTATCCGCGAGGTCGGCAATATAGGGACGGGCAATGCGGCGACGGCTTTATCAAAGCTTTTAGCGTGCATGATTGATATGGATGTTCCAAGAGCCGACCTGGTTTCTATTTATTCTTTGTCAGAGTACTACGGAGATCCTGATTCTGTTGTCGCGGCCGTTTTTGTACGCTCCTTCGGAGAGTTTGGATGCAGTTTAATTTTTATTCAAGAAGAAGAAGACGCCGACTTAATGGTAAATCTTTTGCTGAGACAGCAGTTTGGGGATTCTGTTCCTGCAGACCTTGACCCTGAGATGAAAGACAGCGCTCTTACGGAGGTAGGTAATATCATTTTGAGTTCTTTCCTGAACGCCGTAAATATGCTGATTGGGACACAACATCAGATTTCGGTGCCCGGCGTGGCTCGTGATATGCTTGCGTCTATTCTTGATGTGGTCGTATCTATTTTTGGTCAAATGGGAGATATGGCGCTAGTTGTCAATACACAACTTCGAGTGGGCGCGTCTTCGCAGAATGAGGAGAACAGGACCATATCGGGAAATATCATTATGTTGCCTGACCCAGATGCCCTTGAACTCCTTCTTAGAAAGTTGCAGGTACTTTAGTCATGGATAATACTTACCATGTAGGCATGGCTGACTTGGTTGTGGTTAGCGCACCGGCGGTGCTGATTACGCTGGGGCTGGGTTCCTGTATCGGGCTTGTTATTTTCGACACAATGGCTAAGATTGCCGGCATGGCGCATATTATGTTGCCAGACAGCCGAGGCACAAAGGTTATCGAGAAAGTCGGAAAATTTGCTGATACCGCCGTTCCGACGGTCATAGATGAAATGATCAAGAAAGGCGCTTCCAAGAGCCGAATGAAGGCAAAGATAGCCGGAGGCGCTCAGATGTTTGCCTTGCCAGGTGTAACTACGGATTTTCTTTCAGTCGGAGTGCGTAATGTCAAAGAGACCACGAGCATGTTGCAAAAATCAGGCATATCCTTGGTAGCGTCTGATACAGGCGGCAATAAGGGCCGAACGGTTGAATTTTCAACCACGACATGGATGCTTGCCATCAAAACGCTTGGTAAGGGTAAGACGGAGATTTAGGATTTAGGCAAGAGATTGACGGGGGAGAGGATATGCTTGGATTCAGAAACGCCGGATGTTGAGCTTTGGTGTCAATACACTAAGAATCCGACCGCTGAGCTAAAGGAAAAAATCGTAAAAAGATACCTCCCCCTTATAAAATACGTGGTCGGTCGAATGGCCGTATCCGCGCCTTCCGGGCTCGACTATGAAGATATGTTGAGTTTTGGGGTTTTTGGGCTTCTTGACGCTATCGACAGATTTGACATTTCTAAGGGTTTTTCCTTTCAGACTTTCGCGGTGCCGCGTATTCGCGGCGCTGTGTTGGATGAGCTACGCAAATATGACTGGATATCCAGAACGGGCCGCGGCAAACTGCAAAAACTAAATAAAGCTATTGAAAAAGTTTTACGCGAAAAAGGCAAGTTGCGCGACGAGTGGGTTATGCAGGAAATGGGCGTAGATGATAAAACTTACAGAGAGTCCCTTGAGTTGGCCAGCCGCAGTTATATAGTGTCTCTCGATGAGGTTGTGGCGCTTGAGGATGGCGATTTTAGTTTGAATGGGTTGATAGCCGATGAGTCAGAGGGCGTCGATTTTGCTCTGGAGCTTCAGGACGACACAAAATGTATCATGGACGCGCTCGCGCGATTATCAGAACGTGAACTGCAAGTCATTTCTTTTTATTATTATGAGGGACTTACTCTAAAAGAGATTGGGCGGATACTTGGAGTGACCGAGTCGCGGGTTTCGCAGATTCACGGCGCGGCCTTGGCGGCTCTCAGAACCTTTATCGCAAATAGAAGCTGAGGGAGATTGGTAATCATGGCTGATGATACGCTGAAAATAGAGGCTGATTCAAGTGGTATTTATCTGACGCTGGTGGCTGATGAAATTTCTTTGCCCGCGGTCATGCGGTTTTTGGAAGGGCAGGGGGTTCGTAAATATAACGCCAAGGCGGTTGAGGAATTGGTTCGGCAAAAAATTCATACGCGCCAAAGAATAGCCGAGCGTAATGTAGCGGACGAGAAGGACGCGGTTATTGATGTGCAGATAGCCAAGGATGGCCTCAGCGCAACTGTGTCCGTGGAATCTCCGTTTTTTACCAAGCCTTGGCCCAGCGCTGCGGACATAGAGGAGAGGCTCGCGCAAAGAGGCGTCACGTTTGGCATTGACAAAGAGGCCATAGAGGATATGGTGTCTTTGAAGATGGCGAGCACGGTAGTTGTGACCGCCAATGGAGAACCGCCCAAAAACGGAGCTAACGCAAGCATTCAGTTGATTCTCGACCCGGATAAAGCGGGCGAGCAAGAGGCTGAACAAACCACGGAAAAAATCGACTACCGTACAAGAAGCGTATTCTTAAATGTCCATAAAGGAGATAAAATAGCCGAAAAACATCCGGCCACGGAGGGGAAAGACGGCACGTCGGTGCTCGGCGTTACGTTGAAGGCCGCGCCCGGCAAGGATGTATCGTTCCCTATAGGCAGCGGCGTCGAGGTTTCCGAAGACGGGCTGTCGCTTTTTGCCTCGCTTGACGGACGCCTTTTGCGCAGGGATAAAAAACTTGTGGTTTTGCCTGAGCTTGAAGTGGGCGGCGATGTTGATTTTGGCATAGGCAATATTAATTTTACGGGTACCGTTAAAATAAAGGGTTCCGTGCGCGATGGTTTCAGCGTTGTGGCAACGGGCGATATTGAAATAAAAGAGATGGTGGAAGGGGCTCATATCGAAACTGCGGGCAATATCACCATCGGCGGTGGCGTGCGTGGAATGAACAAGGGTAAGATACTGGCCGACGGCACGATAAAAATGGGCTTTGCCGACCAGGCGTACTTACGAAGCAGGGAAGACATTGAAGTGAAAAACGCCATTCTGCACAGCGAGGTTATAGCCCAGAACAACGTGACCGTCATGGGTGGCTCTAAGAGTCAGATTGCCGGAGGTAAAGTTCAGGCCGGTGTAGAGGTCGTATGTCAGACCCTCGGCAGTGAAATGGGGACAAAGACGGAGATTGTCGTTGGCCTTCCGCCGGATCAGGTCGAGCGCCGCAAGGAGCTTCAGAACTTGTTGAGCCAACACAGTGAAGAAAATGAGAAAGTCGAGGCTAATCTTGGTTTTCTCAAAAAATTAGAGCAGACCGGAAAATTGGATGACGAAAAGCGTCAAATATTGGTCAAGCTCACGCAGGCAAAGTTTAAGGCTCAGGCGTCGGTCAGGGCCATGCAAGAAGAGCTTAAAGAGCTTGAAGAGCGCCTTGAGCTCGGTAAGTCCAAGGGCGTGGTTCGCGTAAAGGGCGTGTGCTATCCCGGCGTTAGCATAACGATAAGAGGCGTATCTTATGCTGTGCAGTCTCCGTTCAAATTCGCGTCTTTCGTGTACGTGGACGGAGAGGTTAAGATGAGGTCTTATGACGCATAGATAGTTTGGAATGTTGATATGTTGATATTCTGAAAGGTTTGGTGAGCTCATGCTTCAGCCGGTCAATCTTCAGCTTGCTCATTTCAACGTAGAACACAGCGCGCAAATTTCAAAAGACGCGATGGCCGCGGCGCAGCAAACCGGGCAAGCGCAGGAGACGGTCAAGGAAAACGTGATGCGCGCTCAGAGAGTCGAGGCCAGTATTGCGTCCGCCGAGGCTCAGAAGATAAAGAGCAGAGAAGAAAACGAGAAAAATCGCCGCGGAGGTCAGCAGCAGATGTCATCGGATCGCTATAAAGACAAAGACAATGCAGAGGCCGACAGCGATCTTAACGATAACGCAAAGGCCGCCGGACGCGCGGATAGGCCAGTCAAGAGTTTTGAATTTTACGCGTAAACGCGCTCGCGTTTTTTGTTGTGGGATTGTAGTTTAAGGAGGCGTCGCTGTGGCGGTATCAAATAACAGTCTTGGGTATCTCGTGGTGGATGGGGCTGAGGGGCTTTTTAGAGGGGCTTCTTTAGTGGTGGATTTTAGGGGTATCCCTATGGATTTTCGCTATACGGACCCCATAAGGCCGACTCGCCTTGAAAAAATCCTTTACGGCAACGCCCTTGAAGTTTACCTGCGCGAGGAACTGATTTTAGAAAGTCTGATAGGCGCCGTGGAGATGAAGCCGTCTATCTGGGTTTGCAGAGAGACGGATCTTCTGGCGCCGCTGAGGAGCATAACGAGAGGGAAGGTTCTTTTCTTGGCTCCGTCAAGTCACTCTCCGCTTGAAGCCGCCGGAAACGTAGAGGCTACCGGTGAGGATTTGAGTTACATGATTCAGGCGGACTCTGTGAGCGCTCCGTTGCGCGCGTCGTTTCCTGAAAACACAAAAGAAGATGACGTCAAGCAGATTGCTGCCATGTTGGTAGACGCGGCTAAGACCATGGAGTTGCTTGAGCCGTTTGGGCGGATACAAAAGGCTTTGACTTCTTTGGTCGAAGAATAGCCTGTTTCCTTTACGATTTTGATAACTCAGGATTTAAAAGACTATTTTTGCCGTCATTTTTTGGGGCGTTTGAATGTGAATAATCTCCCCGTCGTGTTGAACGCGCCCAAAATCTCTTCGCTCAAGCGTAATGTTGAGACATACCCCATCAGAACTCAGATGAAAGTCACAGGCTCGACCCTTTTTGTGGCCGGTAGTCTGACTTGTTCAAGCAAGGGATTTCGTCTTTCGATGCATTCTTCGAATCAGGCCGTGAAAACAAAGGGTTCCAAAATCAGAAAATACGCGTCAGGCGAGATAAAAACCCATACTATCGCGAAAATAAAAATCACAATTCTGGAGAATACAAAACTGGCGGCAGTAGTGCCGCAGGAGAGAACCAACCGCCTGAGATGGCAGAAGGCGCGTCCAAAAACAAGCGGAGAAGTAATTTTGGCTTGGTTTGGCCCTATTATTGATGAAGCTGTTGTAAAATTAACACTAGACAAAAGGCGAGGTACACTTTTAATCTGGTATAATCCTCAGAGTAGACGCTTTGATTCAAAGGGTGTTTTTTTGTGCAGACGCCTTGGTTCCGAAAAGCATTTTGAGTGGCGTTGGGTGTAGCTTAATTTTTATATTATTGGGAGGTTTGCAGCGGGAATGGGCGAGGAGAAGAAGGCAGTGGCTTCTTCAGTGGGAGTCGGCGATCTTGTCGAGTGCGTAGTGGAGCAGATTATGCCTTATGGGGCTTTTGTCAGGCTTCCGACGGGGCAGAAGGGGATGATTCATATCTCCGAGCTGTCGTTTAGCTTTGTCAAGAAAGTCGAGGACATTCTGACTATGCAGCAGAATGTCAAGGCGAGAGTTATCAAAATCGACGAAAAGGGCCGCATAGATTTGTCACTGAAAAAAGCGGAAGAACGTCCTGTCGTAGTTGCGCCCATTCTCAGAGACGATAAGGACAACTTTGAGAAAAAGATGGCGTCCTTCCTTAAATTGAGTGAATCCAAAATAGCGGATCTCAACAGCAAAATGAATTCTTCCAAGTTAGGGAAGAAAAAACCGAGCAGCAAGCCGAAAAATTGAGCTGGCTGCGTATCGCGTCGCCGGGGGGAGATACTCTCCCCTTTTTTTGTGAACCGGCGACATCGGTCGATATCGCTTCGGCGACGCGTCAGTTGCTGGGGCGTAAGTTTGACGAGGCGATTATTTTGGGCGCGGCACGGCGCTGCTCTTTCGGGCGGCCTGTCGTTATCGTGTGTTCCCCCGTTCAGATTCGTAAAACCGGATTTTTTCCGTTCCCTACTTCGTTTTGGCTTACATGTCCTTGGCGCGTCGTTTTGGCCTCCCGGATAGAGTCAAAAGGCGGCGTCGATGAGTGCGGGCGATGGATAGAGCGCAACGCACCCCTGCAATGGATCCCCT
This sequence comes from Synergistales bacterium, assembly GCA_026002715.1. GTDB lineage: Bacteria > Synergistota > Synergistia > Synergistales > Aminobacteriaceae > BNVG01. The sequence goes on from BOCC01000001.1 coordinate 55,244, forward strand.
ATAATATATTTCATCAAAGACTTCGCCTGTCGCTCTTGCCGGAGGCGCAATTAAACTTTTTGCGCCGCTTTCACCCAAAATTTTTTGCGCGCATCCGAAAAACTGGCGTCGGCGGGCTTAGATTCAACGCCGAGGACAAAGAGCTCGGCGTTAGCGTCAAGTGCCTGCATTTGCAGACCGCCTCATGGCTGGCGCTTCATGGGCATCCCGGAGGGACGTGGCTAAGGGAGCAAGGGTTGGGCGCGGATTGCGGCGGAGGCCTGTCCGCGCGGTGCGTTGAACATAAAAATATTCGAAGGGATTGAATAGATATGTGGAAGGGACGTTTTGAGGAAGATACGGCGCAGGTTGTGCAGAAGTTTACGCAGTCTCTCGACCTCGACTGGAGGCTCTATAAACATGACATTCAGGGGAGCGTGGCTCACGTCCGTATGCTGGGGAAGATTGGGATAATAACCGACGCGGAGGCCGCTCAGATTGCCGACGGTCTGAAAACCGTCTTGAATGAAATCGAGAGCGGAAAATTCAAGCCGTCCGAGGAACTCGAGGACGTGCATATGAACATCGAAAACCGCCTCACGGAGCTGACCGGAGCCGTCGGAGCGAAGCTCCACGCCGGCAGAAGCCGCAACGACCAAGTAGCTACGACTGTGCGCCTTTACCTACGTAAGCGATTGCTTGCGATTAGAGCGGCTCTCCTGTCTCTTTTGGGGGCGTTTTTGGACAGGGCTCAAAAACACCGGCTTGTCATAATATCGGGCTATACGCACCTCCAGCAGGCGCAGCCCATCTCCTTGGGACACTATTGGATGGCGTGGTTCGAGGCTTTTTTGCGCGACTGCGAACGGCTTGAGTTTGCGGCCCGTTCGCTTGACGAGTGTCCGCTGGGGAGCGGCGCTTTGGCCGGCTCCACGCTGCCGCTCGACCGAGACATGACATGCCGGCTTCTATGCTTCGACCACCCCACGCGCAATAGTTTAGACACCGTCGCTCAGCGCGATTATATGTCCGATTATCATCATTTCGCGTCGCTTTTTGCCGTGCATGCCTCTCGCATGGCGGAGGATTTGATAATTTACGCTACGCAGGAGTTCGGCTGGCTGAAGCTGCCCGACTCTTTTTGTACGGGCTCGAGCATCATGCCCCAGAAAAAAAACCCGGACGTGCTCGAACTGATTCGCGGCAAGACCGGGCAGGTTATCGGGCATACTGTGGATTTGTTGATCATGACTAAGGGACTGCCCATGACTTACGACCGCGACCTTCAGGAGGATAAACGCGGGCTTTTCGCGTCGCTCGACACGCTCGACGGCATCCTCGAGGTGCTGCCGCCGCTCGTAGCCAAGGTTGAAGTCGACGCGCGCTCAGCGCGCTCAGCGCTGGAGAAGGGGCTGGGCTTGGCTTTGGCTACGGATGTAGCGGAGTATCTCGTGTTGAAGGGCGTTCCGTTCCGCGACGCGCATTGGAAAGTCGGCAAGCTCGTCCGTTATTGTATCGAGAATGGAAAGCCTTTGGCCGGCCTGAGCGTCGGCGAGATGAAAGAGCATATTCCGGAGGTCGAAGCCGATGTAGCCGATATACTTTCTCTTGAGAAGAGCGTAGAGAGACGGGACACTTACGGCGGCACTGGCTTTGAACAGGTCCTGTCGCAGATAGAGCGAGGCAAGGGTCTTCTAAAAGCCAAGGAGGCGGAGTTGGAGATTGAGATTGCAAGGATAGAGAGCATAGAGAGCATAGAGGGCATAGAGGGTATAGAGGGCATAAAATGACAATTTTTTGACAGTTGCTTTATTAAAATTATTCAGATATTCTATATAGAGACAGTAAGGAGGGATGGCGCTTCATGCCGAGAACGATTCCCTGTACCAGCAAGATCAGCTTCAAGTTGTTATTGTTCGTTTTCGCGAGCGTCGTGGTTATTTTATCCGCTCTTTCCTACTCGGACTATATTTTCATCATGTCCATGCAAACTTCAGCCATGGAGGAAAAAACCATTTTGGTCAACAAACTCATTTCCTCGCAAATCGAGGCCAAAGGTTTGCTGCCCTATATTGACGCCCTTAAAAAAGACGAGGAGTTCAAAAGCCGTCAGCTTGAGTTCAACGAGGCGAGGCGTACGCTTTTCAAAATTAAAAACGAAATAGGCTACAACAAAAAAGACCCCGAGGCAGTTCGCCTTCAGGGGGTTCTTTATGGGATTGTCGAACGGTTCCGTCGGGATGTCGTTCGGTTCAAAGATGAAAACTACGGGCGCATTCAGGAGTGGATTAACGAGCTGCGTCATATGTCCGGCGCTAAGTATCTCTACGTAGTCGCCGACACGGGCATAGATGAATTTTTCTCGTACCTTTTCGACGCGCGCACGGTTGAGGAGGTTCTGGACTTGGACCGGGACGACATCGGCTTCATAGCGCCGAAGGACGACTTCCCCTACTCCGAAATCGTGTACGCCACAAAGCGGCAGTTCGCCTACGCTGAGTATTACGAACATGAGATTTATGGCACGCTCTACTCCTCATACTCACCGTTGCTCGACGACGAGGGGGAGATCGTGGCTTTCACCGGGACGGACTTCGATATAAATGACCTGAGAGAGGATGCCGCCAAGCTAAAGCTGCGGACCATCGAATCGTTGTTAGTGGTCGTCGGAATTTTTATGGCGATACTTTTCCTGATTCTACGCCGTCTCGTTATTCGACCCATCGACGCTCTGAGGGAGACGGCAGACGGCATATTTCGCGGCAAGGTATCAACGGAGATTCCCGCTTGGCTCCTGCAAAAGCCTGACGAGATGGGCGCTTTGTCACGCGCTCTGGACGCCGTTACGCGCACTTTCAGGGATATGCTGTCGAGCACGAAGCAAACCTTAGAGGCCGCAATCTCCGGACGCCTCGACGTCCGCAACGACCCCGACGTTTTCAACGGGGACATCGCGACGGTCGTCCGGCAGATAAACGACACGTTCGACATCATGGCGACGTACTTCGAAAAGGCGCAGAGCGCGAGCAAGGCGAAGGGAGAGTTTTTGTCCCGCGTCAGCCACGAGCTGCGAAGCCCGATGAACGTCATCGTCGGCATGGCCCGTCTGGGTCTGAAAAAGCAGGAGGCTATCGCGGATAGCGATGCCGCTACGCGGTTCAAGAATATTTTGGCGGCGTCGACGCACCTTTTGGGTATCATCAACGACGTTTTAGACATGTCCCGTATCGAATCGGGCAAGATTGAGATTCGTTATAGCGAGTTCAATATACGCGATGTGGTTCTCGACTGCTACAACCTTTTAGTGCCTCAGACGGAAGAACGGGAGCTTCTGTTCGAGTACTCCATAGCGCCCGACGTCGTGCTTGACGTCATCGGCGACGCCGACCGCATTCGTCAGGTCATCATCAACCTTCTGACAAACTCGTCTAAATTTACTGAGGCCGGCGGGAAACTGACTCTCACTGTCCGTTCCGTCCCCAATCCCGATCTTGCCGACGGCCCTTCTGAAAACTTGTTTATAGCTTTCTCCGTGAAAGATACGGGAATAGGCATGTCGGAGGAGTTTTTGCGGAAGATTTTCAATCCGTTCGAGCAGGAGGAGCAGTATCTCCAGAGAAAATACAAGGGGACGGGGCTTGGACTCTCTATCTGTCATCGCTTGGTGGGACTCATGGGGGGAACCATCAAGGTCGAGAGCGAGCTTTTCGTCGGCAGTAAATTCACCTTCACTCTGCCTTTAATGAGAGGCGTTCCGTCAGATACTAAGGACGGTGGGGCAATAGACGCGGTTCCGGTCGATTTCTCACTCCTCCGCCTGCTGCTGGTCGACGATATCGAGCTGAACCGGTTGATCATGGTCGAGAGCCTCGCGGACACAAGAATCAAAATCACAGAGGCGGGCGACGGGGACGAGGCCGTTCAAATCTTTGCCAACTCGCAAGAGGGCGAGTTCGACATCATCTTCATGGACGTGCAGATGCCCAAAATGGACGGGTATCAGGCCACGGAAGCCATTCGGGCATTGCCCCGAAGCGACGCCAAAACCATCCCTATAATCGCCATGACCGCCAACGCCATGCAGGAGGACGTAGAACAAGCCCTTGCAAGCGGCATGACCCGCCACCTATCGAAGCCCATCGACTTTGACGAGTGCGTTCGCGTCATCTCCGAATTTGTTTAGCGCCATATTGAGGTTTCCCAATACCCCGCTCATGGTTCATGATTATTTCTCTCCCTTTGGAATCTCTCGACAACAAAGCGGCTCAGCCAATGTATAAGCGCCCCTCGGCATGAGCCAGGTCTTGAGGTTCTCCCCTCGCGCAGCGTAAATCTTCGAGAGGGCTTCGTCAAGCGTCTTTGAGACCTTTATGCCGGTGTCGGCCAATAAATCGGACTTCATATCTGTGACTATGTGAAAATCGAATCTCTCCGCCGCGCTGCCGGTGCAGTAACCGACGTACTTCGCGATGGTGAACTCGCGGCGCAGCTCGGCTTCGCGTTCGTCGGAGTTCTTGTATTTCTGCAGCATCATCTGCATTTCCTCGTCGCCGTAGCCCTCGGCGCAAGCGGCTACAATAACTAACGAGCCACCCGGCTTCACGGCTGGTTCCGCGTTGAAAAGCGCCTTTGTCGATTGGTATAAATTGATGTCCTTAGGGTATCCCACGGCTGAGGAAACGACGAGATCGCCGAGCTCCGGAATAAAGACTTTATCGACGCTGTCCACTAACTTCACTCCGGCTTCGTGAGCTTTTTTCCAGTGTCCGGCGACAGCCCAGCCGATTTTTCCGTCCCCGCCCATGATGACGTTTAGCATAAACGTTGGGTTCATTTTCGCTGCGGCCTCCACCATGTCAAGGTGGATGACGTTACCCTCTAATTTGCCGCTATTGCAAGCCCAATTACGCCCCTTGCCCGGCAGGGGTTCGAGAGTGAGCGCGTGGTTGGCCTGCACCGTCTCATAAGAGGAAATGCCGGGTAGTATGGCTTTTCTGCCGCCGCCCCAGCCCGGCATGAAGTGGTAAATTATGGCGCCCGTAAGAACAACATGGTCGGCGTCCGTAGCGCGCTTGTTCAGCTTAACGGGCGTACCGCGGCTTGTTTTGCCAAGGTCGGTCATGGGGTCGTTTCGGCTGTCGTGGTCGTAGATTTTGTATTTGCCGTAAAGCTCGCCCAAAAGCAGTTTATGTTCCTCCGTCGTATGTCCTCTGTGCGTCCCGGTACCGACAAGGAAGAAAATATCCTCATTTTTGACGCCGCCCCTTTTTATCTCGTCCACAACAAACGGAAGATAAACCGCCGTATGCTGCCAGGAGCGCGTAATATCGCATATCACCACACAGACTGTCTCACCCGGTTTCACCTTGTCACGCAGACGCGCGGATTCTATTGGGTTTTCCAGAGCGTCAATAATAGCCGTTTGCTCCGTCGCCGCCTGTTTTTTTTCGTGGCTTTTCAAAACGCCCAAAAGTCGCTCATCGGGAATATCTATGTCGAAAGCGCCCTTGCCGAATTTCATACTGTATACGCTCAAAAATAATTCCTCCCTGAATTTACAATTTTTGTCGTTTTATCAGATTATAGCGATTTTGCTTAGTTCGGGCTGACGTTGATTTTGAGCAATACCTTTTATGAGAAGATCTATATGCTGAACAGCCACTTCGCGGCTACGCTCCGGCGAGCCGGCTTCTATCGCGGCGTACATCTCCCTGTGTTCAACTCTCAGTTGTTCGATCTGCGGGGGAAAAAACGCCAGTTTCATTACATGTAACATCTTCTCACGAATAGACATCTGAAGGGCCAGCAAGAACCCGCTATTGGCGGCTTCGCCTATGCGGGAGTGAAAGTCGCAGTCTACCTGAAACCAATCGGCTGTGCCAACGTCAAGCCGCTCCATATGCTCCATAGTACTCTTCATCGCGCTCAGATGATCCGCGGTTCTCCTAATAGAGGCGAGCGAGATGAGCTCGCTCTCAATCGCCCGCCTTGTGTCTATTATTTCACGAACCTCGTTCAGCTCCGAGCTGCGTATTATCACATAACCGAACAGCTTCTTTATAATTGAGGCGTTGATGTCCTTGCACAGATAAGTGCCTTTGGCTCTCTTGCGCTCAAGAATCCCTAACGCGACAAGCGAGCTTATCGCCTCGCGAACGACGGGGCGGCACACCTTGAGCTGTTCTGTCAGTTCGCGCTCCGTTGGCAGCTTGCTTCCGGGAGGCACCTGATTTTTCTCTATGGCGCACAGAACCTGATCTATCACATCTTCGATCAGCGAAGTTTTTTGCCGCACTTCTTTGAACATCTCGGAAGGCATTTTAGACCTTAGGCAAAAACAGCCCCTTTGTTCCATGGGGTGATGTTTTGATCTGGGGTTGGTTCTGCGAGATGTGCTCGACGACCCAGAGCGCGAGCTTCAGTTTTTTGTTCATAAGTTCAATATGAGTAGGGTCAAAGACGTAAGGCGTATAGAAGCTAATGGCGGGCGCCGGTTCAAACTTCAGATAACACGGGGCGCAGAGCTTTGTCACCTCAGCCGAATCAAGAGTGCGGTTCGAGCCGCCATAAGTGTCGAACGTCGTTATGTAGAAATCCATAGGCACACTTCCGACCTTTCGCATTGAGGCGAGTTGAGGCAGGGTCAGGTCGCTTATGGGGTTATACGATCCGACCCCCAGCTTTTCGACGACGTAAGCCGCGGCCGGTGATGAAATCCCCGCCCAGCAGGAGAGCTTTATAACGACGTCTTTGGGAAACTCTCCGGCGTCCTGAAGGCGCTTTACGACGTTCACGGCATAGGGGTCCATCAACATCATCCCCCTGAAGCCTATCTCGTACAGGCGGTACAGCTCGTAGACAACTTTTCTCAGCTCGTCCGAGCCTCTCTGGTTTGCGAAACCGCTTCCCTTGCCGTCTGAGGACAGCGCCTGACGCCCAATGTCTATTGAGTTCCGCGTAGTAGGGATGGCGACCGCTTCCAGATTGTCGTCCGCCGCCATCTGACAAAAATCTTTCAGATCGGAGTCGGAGAACCAGTTGGCGCCCTGGCAGAAGGATACGATCCTGTGCACCGGCACGCCCAACCTCCTGCGCTCCTTGATCATCGCTTCCAGGACCTTGGGCCCCTCAAGGCCCGACATCTCTATACGGTAATGACAACCATCGTCAAACGACTTTCCGCTCGCGGGCAAGTCGTAGAGATCTCGGCCCGGAATCCCTATCTTCTCAAACTTCTCGGATACTTTATCCAGTGTAATTTCTATGTTCATTCTCACTCAACGCGCTCCTTCTATCCTCAAAAACTATCTTGCCAGCAGGCTCGGCAGGAATAAAACCGTGCCGGGGAACAACATAACTATAAACATGACGACCAACAGCACGAGCACGAGCCTGGATGACTCCTTGATTATCAGCTCAAACGGCGCGCGGGTCAAACTTTGCGCCACATAAAGATTGATTCCCACAGGCGGCGTGATGAAGCCGATACACAAATTTATAGTCATCAGCACGCCAAAAAATACGGGGTCGTAGCCAAGGCTCTTGACGATTGGCAAAAAGAGCGGCGTAAACAATACTATATTAGAGATGGTATCCAAGAACATGCCGCCGACCAGTAAAATTAACATTATCATAGCCATGATTATGACAGGAGATTTCGTAAGGGACAAAAGCGACGATGCCAGTTGCTGCGGGATTTTCTCCATTGTCAGTATACGCCCGAACGTAGTCGCGCCTCCAAGGATGAACATGATTATCGCCGACATCAACGCGGCCTCCATCAACGCTTCGGAGTACGCCTTCGCGCCGAGACTGCCGTAAACAAACTTTCCCACGACGTAAGCGTAAACGCATCCTATGACGGCGGCCTCAGTCGGCGTAAACACGCCTCCGTAGATTCCTCCGAGGACAATAAACGGCAGGCCCAGCGCCCACTTTGCGTTCCAGCATTGCTTTAGTATCCATTTTGCCCCGCCTCCGCGAGCCTTGCCGATATATCCTCTTTTTTTGCCGGTAAAATAATTCGATATTATCAGCGCGACGCCCATCATGATTCCCGGTATAAATCCTCCCGTAAACATGGCCACGACCGAGACGCCGCCCGTGACCCCGTAGACGATCATCGGAATACTCGGCGGGATTACGGGCCCTATCGTAGCACCCGCCGCGCAAAGCGCTCCGGCGTAGGCCGGCGCGTATCCGCGCTCCAACATTGCCGGAACCAATATGCTTCCCAGCGCGGCGACGACTGCCGGGCCCGAACCGGATATCGACGCGAAAATCATACAGGCGACTATGGCAGCCGCGCCAAGCCCCCCCGGCGCTTCGCCGGCGATAGCTTCAGCGACTCCTATTATGTCTTTTGAGAGTCCGGTCTTGGCCATCAAAGTTCCTATAAGCATGAAGAACGGAATGGCCATAAGGGGGAACGAATCAATTGTCGATACCATCGCCTGAGGCAATAACTTGAAGACAAGAGGATTTGCCGACACGAACGTTAAGGTGAACGCGCAAGCGCCGGCTATGGCAAATCCTATCGGCACGTTGGAAAGCATCAGAATAAACAGCATCACTACCATAGATACGAGAACGGAATTCATTGCGGACACTCCTCTTTTGCGGAGAATAGAGGTAACAGGCCAAATTGAAGGGTCCTGGCCGCGATACCGAGCATACCTACCACGCCGGCTATGTACATAACCCAGACGGGCAGCCATGTCATCGACGCGAACGTTTGCCATTTTTCCATCTGTTGCAGCACAATGGTAAATATGTGCCAGCACATGTAAACCGCGAAGAAAACAGTGAAAGAGTAGGACCATATCGCGATTATTTTCGTCATTAACGGGCCGGCAAGGTATTTTACGAGGTCTATAGTCAAGTGCATAGAGTTTTTGCAGGCCATACTGGAGCCGGCGTATGTTACCCAAACAAAACCTATCCTGACCAGCTGCTCCGACCAAGAAAAGCTGAAATTAAGACAGTAGCGCGTAAATACCTGAATGGCCAGTATAATCACCATTCCGCTCATAACGACGAGAATGACCCACTTCTCTAACCAGTCAAAAAAATCGTTGATCCTGCGCAGCGCTTTCTTCACGGTTTTGTCCCCCCTTCCGAGGTCATTCTTGCGACTTCAGAATTTGCTGAAGGACATCCCCGAACCTTGGCCCCCACTCCTGATATACGGACTCGACTGCCTGTCGGAAAGCAGCTCTTTCGTCGGGCGTAAGCTCTATGACAACATTCCTGCCGCCCTTTTGGAACTCCCCTTTAATCTCGGCGTCCATCTTTCGAGTTAGTTCCCGCTCGTATATTTTGCCCTCTTCCGCCGCCTCTAAGGTCCATTTCTGTTCGTCGGCCGACATGCTATCCCAAACCACCTTCGATATGACAAGCGGTATCGGGTCATAGATGTGAGCGGTCTCGATAACGTATTTTTGCACTTCGTAAAGCCCGCTCAGCTTGATGTTGACATATGGGTTCTCCTGCCCGTCTATGACGCCCTGCTGAAGGCTCGTCAACACTTCCGAGTAAGCCATAGGAATGGGGCTTGCTCCAAGAGCTTTGAAATGAGCGATATGGAGCGGGTTTTCCATAACGCGTATCTTGAGTCCGACCATATCGGAAGGCGCGTGAACCTCTTTCTTTGTGGTGGTGAGGTGACGCCAGCCCTGAGAATACCATCCGAGGCCGACAAACCCGGCGGACTCCATGTTCTTTAGGATAGTTTGCCCAATTGGGCCGTCCAGAATCCTCTCGGCGTCCTCCTCGGTTTTGAACAAATATGGAAGGTCAAAGATAAGCCCCGCGTCGGTAAACCCGCCCATAGCCGCAAGCGTTTGGGAGGTTATGTCGATAACGCCGGACTGCACCGATTCAAGACATTCGCGGGCCGTGCCGAGCTGACTGTTTGAGAATATTTCCATCTTCAGCGCTCCGTTTGACTTCCGCTCCAGTATCTCCGCCATTTTCGCAAGAGCCAATGGCATGGGAGCGTCGTCTGGGCTGGAGTTCGCCTGCTTAAGAACCCTCACCGGGGCCGTCGTCGCGACCGAAATACTCATTGCGCAGATAATGATCGCGCACAAAAAAACAACCAACGCGCCCTTCGTCCTTGCCAAATTTCCCATCATTTCAACCTTCCTCTCGTTTTTTTGTTTTAATGCTAAAGCCTTAGAGCAATAATATACATGGTATGACAATCTGTCAATATTATAAATACGGCAACACGACAGTGCTATAAGAAACACCCTCCGATAGCGTGTCAGAACGCATTGGAGGGTGATACATACTTGACTGAAGAGGACATTTTCACAGGCGGTCACCTCTAAAAACCCCCCCTTGCAGATTAAGAGTATAAATGCTGTAATATAACAAGATAAACAACGATGTTGACTAAGGTAGGTGCGAATTATGCAACTAAATTTTTTGCTTGACGAAAAGATATATAGACGCCTTGACCATTTTATTCAAAGGATTACTTATCGGCGAGATTTAGGGCTCGTCACAAAATAACTTCCGTTTTGGCGGTGTGGGGACTAGGAATTTTGGAATACTGACTTAGGCGCTACATCTCATACGCCTTAAGCAGTTCCGCCGTATAATGCCCGTCCTCGCCGTACACAAACAGCGGCGGCTCCACATTGAGCCCCAAGCCGCCCCCCTTCAGCCCCTCCACAAGAAAGAGACCGGCGGGCTCTCCCTGCCTTGGGTGAATTAACTTCAGCCTTTTGGGCTCGATAGCGGCGCTTCTCATCAACGCCAAAAACTCGGCCATGCGGTCGACGCGAAAGACCGCGAAAAAGCGGCCCTTGTTTTTCAAAAGCCATTTCGTGGCGTCCATCACGTCGGCCCCCGTGCAACAGTCGCTCTGCCTCGCTATCGACAAACTTTCGGACGGGCTTCTGCGTCCGCGCCCTATGTCCTCATAAGGCGGATTGACGACAACGCCGTCAAACGCGCCGTTCGCGAGCGCCTTGTAATCCCTCAAGTCCATGCAGCGGAAGGATACGTTGTCCGAAAGGCCATTTTCTCGTAGGTTTAACCGCGCTAATTCTATAAGCTCAGGCTGAATATCTATGCCGAGGACGCTGAATTTTTCGGGGAAGCGCAGCGCCAGCATAAAGGACACCGCACCGGTAGCCGCGCCAAGTTCGATAAAAGACGACAAACGCGCGCGGGGCCTGAGACGAACATAATCGGCCAACAGCACCGTATCCATGCTCACCCTGGGCCCCTTGTCCGGCTGCCAAAGTTTAAGCCTTCCATATAAAATCTCGTCGTTTGTCATATATAACAGGCCGGATAATTTGTCAGATAATACGTTTTCCGCCGATAAACGCCGCCTCGACGTTTACGTCCTCGTCAAAAAGGATCATATCTGCGTCCTTACCCACGTCAAGGCTGCCCTTAGCGGCATCCATACCTATAACGCGGGACGGGACAAAGGAGGCCATGCGGACGGCGTGAAAAAGCGGAATGCCGGCAAGCCGTACCATGTTGCGCACCGCCTCGTTCATACTGAGAGAAGACCCGGCCAATCGTCCGTCTCCTAATCTTATGACGCCGTTTTTTACCGTGACGTCACGCCCGTCGTCTCTGTTGTATTGTCCGTCCGGCAAACCGTTGTATCTGACGGAGTCGCTTATGAGGCATACGCGGTCCGGGCCCTTGAGTCTATATATAAGCTGAAGTATGGCCGGGTCGAGGTGCGTACCGTCGGCTATGGCCTCGCAGACCACCCTGTCGTCCAAGAGGCAGGCCGCAATGATTGAGGGGTCTCTGTGAGTCATCGCGCGCATAGAGTTGAACGTATGAGCCGCCAGCGTCACGCCGGCGTTTATGCCGTCCATAGCCTCGTCAAACGTGGCGTCGGTGTGCGCGGCGGCGGCCACGACGCTCGCGTGCCTGAGGCGGCGTATGGCGTCGAGAGACCCGGGAAGCTCCGGCGCGAAGGCCATCACGCGGATATTTCCTTTTCCGGCCGAGAGCAGGGTGTTGAGGTTCTCCTGCGCTATCGGACGAAGAAGCTCAGGCGGGTGAGAGCCGCGTTTTTTCATGGATATATGGTTTCCTTCAACGTATATGCCAAGACATTGCGCTCCCCTGCGGGGCTTGTTCGCGGTTCTTTCGGCTTGGCGGTCAACGTCGCAAAACTCAGCCGCCACGTTTACGGCGCGCCAAAGAACTCCTTTTTCCGCCGTGTTCGTGGTGGCCAAGAAGCCCGTCACACCGTGTTTGATCTGCTCTATCGCGATATTCAGCAACGATGACACCGACGCGTCCATTACGTCAAAGCCCATTCTCCCGTGGTTATGAATATCTATGAAGCCGGGCGACAGAAAAAGCCCCTTTGCGTCTATCTCGCTGTCGACGTCGGCCTCTATATGGACGCCCAAAGCCGCCACGCGTCCGTTCAAGGCCAAGAGCGAGCCGTCCACTATAAGGTTTTGCGTGATTATCTTCGCGTTTTTGATCAGCAATCGTTCCATGATGATATCGAACTCTCCGTTACGGGACTTTTATAGACATCAAAAAGTCTCTGTTGTTCTGAGTTTGTCTGAGTTTATCTAAAATGAGGTTGAGCGCTCCGGCCTCGTCCACGCCGACTATGCGCTTTCTCAGAAGCCAAAGCCTGGCCAATTCATCCTCGCCAAGCAAGAGATCTTCGCGCCTCGTGCCGGAGCGCGTTATGTCTATGGCCGGGAAGATTCGCTGTTCGGCCAATTTTCGGGAAAGGTGCAGCTCCATGTTTCCTGTGCCCTTGAACTCCTCGTATATGACGTCGTCCATGCGGCTGCCGGTGTCGGTCAACGCCGTGCCTATTATCGTAAGGCTTCCGCCCTCCTCGAAGTTGCGGGCCGCGCCGAAAAATTTTTTAGGGAAATACAATCCGGACGGGTCAAGTCCGCCTGAAAGGGTGCGCCCGGACGGCGGTACGGTGAGGTTAGAGGCGCGGGCCAAGCGCGTTATAGAGTCGAGCAATATGACGACGTCCCGTTTGGCCTCGGCTAAGCGTTTGGCTTTTTCAAGCGCGAGGCTTGCCACGCGGATATGCTCGTCCGCCGGTCTGTCGAAAGTGGAGGCTATCACTTCCCCGTCCACGGAGCGCGCTATGTCGGTGACTTCCTCGGGGCGTTCGTCTATAAGCAGGGCCATAAGGATAATGTCGGGGCAGTTTATGGATATGGCTCCGGCTATGCGCTTCAAAAGCGTGGTCTTTCCCGCCTTTGGCGGAGAGACTATGAGGGCGCGCTGGCCAAGGCCGATAGGGGCGAATAGGTCTACGAGGCGCGTGGCGAGCTCTTTGGGCCCGAGTTCGAGATTTATCTTCACATTTGGGAATATCGGGGTGAGAGCGCCGAATTGGGCGCGGCGGCGCGACTGCTCGGGGTCTGAAAAATTGACGGTCTCCACGCGAAGCAGAGCCTCATAATGCTCTTGGTCTCGCGGAGGTCGAATGAGACCCCATACGACATCGCCGTTGCGCAGCCCAAAGCGCCTTATCTGCGACAAGGAAAGGTAAACGTCGCCGTCGGTCGGCAACATACCCTTGGGGCGCAAAAAGCCAAACCCCTCCGGCAGAATTTCGAGAGTTCCGCCGCCAAATTTGTAGTTCATACTCTCGGCCTGAGCTTTCAGCACGGAAAAAATCAAATCGTCCTTGCGAAGCGTAGCGGCTCCGGTAGCGTTCAGGTCCTTGCCTATCTCGCGAAGTTCCGTTAGCTTCAAAGAGGCTAAATAGGCGTATGTATGCTTGGGTTTTGGGGGGACGTAAATTTCATGGGCTACGGTTGTCTCAACAGTTGCAATCGCGGTGGTCTGAACTTCGGGTGTCGCGGGCTCCGGAGACGCCTCCTGTGGTTTCGCCGTTACGCCCGCGGCGTCAAGCGGCGCGTTCGTTTCCTCGTTCGCGGCGGCCTTCGGCGGCTCGGTTTCATGCGGCGGCTCCTCGATTTCAGGCAAAGGCAAAAGCGCGGTTTCCGCTGCCTTTACCCTCGGAGGGCGTCCTCTGCGCGATTTAACCGGCGCGGCGGGCGAGCTCGCGGCTTCCACAGGTGGGTTTTCTTCCGGAGCGGGAACCGCTTCGACAGGAGCGGAGATCTTGCGCGTTCTTCTTACCTTGACCACGCCTTGCGTGTTTTCGGCTTCGGATACCTCAGCCGCTTCCGTCTCGGCGGGTAAGACTCTTTTCAGCCTCGCCATCACAACGCTATACCTTTGCGATGACCGTTTATTTTTGCCTTTATTCTTGCCTTTATTCTTGCCCTTCTCATTACTCTCACCTCATAAAAACAGGATATGCTCAAAAAATATCCTTAATAAATCTCAAATCTAAAACTTAATAAATCTCAAATCTAAAACTTAATAAATCTCAAATCTAAAATCAGAAAGATTTTTGTTGTCATAAAAAATACTCAAAGAATAAAGCCCCCTTGGCAGGGGTTTTCCGTTTTCCAGTACAAGACCGTATATTTTAGAACCAAAGGATTCAGAAAGAGTGTAGGAGTCAGCCTGAACAAGTTTATTTCCAAAAGACCAAAGCAATCTTATGTCGACGTCGGGCGCGGCTTTGCTGTAATCAAAACGCAAACAGACCTGCATGGCTCCATACGGAAATCTCGACACCACCCCAGTAAGACGCAGCCTGTCATCCACCTCGGTGGAAAACGTGACATTGTAGACTTTCAGAGATTCCCCAAACTTAATGCTGTTTTGACGAATAATCCAAAAAGAAAGGAACGACAAAATCACGGCAAAGAAAATAACCAGCAAAAGAAAAGGCTTTCTCTTTTTCGGCGTTCTGTTTTCATACATTTTCCTATTTTCCTAGGATCCCACTCGGGTAGTGTCGTTATTATACCTGAAAATTTCTTAAATACCAGTTTTTAATTTGAAAAGAGATCTGATTGAGCTCGTCCAGATTCGCGCCGTCGACCGACGGTTCCGAAACCCCCGAAACTCCGTCTATGGCGTGCGCGCGTACAAGCGCGTCAAGCATTACCTCCTCCTCGCCTTCGCCGAGCCCAAGCCAAACGCCTCGTATGGCCCCAAAAGCGGCCGCAAGCGCGTAAGCGCCCCAGTTGGATATATCAACCAGCAAACAGAGCGTTGACGGAACAGCGCAAAGGTAGCTTGCGTATGTCGGCAGAGCCTCTGATAAACCTATACGCAAAAGCCCTGTGCCAGCCTCATTGCCGCCGTCCCCTATACCGATAACTACTCCGCCGCGTCTCAGCGCGGCAAAAGCCGCCATGTCGAGAGGCGCCACAACCGAGCTTATATCGACGCCCTTCATATTATAATATCGGCCGTCCAAAGCCCGTCCGGGGCGCTCGATAAAAATCGATAAATCAGCCGACGCGTCTATTTTTTCAGGGTCGTCTATACAAGCGACGACAGGCCCGCATACGCTGCGCGAACAGGCCGCCAGCGCTTCGTAGTTGCGCGCGTCTGTGACAAGATATACGCTCTTGCCGGCGCGCGACAGCGCGCGTCCCAAAATGACGGCGCCGGGAGGCCCGTCGGTCTCGGAAGCGCCAGCGCTTTTGATAAAAAACCCCGTTATTATGACGATTCTATGCGCGTTATTCAAAAGTTTAATGCCGCGCGTGAAAAACTCCGGGCGGCACAGAGCCGAAGCTCCGCGCGCCCGAGAATCAGACGCGACGATTTTCCGCAGGGGCGAAAAATCAACAGAAGAAAGGTCAATATGAGGGAACATATGTTATCCGTAAGCCGGCAAGATCAGTTTAGTTTTTCGACAAGCCCCAAAAGCTCAGGGCTGAGCGATTTTTGCTCACTCCAGGAGCGTTCGAGGTCGCTTAAAACCATGCGATGGCTGATGTTGCCTACCATGAGTCCCGACTTCCCCACAAAGAGTGACTCGGCGGCATACGCCCCCATGCGCGAGGCCAGAATAGTGTCGAAGGCCGTCGGACTTCCGCCCCTCTGGATATAGCCAAGCACCGTCACGCGCGCGTCATAGCCGCCGGTGTCCTGAAGCTGGTTCTTCATCTCGTTGGCGGTCATCACGCCCTCGGCCAGGATTATCAGAGTGTGGCTCTTTTTGTGCACGTGCGATTCACTGAGCGTTTGACAGAGCTTGCCTATCGAAAGAGGCAGCTCCGGCACCACGACGTACTCCGCGCCGGTAGCCACCGCCACCTCGAGAGCCAAAAAGCCCGCGTTGCGCCCCATCACTTCGACTATGAAAAGCCTGTCATGGCTCGACGCCGTGTCGCGCAGTTTCATAATAGCCTCAAGCGCGGTGTTGACGGCCGTGTCGTAGCCTATGGTCTCGTCAGTACCCGAAACGTCGTTGTCTATCGTGCCGGGCACGCCGATGGTGGGCATCCCCATGTCGTGCAGGAGCTTGGCCCCATGGAAAGAGCCGTCCCCGCCGATAACGACAAGCCCCTCGATGCCGGCCGCCCTCATTTTTTCGAGAGCCTCCTTGCGCCCCTCCTCGGTCCTGAAACGGTCGCTGCGCGCGGTTTTCAGTATGGTTCCGCCCCGGTGCAGAATACCCCCGACGGCAGGCCTGTCCAACGGGATATATTCCCCGTCTATAAGCCCCTCATATCCGCGCATCACGCCGATGCACTCCTTGCCGTTATAAACAGTCGTCTTAGCCACGGCGCGTATGGCCGCGTTCATGCCCGGAGAATCCCCTCCGCTGGTCAGTACCGCTATACGATTCATTTACTCAATTTCCTCCCTTAATGGCAAATAATAAATAATTCTAATGCCGTTGAATCTCCTCAACGCGCGAAGTCAGTTCCGACAGCTCCGTGTCGATGGCGTCAAGCTGTTTCTGAAACCCGGCCCTATCCGTGTTCAGTTTCTCCAATCGCTTTATAAGCCTGTCCATCTCGAGCCTGTCCGCGGCCGTTCCCTTGTTCAGGACGGACGGGTCGTCGCGCGTTATATCCCAGACAAAAATGAGGTCTCCGCCAGATGTCGTGGCCGTGCTCATAGAGCCGCTCATAAAAAGCCTGAGCTGCTTGATACCGTCCATTTGGTTTTTGCCTGTTTTTTCGTCAAAACGCGAAAACCATATCATCCCGTCGCGTTTTCCCTGCAGTTTGAAATTAAACCTTTTGTCGTATTCAGCAGGAGATAAAACCTTCTTGCCTACGTAAAGTTTGAGATGTCTGTCGAAAGGCTGCAAATAGACGGGCGTACCCGTTGTATCGAATTCTACATGAAACGCTATGTTTTCCTCGAGGTTGAGCGTCCTCAGGAGATTATATCGATAACGCTCCTCTTCGTCCCTTGTCCAGAGGTTCTTCTCCGCCTCGGCGCGGATAAGCGCCTCTACATACTCAGCGGAATAGTATGTCACTTTCACGTTGACGCTCTGCATTCCGTCACGCTCTGAGCGCGACTGGCTTTTTGTCCAAGACTTGAGAATTCTGTCCTCAACAGCGCCCTCGCACTCACCCGCACAAACAAAAAACGCGCTCGTCATAATTAACATTAACCATAAACAAATTCTCATCTTGCGTACTCGGCCAAATTTCATCAGTTATGTTCCCCCTTTCTACAAAACCACGCCCAATTATACTATATTTTATTTTATGACGTTCAAACCCCGAATCGGAGCTCTTCCGTTACATAAACCGCTCCACATGACCCTCGTATTTTTCTATCATTGGGACGTACTGCTCTGGCTTGCGGCCAAAACTGATGTCCATCTGCTCGTAGAACGACACTTCGTCGATATCGACAAACCGTTGCACGATAGCCTCTTCTGTGGGGATGTAGCGAATTTTTCCGTCGTTTATTTCGACCACGGTAACACCGCTGAGACCTTCGTCTAATAAAATCACAGCGGCGCCGCCTATTTCCTTGCCGAAGTTTACATCGTAAGCGGACGTGGCGCCGCTGCGCACCATGTGTCCGGGGATTACTTCGCGCACCTCGGGTATCTCAAAAACGCCGGGGACGAACATGCCGGATACGTTCATGAATTGACGAATTTCGGGATCCTTCCCCATCATTTCCTCGAGCTGCTTGCGAATAAAGCGCGCCGCTCCGGCTAACTTTACGTGGCCAAACGAATCCTTGCCGTCACCGCTATCCGAAAAAACCTTCTCGTCCTTGCCTCTGACTCCCTCGGCCACCACCATGACGTAAGTCCCGGCGTGTACGTCTGAGTTCATGATACGGCGCATAAAGTGATGCTTCATGTGTTCATATACGACCTCGAAGTCAACAGGAATTTCCGGTATTAAAACACAGTCCGCGTCCGACGCCACGCCGCCGCGGAAAGCCGTGTGGCCGGCGTACCGTCCGAACACCTCGACGATCATGACGCGGTTGTGGGTTTTGCCGGTGGTCTTGATGTCCTCCACAATACGCGCGATTTTATTGATTGCCGAGTCTCCGCCCACTGAATACGTTTGCAGGTCCAGATCCATCGTCTTTGGCGCGTGGACGCAAGCGATTCCGTTCCGCACCAAGTCGACGACCACGCTGCCCGTGTCGTCTCCGCCCGAGATAACAAGCCCGTCGATGTTGAATTTACACAGCCCCAGCAGGATACGGTTGTACTTGTCGGGATCGTTGATTTTCGATATCTTGACGCGGCTGTGCCCGGCGTCGCTCCCCGCGAAGGCGGAGTTCACATGGTCGATGCGCTCTTCGTCCAGCAGCACCAACTTATCAAAATCCACAAGGTTGTAGAGTCCCGCGTAACCGCTGGGGATAATGTAGGCTCCGATTCCTTTCGACAACGCCACTTTCGCCGCGCCGCGCACGACGGCGTTGAGTCCCCCGCAGTCGCCTCCTGACGTGATGATACCGATGTTTTTCAATCTGCTCATAGCTTTCGCTTCGCCCTCCAAATTCAGAAAAATATTCTATTAAATGTCATATACTGTATTTTATTTTTTTTTCAGCTTATATACCATAGCCAAAATCTCAGCTACGCCGCGATAGAGGTTTTCTGGCACTTCGTCCCCTACTTCTACGGCGTTGAACAGCGCCCAGGCCAACGGTTTGTTCTCGACTATCGGGACGTTATGCTGCAAGGCTAATTCTCTGATTCTGCGGGCTATGAAGCCCTTGCCCTTCGCTAAAATCTGCGGCGCGGCCATGAGTTCGCGGTCATAGGCCAAAGCGATGGCGAGCGTTGTTGGGTTTGTGATGACCACGTCGGCCTTGGGCACGGAGGACATCATTCTTTTTTTGGCCAACTCGCGCTGTTTTTGGCGGATTTTTTGTTTTATCTGAGGGTCTCCCTCCATTTGCTTATATTCTTCTTTTATCTCGTGTTTGCTCATTTTGATGGATTTTTCAAATTCCCATTTTTGATACATATAGTCAAACAAGGACATAATCAGAAGCATAAACGCGAGGCGCATAGAGAGATCCCATAGAAGATCCCAGATCTGAAACGCGCCGTCTTCCATCGGAAACTGAATGGCGCGCATCGCTATAGGCAGTTTGTCACGCAAAGCCACGTATATAACGAACACAAAAAACGCCGACTTGAGAAGCCCCTTGAGAAGCTCCACAATCGAGCGCATAGATATGATTTTTTTCATTCCGCTTATTGGATTGAGGCGGTTGAGGTCGAATTTAAAGGGCTCGGCGCTTATCTTCCAACCTATTTGATAAATAACGACAGCTATGACAAAAACCGCTATGATACACCCCAAAAGCAGCCAAGCGCTAAAATATGTCCAAACCGCCGGATACTCTAAGCGATAAAACCACCCCTCCCGCAAAAGCGCGGTTTCGCCTATGAAAGTTATAGTTTCGCGCATATATTCTATCAAGGAGCCGGCGATGCCGGGGCCAAGCGTCAGAAGCCCTACGAGCCCGGTCAAAATCTCAACGGAGGCGGTCAGGTCTTTGCTTTGGCTTACTTTTCCCTCAGAGCGCGTCTTCTCGCGTTTTTTGGGCGTAGCTGATTCTGTACGATCCTCCGCGAAAAACTGTATATCAAAAACAAATCGGATAGCCCTTGTCATTTACGGCCAATCCCTATAACCAAACCATCGAGCTTCTCAGGGCAAACTCTATCCACCGCTCTAATTGTCTGTACACAACCTCTACAGTCATGGGCAGCGCGACGGCCAAGACAAAAAGTCCAAGCGCTATCTTGATGGGCAGCCCTAAGACAAACACGTTCATCTGAGGCACGGTACGGGCCAAAAAGCCCAACCCGACATCCGCAAGCAACAGGGCGCAATAATAAGGGACGACTATCCTGATAGCGAGGTTGAAAGCGCCGGCAAACCAATCTCCCATGGCCATATCCCCGGCAGGTATCCAAGACGTCTTCGCCAGAGGAATGAGTTTAAGACTCTCGACAACCGCCTGAACCAAAAGCAAATGTCCGTTCCATCTAAAATAGAACCAGAGCCCGATCAGAAACTGCAATTGACCCACAATAGAAGACTGCCTCTGTGTCAAAGGGTCCATTACGCTCGCCATCGAAAACCCCATAGCCATGCTGATAAGTTCCCCCGACACCTGCAAAGCCACCAAAGGCAGGCCCGCGAGAAGCCCTATAGCCATGCCGATAAAGAGTTCGCGCATAGCCATAAAAAAAACCGTCAGCCAGCTCTCAAAAAGAACTACAGACACAGCGCTCGTACCAAGAGCCGTAAACGCCGCGTCAGTCATGGTTCCCATCGAGGCTACGGCCAAAAGCGTTATAAAGAGAAATCTGAACGGTATCGGCGTAGCGGACGTAAAAAACAACGGAAAAGTAAACATCATCCCCACAAAGCGAAGATGAATAAGACAGTAGACCATCAAAAACTGAGCCGGAATCTCAAGCCCTTTCACAATCTCACTCGCTCATTGTATAAATCTCTGGAGTTGTCCGAGAATTTCGCGCGTTAAAGTTAGGATTCTGTTTCCCATCCAAGGGCCTACAAGAATAATGAATAAAAACACGCTCAGTATTTTAGGGATAAAAATAAGGGTTTGTTCCTGAATAGACGTAGCTGTCTGCAAAATGCCGATGATAAGCCCAACGACCATAGCCACCAAGAGTACGGGCATAGTCACAATAAGCATCTGCCATATCGCCTCGCTCATAACGTCAAGCATGCTGACGGGGATTATCTCCATGGGTTTTGTCGCGTCTCCTTCGCCTGTTTTTTACGGCACATTAGTGAAGCTCTTGAGAATGCTGACCACCACCAAATTCCATCCGTCAGCCATAACGAAAAGCAGTATCTTAAACGGCAGGGAAATCATCATTGGCGGCAACATCATCATGCCCATCGCCAAAAGCACGCTCGATATTATCATGTCAACCACAATAAACGGGATGTAAATAACGACGCCCATCTGAAAGGAAGTTTTGAGTTCGCTCAACATAAAGGCCGGAATCAAAACGCGCGTCGGCACGTCGGCCGGCTCGCCCGGACGCTCGATGTTGGCCATGGAGATCATCAGCGACAACTCCTCTTGCCGCGTATAGCGGAACATGAACTCGCGAAGCGGGTTGATAGTCTCCTCCCAAGCGCGCGGCGCTTCTATTTCGCGGGCTATATAAGGAGCGATTCCGCGCTCGTATACGCGGTTCCAAGTCGGATACATAGTAAAAAGCGTCAAAAAAAGCGCCAAACTGACAATGGTCTGCGGCGGCGGCGACTGTTGAAGCCCTATCGCTCTTTGTACAAACCCCAACACCACCACAATGCGCGTAAAACTCGTCAACATCAGCAAAATAGCGGGGGCCAGGCTCAACACCGTCATGAGGGCCAAAATCTGCAAAGATATAGCCACGTCCTCCGGAGAGTCCGCCGGGACTATGCCAAGCTGCAAGAGCGGTATGGGGATACGCAAAGCGCCGTCCGCGTCAGCGGCGTAAGCGGCGCCGGGCTCAGCGAGTACGAAAAACGCAAAAATCAAGAAAAGCGCAAAAATCACCTTCAGCAAGGCAACCATGCGCGACAAATCACGTCCGGCGGACAGAGCCATCCGCGCGTTATGTGGCATCATCATCGGAAAGTTTGTGAATTTCATGCCCGCAATCCGCCGTCCATTCCTCATATTTCCACCTGCCCATAAGGCGGGTTCCCGTCTGTCCAGAAGTCAGAGCAAGAACATCCGGCCCGCATCGCAGAACAAAAAAAACATCCTTACCCACAGGCAAGGATGCTATAATCTTTACACGCGCACTACTCTGCTTTGCCCAGCCCCTGCTTCCGGCAAAACGAACAAAAACAACCGCCGCTATGGCCATCACAACAAGAGCCAACGCTACGCGCGCTACGTAAGAAACAAGACTTACCTCTCCCGTAATTTAAGCAACTCCCCAAAGGCAATACACCGAAAGTTAAGCTGATAATTTAAGCCAATACTTTAGAAATAGCCTCTATAACTCGCTCCGGTTGGAAAGGTTTAACTATAAAATCGTTTGCCCCTGCCTGAATAGCCTCAATAACCATCGGCTGTTGACCCATAGCGGAGACCATAACAACTTTTGCGTTAGCATCCAGAGCTTTAATAGCTTTTACGGCGTCAATTCCGTTCATCTCCGGCATGGTTATATCCATCGTCACGATGTCAGGCTTATATTTCTGATAAGCCGCCACGCCAAGCTTTCCGTTTTCCGCTTCTCCAACGATCTCGAAATCGTTTTTCGTGAGAATATCCTTCAACATCATACGCATAAAGGCAGCGTCATCCACGATAAGAACCTTTTTGCCCATGCTGCAACCCCTCGCTTAACTAAGATTCTTTGCTCGACGCGGGAACTTCTGAAAATTCCGCACATCCCGTAGTATTTCCTATTGCATTATACCATGAACAACCAACAAGATACCTGAAAAGAATTGATAATTTAGAAAATAAAACAACAAAACTTACATTGCGTAGGCTCTCGAAGCCGTCACAACCTCGGTAATCCTAACTCCGAAGTTTTCGTCGATAACGACGACCTCGCCTTTGGCTATCAGCTTTCCGTTGACCAAGACATCGACCGCCTCGCCGGCCATCTTGTCCAATTCGATAACCGAGCCAGTAGTTAGAGCCAATATATCGGAAACGTTCTTTCTCGTCTTGCCAAGCTCAACCGTTACGCGTACCGGAATATCGGCAATAAGGTCAATCTTGCTCGCGCCCTGCGAAGGACCTTTGGATACAAGCGGCGTAAACTCCGCCGGGCGAACATCGACCATAGTCCCCGGCTGTTGCGCGCCCCTCGATGATGACGCGGGAGGCGGAGACGCAAACGAAGGAACACCGCCGCCGGCCGGCGCGCTCGCTCCGACCGAAGCCTGAGCCGGCTGCGCGGCAGGCGTTTCCTTGGTTCCCATAACGCCATGGATAACTTCCGCTATAGCTTTAGCCGAATCAAGAGGAATGGATATCCACATGGAAAATGGAGCTAAACCCTCTATCTCCACCTCTGTTGTGTTGCCCCACAGTTTACCGTCATCGCCGAGAGAGGGGAAAATCTTCCACTCCGCGGTCTCTAAAGCGGACGAGGTATTCTCAGGCATAAGACGCTTTCCGCCCAAAAGTCCGCTCAGGCTTGTAAACGCCGAACCTACAACCTGACTCAACCCCTCCTGAGCGGCGTTGAGATAAATCTCCCCGGCGTCTTCAGGCGCGTCATTTCCGGTACCGCCCATCATGAGGTCGGCCAAGGTCAAAGCGCCTCGTTTTTCGACTACAAATGTCAAAGGAATATCGTCAAAACCACCAAAGGTAGCCCTGAAAACAAAAGGCTCCTCCGGAAATTTTTCCTTGAACTCCACCTGAGAAACAGTGACGGTCTCACCTAAACGGACATGAACATCCTTACCGGACAACATACCGAATACGTTGTTCTCAGAACTCGAAAAAACTCCGGCTACCTCATCTAAAACCTGAGAGTCCTCCGCCGACAAATCCGGCGGCGCGGGCAAGTCACCTCCGCCGAGCAACGCGCTTAGTTCATCTTGACTCAGCAAGTCATCCATCAGTTTTCCTCCCCATCAGTCCCTGAGGTGTCAGTATCCACATTGAGGACTTCCGTCACCTCTACGGCCAAAGCGCCGTTAACCGTTCCCGGCTTGGCCTTAAAACGAACATAATTTCCAACTCTGACATCTATATTGCTGTTAACGGTTTCATCCAATTTTATAACGTCGCCTTCCTCGAGTTCGTAGACGTCGGCAAGGCTCAGTATAGTATGCCCAAGTTCAAGCGACATAGGTATCCTGATGTGGTCAAGAGAATGAAGTAAATTTTCGCGGACAAGAGGGTCATTCTTATGGCTTGTCGAAACGAACCACTGCTGAGAGGAAAGTTTATCGATGATGGGTTCCATCAGGAAATACGGGATGCAGAGGCTAATCATGCCCTCCACTTCTCCAACCTGAAGTTTCATGATGACAAGAAGAACCATATCCCTTGGAGGGCAAACCTGTACAAAAAATGGATTGCTTTCCATGCTTTCAAAGCGGAATCTCACATCGACAACGGTGCTCCAGCTATCTTCGAGCAACTCGAGCATACGCACTAAAACTCGCTCTGTGACAGTTTTTTCTATATCGGTAAGCTCACGGGTCTTGCCGCTGAATTCGCCCTTTCCCCCAAGAAGTCTGTCAATCATAGCGAAAACTAAATTGGGGTTAATCTCGAGCAGCGCGTTTCCGTTGAACGGGTACATCTCAAGCATAGCTATAACAGTTGGCTGCACAAGAGAATTCACAAATTCCTCGTATGCCAGCTGATCGACAGAAGCCACCTCGCACGAGACCATAGAGCGAATCAACGTAGACATAACAGTAGATGTCTGCCGCGCAAAAGCTTCATGTATCATCTGAATGGCGCGTAATTGATCTTTGCTGAATTTATCGGGACGCTTGAAGTCGTAAGTCTTTATCTTGTACTCTCCGGCGTCCTTTTGCATCGAGTCCAAATCCATAGAGCCACTTGTCAACGCGCTCAACAAAGAATCAATTTCACTTTGAGACAACACATCAGGGGTCAAAAATTCTCACCTGCCTTTGATAAACAAATCATAATAATGAAACAATTCATTCAAGAATCGCTCTATTGTAACACAAAAGACTCAAATAAAACCCTCACAACCGGAACTTCTCCTTTAATATCCGGCAACTGAGAGTTCAACGTTCTTTTTATTTCCTCTGAAAACTGTAAAGCTCCTTCGGCGCTGGTCAAATCCTCGTAAACTTTATCCTTCACAAGGAGAAGAACCGCGTTTTTCACTCTGGGAAGCCATACGCCGCTGACAGTCTCGGCCGCCTGGTTATTCAGGATCTCTAAAGACAGGCCAAAGGTAATGACATGCCTACCCGAACCGGCCAAATTGCTCGTAAACTCCCCAAGTGAAACAATAGGCCCAGGATTGTTAATTGATCTGGCGTTTCCGCCGCCCACGATTGCGCTTTCGCTCGGCGCCGTGGAGCGCCCAAAAAAAAGTCCGCCGCCAAAGCCTATGCCAAACATTACCAAACCGACTATGACGAAAACAATAATTCTCTTCATGATGTCAAGGTCAATTCCTCTCTATTAGCTTATTTTGGATATTGCGACAAAAAGACAAGATCCACCCTACGATTGAGCGCTCTGTGTTCTAAGGAGTCGTTGGGCACCACAGGGCGGTACGCGGAATAACCCACAGCCTGCAACTTCTGCGGAGTAATTTTTCCGTCGCTCTCTAAATAGGACGCCACAACAGCCGCCCGAGCGGAGGACAAACCCCAGTTGTCACGGTATATACCGCCGCGCAATGGAACGCCGTCCGTATGTCCTTCGACCGAAACAGCCGGAACCTCGTCTCTGACTAAAGTCGCTATCTTATACAGCACTCTCTTGCCGTCGTTCTTCAGCTCGGCGCTGCCACTGTCAAAAAGAAACTGATCCGATATGGAGACCGTAACGCCGCGTTGGTTTATAGTCACCTGAATGGACTTGTTCAGCCCCTCGGTACGCAGATAACTGTCTACCGTATATGCCACGTGCTGAGTGTCCATCTCTATGCGCGGCGAAGCTCCGGCGGCTCTGCCGTCTTCTCCGCTTGTATTAGGCTCGGTCGCCTCTTCGGTAGTGGTCCCTCCCTTCATAGCGCCAAAAGAGCCTTTCAGTGATATAAGGGCTTTCTGAAACTTTTGGGAATCTATGGAAGACATAGCGTAGAGAAGCACAAAAAAACATAAAACGAGCGTAACCATGTCCCCGTAAGTCGCCATATAGAGAGGAGCGCCTACCGCGGCCTCAGGCGCCTTTTCTTTACGTGCCATTTAACCCTCTCCTCCCTTCTGCTGCTGTTCTGCGCTCATAACGGCTCTCAGTTTCGGAGGCATGAAGACCTTTAATTTTTCCTCAACGATACGCGGGTTTTCGCCGGCTTGGATGGCGAGAATGCCCTCAACCATCAGTTCCATAGACAAAACTTCTTTGGCTGAACGATTCGCAAGTTTCTTGGCTATGGGAATACTGAACATGTTGGCCATCATCGAGCCATACATCGTCGTGATAAGTGCAACGGCCATACCGGGCCCGAGGGCGCTGACGTCAGCAAGGTTTCCCAACATCGCTATGAGTCCGATAAGTGTGCCTATCATTCCGTAAGCGGGGGCCAACTCGGCTATATTATCATAAATGGCCTTTGTGGACGAGTGGCGGGACTCCAGAATGCCGATTTCGGTATCCAAAATAGCCTTGACCAATTCAGGGTCTGTACCGTCGACTACAAGCTGAATGGATTTTCGTAAAAATTCGTCTTGAAGCTCCGACACGTCGGCTTCAAGAGCCAAAAGCCCCTCGCGTCGCGCCTTCTCCGCGAAGCTGACGAGAGTCTGAACCATCCCTAAAAGATTGGGGTCGTTGGAGACAAACGCGCTCTTGGTAACACCTCCAAAAGACTTTAGAATATCGGCAGGGTTCGAGCATATAACGGCCCCAGCGGTCCCTCCGACTGTAATCAATATAGAAGGAAAGTCATAATAAGCACCGATATTTCCACCAGCATTCATCGCTGCCAAAACCAAAATCCAAGACATAAGAACACCCACTACAGTAGTTATATCCAAGACCTGCGCCCCCTCGGCCGGTTAATTTATTACGCCGCTAATTCTTCTCGGCTATTCCTCTTCAAGAGGAATCCCAAATGGAACACAAGAATAACCCGCATTCTTACGGAACCTTACCGCGGCTTCGACAACTTCGGCTCCGCTTTCTTTGACTATATAGCGGTGTCCGTTCACAAGTCGAAT
Organism: Synergistales bacterium; assembly: GCA_026002715.1. GTDB lineage: Bacteria > Synergistota > Synergistia > Synergistales > Aminobacteriaceae > BNVG01. Next base: position 82,429 of record BOCC01000001.1, read on the forward strand.
CACGGTGTCCGGCGTAATGTCTACCGTCTCAATCATATCAGAATTTAACAAAAAAAGCTCGCCATTTATACGATGAACTTCAATCATTTTGCAATTTTCCTTTCTGTTCTGAATTTTCATTTTTAAGTTGCGCCTGATTTAATTTGTGTCTGATCTAAGTTGTGTCTGAAAGAATATTCTATCACTTTTATGGAATAAATAATAACCTAATCGCCAGGGCCGCTTCATAAAAAATTTCAGGCTTAAGAAGAATGTACAAAAGGGAAGCCTCCCGCGTTCCGCGAGTTTGCGGTTTCCCTTTTTGCTGTTTTGCAATGCTTTAGGCTGTTTAGCCGTCTTGTTTACTATCGAGGAACTAATGTTTGGAGCTTATCTATCGGCAATTCGGCAATCTCGGCAACTTCCAGCAACGTCATGCCGCGCGATAGCAACTTTCGCGCCATATCAAAAGCCTTTTCGGCTTTACCTTCAGCTCTGCCTTCAGCTTTGCCTTCAGCTTTACCTTTCTCAATGCCTTTTAGTTCCGCTTCTTCCGAATATGTCAAAATTCTATCCTGCAACATCACATCCCCCTCCTTGAAC
>BOCC01000002.1 GCA_026002715.1 Synergistales bacterium
ACAAACAAAACAAAAGTGGAGCGAATAAACAAGGATATTCTTTGGAAAGAACTCGTAATGAGGTTTTTCTACGAGATGCTTTTACGCTGTATACCGGAGCTTTACGAGCGCGCTGACAAAAGCAAGCTGCCGATACCCTTGGATAAAGAACTAAGGAGCTTGGCTCGGAGAGCTAAGACGAGCTTGCGAGTAGTGGATTTATTGGTATCAGTTCCGCTGTTGGACGGGAAGAACGCTCATGTCTTACTTCACGGCGAGCTACAGGGCAAGGGCGGCGGCGACTTGTCGAAGCGTATGTTCATATATATGAACATGATTTTTCTCTATAACAAAGAGCCGGTCACAGGGCTTGCTATTGTGACGGAAAAACGGAGCGCTGAGCCCAGTTTCTACAGTTCGTCTCTTTTCGGCAGTGAAGTTATATATCGCTATAACAGAGTGGTCGTAGCGGATTTGGACCCAGAAGAACTGAAGAACAGCGACAATCTATTCGACTTGGCTCTTTACGCCGGACAGTGCGCCATAAAAGCGAAGCGCAGCGAACGAAAAAAGTTTGTGTTTTTCAAGGAACTTCTGACGCTTCTCAGTGAACGCAACTGGAGCATGGCCAACAAAGAGGATTTCTTGATCTTTCTTGACGGTATATTGCATATCAACGACGAAGACGCTTTGATGGAGCTGGATCAATTTGAGGAAGAAATATTGAAGGAGGAGAAACCTATGGCTTTGCAGGATATGAAGACGCCTCTAAGGACATATATTTACGAGAAGGGCGTGGAGAGAGGCAAGAGAGAGGGCATAGAGAAGGGCATAGAGAAGGGCATAGAGAAGGGCCTCTTAGCCGCGGCGCGCTCTATGCTCGCGGACAACTTTTCCGTGGACAAGATAAAGAAGTATACGGGCTTGCCGGAAGAAGTCATTCTTTCGTTGTAACCCTTGTTGTCAGGCGACACGATAAAATAGTCCAGTAAACGACACGAAGAATTAGTCCCCCCAGGGAGAGGGGATACGCAATGGGAACAGATAACGGTGTTAATCTGTCGACAGAAGTAAAAATCAAGTCGGCAGGTGACGCGGAGATGAAAAATCGGGAAGAGATACTTGAGGTAATCAGACTGCACAATCTGGGCTGGGGAACGAGGCGAATTGCAGGAGAGCTTGAAATCAGCCGTGAGACTGCGAAGAAATACATACGGAACGGAGGGCGTGTTGAGTATAAGAAAGCCTGTGTGTGCGGTGTTCTGTCAGAGCATAGCGACGCCGCCTTTCGCATAGCGAGCGTATCGACAACAAACTTCAACCCGGAGCATTGGAACGCCCGCTGTACGTTTACGAAGAGGCGGTGAATATGGTATGAGCCAAATAATAGACGAGCAGTATTTCAGCTCTACGCTTGGACGCCTGAAGCTCACCGGGATACGAGATAACCTCGACAATCTTCTCGACGTAGCTTCAAAGGAGAAGCTGAGCTACAGGGAACTTGTTTACCGGTTATGCTGCGAAGAAGTAAGACACGAACCGCATTCGCATGGGTCTGAACATAGCTCATTTTCCCTGTGTCAGAACATTTGAGAGTTTCGATTAGTCGGCACAGCCATCGGTGGACAGGCAACAGATTGAAGAACTGCGTCATTGCCGTTGGATAGCGAATGGAGAGACTTTGTTGTTCTTGGGTCCGCCGGGAGTCGGTAAGACTCATCTTGCGATAGCTCTTGGCAGGGACGCAATAGAACGCGGATATTCAACGCTTTTTACCAGCGCCGTATCGATGCTGACACACCTTACAAAGGCCGACAGCGAAAAACTCTAAAGAAAGCGTTACTTATGAAACGGCCCTGGTCACGGTCGTAGTTGATGTTCTCTTTTTCTGTCCTCTGTGCTATTCTTTACTTGGCTTATTTGCGCGGGCTGTGTGTTGTCCGACTTTTTTGGGGATGGTGATTGAGTTGGCAAAAATTAAAGTTGCGTTATTTATAATAGACGGCTTTGAGGAGACGGAGGCTTTGTGTGCGGTCGACATACTGAGGCGCGCCGATATAGATGTCGCGCTCGTATCGCTCGGAAGCGGCAAAAGGGTCGTCGGCAGGAGCAAAATAGCGGTCGAGGCCGACGTTATGTGGAGCGATATAGCGAGTTCGCCCGACGCGTTCGATATGCTGGTCATTCCGGGAGGCACTATCGCTTATCTCGAACACGACGGTCTTTTAAAGCTCGTCAAGGAGTACAGCGACAAGGGGCGCAAATTGGCCGCTATCTGCGCCGCGCCGTCCGTCTTCGGCAAACTCGGAATTTTGAAGGGCCGCCGCGCCCTTATTTACCCCGGCATGGAAAATTATATAGAGGGCGCGATAATAAGCGATTCGATAGTGGAAACCGACGGCAATATAACGACGTCCAAAGGGCCCGGAACCACGGTATATTTCGCGCTTAGGCTCGTCAAAGAGCTTGCCGGAGAGGAAACCGCCCGCGGTGTGGCGGAGAAATTTTTAGCGCAGCAGGTTCTCTAAAGATGAACGGACGGATATGAAAAAGCTCCTCCGGCTATCGAAACGCGGCCGGAGGAGCTTTTGGTACGTTTTGATCGTATGGACTCGCTATTTTCCGAGATAGGACGCCCGCACTTCGTCCATTTGGGCCAGGTCGGAGGCGTTGCCCGACAATACTATGTTTCCCGTCTCTAAAACGTAGCCGCGATCCGCTACGGAAAGGGCCATGTTCGCGTTTTGCTCCACTAAGAGGATGGGGGTTCCCATCTCTTTCAGCTTCACTATCGTGGAGAAGACCTCCTCCACGATAATCGGCGCAAGTCCCATAGACGGTTCGTCGAGCAGGAGCAAGTGACAGCGGCTCATCATGGCGCGCCCTACGGCCAGCATCTGTTGTTCGCCGCCCGAAAGGGTCCCCCCGACCTGATTCACCCGCTCCTTTAGGCGCGGGAAGACGGAAAAAACGCCGTCGAGATCAGCCTCGAAGTTTTCCTTGTCGTTTCGGGTGTACGCGCCGAGCAGCAGATTCTCCCTCACGGTCAGGGGGGCGAAAATCAGCCGTCCCTCAGGAACATGGGATATGCCCTGCTTTACTATATCGTGAGGGGGCATCCCGACTAAGTTCACCTCGTCCGCCGCTCCATAGAGAACCTGTCCCCGCCGGACATCGGCAAGCCCCGATATAGCCCGGAGGATGCTGGTCTTGCCGGCGCCGTTGGCCCCGACCAATGTGACGATCTCGCCCTCTCCGACGGAAAAGGAAACCCCTTTGACCGCCTCGATCACGCCGTAATTGACCTTCAGGTCTCTGACCTCCAGAAGCATCAGAATTTGCCCCCTTTCCCCAGGTAGGCCTCGACGACCATCCGGTTGTTTCGGATCTCCCCCGGCGCTCCGTCGGCTATGGTTCTGCCGAAGTTCATCACTGTGATGTGGTCGCATATTTCCATTACAAGCGCCATATGGTGTTCGATAAGGAGTACCGTCAGGCCAAACTCTTCCTTGATCCAGCGGATATCCTGAGCCAGCTGATCCACTTCCTGCGGGTTCATACCGGCGGCGGGCTCGTCCAAGAGCAGCAGTGTCGGCGAGGTCGCGAGCGCCCGGGCGATCTCAAGACGCCGCTGCAAACCGTAAGGAAGGCTGCTCGCCTTCTTTTCTGAATAGGACAGAAGCCCCAAACGCTTCAAAAGAGCGCTCGCCTCGTCCAATATCTCCTCTTCTTTTTTTCTCATAGCGGAACTTCGGAAAAACGCGGAAAGCAATCCGTACTCGACGCCGTTATGCAGGGCGATCTCGATATTTTCCAGTACGGTCAAATTCTTGAAAAGCCTGACGTTCTGAAAAGTCCTCGCCACTCCGGCCGCGGTGAAGTTATGGATTTTCTCTCCGACCATCTCTTTGCCCTTGAATACAATACGGCCTTCCGTAGGCCGATAAATACCCGTCAGCATATTGAAGACCGTCGTCTTGCCCGCTCCGTTGGGGCCGATTATTCCGTAAAGCCCTCCGGCGTCGAGATGAAGGTCAAACTCGCCGACCGCCTGAAGGCCGCCGAAGCGAATGCCGAGCTTCTCGACCTCCAGCAAGCGCCCGTTGAGAACCGAATTTGCTATATTGGTCGTATTATTCGTCATGGCGTCCTCCTATTGCCTCCGGGCTTCGCTTCAGGCGCGGGACGAGGAAGGGGAACTCCCTTCCGCCGCAGATGCCGGTCGGACGATAGAGCATCATCAGCACAAGAAGAAGGCCGTAGATAACGAGGCGCCATCCGGCCAAGAAACGCAGCATCTCGGGAAGGACGGTCAGGACGCAGGCCCCCACAATGGCCCCGCTCATAGTGCCGGCTCCGCCGGCGTAAAGGTAGACCAGAAAATCCGTCGATCGGGCGTAATTGAACTGGTCGGGATGCAGAAATCCGAGGACGTGCGCAAGCAAAGCCCCGGCGACGCCCGCCATTGTCGCGCCTATGACGAAGGCCTGCACTTTGTATTTCGTAGTGTCGATGCCCATAGTCTCAGACGCCAGCTCGTCCTCCCGAATGGACACGCAGGCCCGCCCGAAAGAAGAGTGAATGTAATTTCTCATAAACCAGACCGTGAGGCCGAAAAACACGATGATCCATCCGAGGGTGCTGTACCGGGGAAGCCCCGTGAAACCTCGCGGCCCGCCCACTTGGGGAATGCAGCGTATAATGGCGCGCAGAATTTCCCCGAAGGCCAGCGTGACGATGGCAAGGTAATCCCCTTTGAGCCGCAGCGAGGGGCGTCCTATGAGATAACCGCAAAACCCTGAGACAAGGGCCGCCACCGCGATAGACAGCAGAAAAACTATCGGCTTCGCGGCGGCCGAGAGAGATGAAAAGTTGAAAAGCAAAGTGGTTACAGCCCCGGAGGAATAAGCGCCCACTGAGACGAACCCGGCCTGGCCTATCGAGAACTGTCCGGTGATGCCGTTGATGAGATAGAGCCCCAGCGTCACCATGGCGTTGATAAGCGCGAACATCAGAATCTGAATCCAGTAGTTCTTGATATACCCGGCCTGCCGGAGCTGGATGCAGACGAGATAAAAGACGAGAAGCCCCAACGCCGGGATATAACTTTTGATCCCTTTCATGGCGCTACACCTTGTCTAACGGGGCCTTGCCGAGCAGTCCCGACGGCCTGAACAGCAGAACAAAAATAAGGACGATGAAACCTGAGCCGTAACCCAATTCGGAGTAGACCGCTGTCGCGAAAACCTCGATTATCCCCATCAGGAGCCCCCCGAGTACGGCCCCGGGAATAGACCCGATACCGCCGAAGACAGCCGCGATGAAGGCCTTTGTCCCCAGCCAGCCTCCCATCAGGACGTCGATCATAGGATAGGTCAGAGAGTAGAGGACCCCGCCCGCCCCGGCGAGCGCGGCCCCGATAAAGAACGTGAGAGAGATTACCCGGTTGACGTTGATACCCATCAATGCCGCAGCGTCCTTGTTGTAGGCGACGGCGCGCATGGCCCTGCCCATTTTTGTGTACTGAACTAAGAAGATCAGCAAGGCGAGCAGCACGCCGGAGGCTACGATGTTGGAGATCTGAATCGAGTTGATGGAGGCCTGTCCCAATACGTAAAAATGACGCATGGTGATGAGCTCTGGAAATCGCTTGAAGTTGGGCCCTATGAAAGGAACCATGCGGGGAAAGTTTTCGAGGAAAATAGAAACACCTATCGCGGTGATCAGAGCCGAAAGACGCGGTTTATCCCGCAGCGGCCGGTAGGCTAAGCGCTCTATGATTATGCTCAAAACGGCGGGGAACAGCATCGCTGCCAAGATTGCCGGGAAAAACCCCACCCCGGCGAGGTTTACGGCGAAAAACGCGGTGAACGCCCCAATCATAACGAAGTCCCCGTGAGCGAAGTTGATGAGGTTGATGATGCCGTATACCATCGTATATCCAAGCGCTATCAGCGCGTAAATGACTCCTAATTGAATGCCGTAGATCAGCAATTGAACAAGTTGTTCCGTTTGTGCCATGGGAAGACGCACTTCCTTTGTCTGCCGGATTGGTTGGAAACCTCAAAAACGGGCGACCGAGTGCGGCCGCCCCTGCAAGAGACGCGTGTTTTCAGAAGACGTTAATTAGGGATTGACAGTGGTCACGTAACTCGTTTTCCCGCCTTTATACATGACGATGACGGCCGGCTTTTTTGGGTTTCTATCCGAGTCGAACTCGATAACTCCCGACGGAAGCTCCAGCTTTGTCTTGGCGATAGCGTCGCGGATAGCCGCGCCGTCCAAGGAGCCCGCCGCCTCTATGGCTCTATAGACGATACTGAGAGACTCGTAGGAAAGGACGGCGTTGGAGTTAGGGACGTCGTTGTAGGCGGCTCTGTAGGCCTGGACAAATTTCTGGGCCTGAGGCGTCGTGGCCTCGTGAGAGAAAGCGCATGAATAGGCCGCGCCCTCCTCGGAGCCGTTCGATATTGTTACGAGGTCCGGCGTATCCCAGCCGTCTCCTCCAATCAGAGGAAGCGTGATGCCGGCGCTGCGGGCCTGCTGCATTTGAAGTCCGCTCTCGAAGTACGTGTTGGGCATAAAGAGAACCTGCGCGTCGCTGGCCTTGATGTTGTTGAACTGAGCGTTGAAGTCGCGTATATCGCTGCCGCCGTAGGCCTCTGTGATGACGACCTTCCCGCCGAGTTCGGCGAACGTTTTGGTGAAAAATTCGGTCAGACCTTTGGAGAAGTCGTTGCCGTTGTTGTACAGCACCGCGGCTTTCGTGACCTTCAGGTCGTTGTAGGCGTATTTCGCCATCACAGCCCCCTGAAACGGATCGATGAAACAGGCTCTGAAAATATAATCCCCGACCTGCGTGACCTTGGGGTTGGTGGGGAATATCGTCACGACGGGAATGCCGGAGGACTGCGCTATGGGAGCGCCGGCCAGCGCTGTGGAGGAGGACTCGGGCCCGATGATGGCCGTGACTTCGTCCTGATCTATCAGCTTACGGTAAGCGTTTGCCGTTATTTCCGGCTTGTTCTCGTTATCCTCGTAAATGATGGTGAGAGGCAGCTTCTTTCCCCCGACGGTTATCGTGTTATCGGGAGCCAGCTCCTTCAGAGCCAATTCTATTCCTGTTTTGCAATAGGCGCCGTACATGGCGGCCTGCCCGGAGATAGGCAAAACAATACCGATACGAACCTCATCCGCCGCAAAAGCGCCGGAACACAAAAACACAGCAATAATTCCCACAACCACCAAAAACTTACGCATCGCACAAAACCTCCCAATTCAGATTGAATAACATAATAACGTGTTAATTTTACCATGCGTTCTCGCTTTATAGTTATACATTATCAGCAAATAGGGCTATACCTTGATCACGGCGCGGTTGCCCCGAATCTCCAGCTTCGTGCCGTATTTCTTCGAGCGTCCGGCTGCTTGCTCCAAGTCGCAATATTCAAAAAAGAAAGCCGCCGCAAAGAAATATGACGTAGACTCAATTGACAAAGAAACTCACCATAAGATACAATCTAACCATCGTTAAATAGGCATTGCCCTTGCAACGCTTAAGACTTCATAACAACGCGAATCGCTTAGCCGCTTTCCTTAGGTCAGCGGCTCCGAATTCAAATTTATAAAAGAAGGGTTGTGTTTGTATGAAGAATGGCGTCAAATCCGCCTCTCATGGCGGGAAGCATTACGAGTTGTGTCTGAAGGAGTTCAAATTTGCGTTTACCTCTACGATGGCCTATATCCTGATCTCCTGCGCTATTTGTTATATCACAGGATATGGCAGGTCAGGAGAGGATATGGCGGTGTTCGGCGGACTTCCTCTGTGGGTGCTTTTCGGCGTGGTCGGCCCGTGGATCTTGATGGTTCTGCTCACTGTGGTCTACAGCATATTCATCATGAAGGGGGATGAGGAGTGATGCGCACTTCCCCTGTGACTTTCTTCGTCTTCATTCTCTATTTCGGATTGCTGATAGCCATCTCCATCTATGCCTGGTACCGTCGCAAAAACGCGAAGAATTTTTCCGAAGAATATTTCGTTGGCGGACGTTCATTCGGCCCATGGCTGGTGGCTTTCATCTGGGCGACATCGTGGACCAGCGGAGGAACCTTCATCGGGACCCCAGCCATTTATTATTCTATGGGCTGGACCGCTCTTTTGTGGCAGGCTGGGGCCGGAGTGCTGGGTATGATCGGTATGCTGGCTATAGGGCGGCGCATCGCCCGCTTCGCCTCTGACTATGGATGCGTCACCCTGCCCGATCTTTTCGTCGAACGTTTCAAAAGCCGTCTTATGGGTATCTGTGCCGCCCTGTCAATTCTGATCTTCGGCATTGCCTACATGGTGTCGCAGTACGTGGCGGCGGCGCGTATTCTTGAGACCTTCGCTGGCATGTCGTATTTCTGGGCCATCGTCTTTTTCGCTGTCGTGGTTGGAGTCTACACAACCGTAGGAGGAATACGCGGCGTGGCTTACAACACGATTCTACAGGGATTGCTGATGCTGGGCGGATCTGTCGCCATAGCCGTTGTTATGGTGAGAGCCGCGGGCGGACTGGCAGCTATTACCGAGACCTTGCGTGGGCTTGATCCTCAATTACTGGTTCCTCCAGGGCCAAAAAATTTCCTTCCGCTTCCCACGGCGTTTTCCACCTTCTTCGTCTTGGGCGTGGCCGTCATAGCCCAACCGCACGTCGTGACACGCATTTTCACCGTGAAAGACATGTACTCCCTGAAAAGGGCAGGGGCTCTAATCAGTTTGATCACGCTCGTATGGTTTTTCTCCCTTTTCGCCAGCGCCTTGGCCGCGCGTGCGCTGATCCCATCAATTGACGTGCCCGACAGAATCTTCCCCACCATCGTCCTGCAATACACGGGTGACATCCTCTCCGGCCTGCTCTTGTCCGCGCCATTCGCCGCCGTCATGTCCACCGTCTCTTCCCTGATCCTCTCCACCAGCGGTGCTATCATGAAAGACATTTATCAGCGTAACATCAATCCTAACGCCAGTCCTGCCACGATCCGAACTATCAGCTATGTTTCAGCCGTCGCCATCAGCCTTTTAGTCATGTTCCTAGCCCTCAACCCCCCGCGGTTCCTTCAAGATATTGTGATGTTCGCCATCTCCGGCTTCGCGGCGTCCTTCACCGTCCCCATCCTGCTGGGCTTCTTCTGGAAAGGCGGTTCTCCCTCAGGCGGCCTGTGTTCCATGATCAGCGGTTTTGTGACTCTAATCTATCTCTACCTGCAACCCAACCCCAACCCCCTTGGCTTCAATCCGTTAGTATGGGGATTAGTGGTTTCGGCTGTCGTCATGGTCGCCGTAAGCAAAGTCACCAAACCTAATGACGCGGCTTTCATGGAAAAGATCTTTGGATGATGCCGGTATAAAATATCATTATGGCCATCGTGTAACTTTTACTCAGTATAAATTTCTTTTCGAGGTGAATATCATGCAGTGGGTTGATCTTCTTTTAACGCTGGCCTGTTGTATTGCCGTGCTGCTTCTGCCACGGGTTTCCGAGGCAAAGACACACGTCTTCAAAATCGCTCCCGAACAGGCTTACAACGGGATGCTCGAAAGCACTATTCCCCCCGTCCTTACCATCGACGACGGCGATACCGTCGTGTTTAACACGGTCATGCTACTGGAAGGGAAACTCACTGCCGACATGACAGTTCGCGATCTCATCGCGTTGCGCAAAGACATTCAGGAACGCGGCAACGGCTCCTACGCGTTCACCGGCCCTTTTTACGTCAACGGAGCGGAGCCCGGCGACACCTTAGAGATACGCATCAAATCAATTGTGCCCGGAGACTGGGGCGTTTCCTACATTTACCCGGACGAAATGAAGATCGGCGGACTGCCCGAGGGTTTTCGGGAGGGCTGGTTCAAGACACTGCGCTATTCATCAGATAAAAAGACGGCCGAATTCGAGCCGGGCATCGTGGTGAAGCTCCGGCCTTTCCTCGGAACTATGGCGCTGGCTCCTCGACCTGGAGAAAAAAGACCGCCCGCGGTACCGGACTACTTCGCTGGCAACATGGACAACAAAGAACTGATAGCGGGAACGACGCTTTTTGTCCCCGTCAACGTTCCCGGAGGGCTGTTCCTGGCGGCCGACGCACACGGCTGCCAAGGAGATGGCGAGGTCTGCATCACTGCCTCTGAAACCTGGTTCGAAAGTGTGGAGCTGGAGTTCGTCGTTCGCAAAAATCTGAAGCTGGAGCGCCCAATGGCAGAAACCCCAACTCATTGGATCGTGATGGGTTTCCACGCCGATCTCAACGAGGCGATGAAAATCGCGCTCCGTGACTCCATTGAATTTTTGATGACGCACAAAAAGCTCTCTCGGGAGGAGGCATACGTCCTTTGCAGCCTCGCGGTCGATTTCCGAGTAACGCAAATCGTAGATGGCAACAAAGGAATCCACGGCATGATCCCAAAAGAGATTTTCGTGAAAGAAACAAGTGATATGGCATAGTTTTCCACCTGAAGCAAAATTCTCTTTGCCTTGAGCAGCTTCAACTCAAGCACTCAAACGGCTTTAAATCGCTTTTTGGTTTCTCGTAGGGGCGACCCGCCCCTACTCCAACCTCATCTCCCCAGTAAATCTCGACATTCTCAGATTCTGTTCAATCTCTTTAAGTATGGCGCTTTCATTCCGGACAACTGCATGACGAGTAGTTTAGAAGTTTGAGATAAATAATTTTCTACAGAATAAAGCTCTGTGTACGGGGGAGAGGCCGAACTTTATGACGGCCTCTCTGTGCTGTTTTGTGGGGTAGCCTTTGTGCTTTGCGAAGCCATACTGAGGATAGACGGAATCGAGGGCGTCCATCACGCGGTCTCGCAGGACCTTGGCCACGACAGAGGCGGCGGATACAGCCGGGATTACCGAGTCGGCCTTCACTAAAGGGAGAGAGCGGACGAAAGAAAGGCTATTGAGCTCCGGCAAGGCGTATAGACCGTCAACAACCACTATATCGGCATGAAGCGGCAATTTTTCGGTCGCTTTCGCCATAGCCCAGAGAGAAGACGCCAGAATATTGGTCTTCGCTATTCTCTCCACGCTCGCGGCCTGCGCGCACCACACGACGCCCATGCTCTCCATCGCTGCAAAAACAGTTTCGCGCTGCGCTCCCATCATTTTCTTCGAGTCGCGAAGCCCAAACCTTAGCAGCTCCCGCTCTTGTTCCCGTGACAAAATAACGGCGGCGGCCACTACAGGTCCCGCTAAGGGTCCGCGCCCAGCCTCATCCGTGCCGGCAAAAGGTCCGTCAAAATTTTCAATGAATTTTATGGTTTCGTCGCGCGTCATGTATTAAGTATGGGGTCGCCCGGAAGTTCCAGAGTGACGGGAGCTAATTTGCCCGACGCGAAGGAATCGAGAAATCGCCGCGCCGCCAACTCTCTGTTCACGACGCCCCCCGCGACGAGGCACCCCAAGCGCCGCCCGACCAATTCGAGCGCGTCGCCGGAATCGGGCAAATCCCATACATCCGTAACTTTATCCCAGAGAAGACGTGCATGCAAGAAGCGAATCAACCCTACGGCGGCGTTCTCGTAGCCGCCCACAACGTCCGCCTTGGCGCATCCCAACCAAGACAAAACTTGGTGCACGCCGGGCTCGGAGTGCGGGTCCAGAATGCCCGGAGAATCCACAACCAAAAAGCCGTTGCCCTTATACCAGCCCACCTCGCGCGTTATGCCCGGGATACCCCCGACATTAGCGCGGGAACGTCCTACGAGCTTGTTCAAAAACATGGATTTGCCAACGTTAGGAATGCCTATGACGCCGACGCGAAGCTCACGGTGAACGGGGCGCAGTTTCACAAGCGCGGAAATCAGTGAACCGACGCTGTCGTTGTGAAGGTCAAAAGCCCTAACGTCCGCGTAGCTCATACCAACGCGTAAATTATCGAGCCAAACGCCGGTGCGGTCGGGGTCGGCCAAGTCTTTTTTGGATAAAACAAGAAATACGGGTTTTAGACGCAAGAGGCCGGTTTTGCCGGACATGAGAGGGGACGACGTAGAAAAAGGCGCGCGGGCGTCGCGCACCTCCACCAAAACGTCCAATTTATCAACGACTTCTCCGAGTTTTCGCTCCCCCCGCGCCATGTGGCCGGGATACCATACAGTTCTTCCCATCAATAAAACGTATATACACTCAACGCGGAACGCCTATGCGCGACAGGGGCCAGTACCTGAAAAACGCGGGGCCGTGAAGGTCCTCCGCCGGGACGTAGCCCCAAAATCTGCCGTCTTGAGAATTAGGGCGATTGTCGCCAAGCGCGAAATATTTTTCTTCGGGCACAGTGAATGGAACAGTGGGGTAGAATTTGTTGGGTCTCATATTGTAGCGGTCTTTGTTGACGACGTAGTTTTCTTCGGTTGGCTGGCCGTTTACGTAGACAACGCCGCCTTTTATGTCAACCGTGTCGCCGGGGATGGCTATTATGCGTTTTACAAAATCGCGCGAGCGGTCTTCGGGGAATTTGAACACGTAAATATCACCGCGTTTAGGCGTCATAAACCACGTCCAGAACTTGGCCACCAACACGCGGTCTCCCACCTGAAGAGTAGGTATCATGGAGCCGCTCGGTATCCAAAACGCCTGCACCACAAAAGTTCTTATGACAAGAGCCAACACGAGAGCCCATATAACCGTTTCGATAGTCTCTCTCCACCACGGTTTAACCGCAATTGACGCCAAAACAAAATCCCCCATTCAAACTCAAAAATCCAAATTCTAAGACTTGATTATATCACTTGCGGGGCGTTCGAATTAATCTTTTCAGAAAATAAAGATGCCGAGCCTCGGTCGGCTCGGCATCTTTCGGTATGCAAATTAATTATACTTGATTGTTACAACAGGTTTGATGGCGTCGCGCGGTTTGTCCTTCATCAGCGTCAGGGCGGGCTCGATTTTGTCAATGCCCTCTTTTTTATTTTATATTTATTTTATATCAATAAATGGAAAAAGTGGAAATTGTTAAATTATTAAATGGAAAATCCTTTTTCGATATTTTCAGCAGTTTGGCTGAGCTGTACCGCCTGATAGCTATGTGGCAAAAGAAAATATATGGGAATTAGGCGGAATAAGATAAAAACTCAAAAAGCGTAGTAAACTAAGAACTGAACAAACGAACGGAATAAAAACGTAATAATAATTTTGAGGTGTTGAAGATTGAAATTTGTAGATTTGGCAAGAATAACAGTGAAGGCCGGCAGGGGCGGAAACGGCTGTCTCAGCTTTCACAGAGAAAAATATCTCCCAAAGGGCGGGCCTGACGGCGCGGACGGAGGCAGGGGCGGGGACGTCATTTTCGAGACGGTCGGCGGCGTGGTTACGCTTGCCGATTTTGAGTACGATAAAAGATTTCAGGCCGGACACGCCGGACACGGCAAGGGCTCCATGCAAACGGGCAGCAACGGCTCGGATTTGATAATTCACCTGCCTTGCGGCACGCTCGTGCGCGACGCGGACAGCAACGAGATATTGGCGGACATGACGGAACAGGGACAGCGTTTCGTGGCGGCAAAGGGCGGGCGCGGCGGGCGCGGCAACGCGCATTTCGCGTCGTCCGTGCGGCGCGCCCCGCGCTTCGCGGAAAAAGGCGACGAGGGCGAGGAAAGAACGCTCTTGCTCGAGCTGAAGCTCATAGCTGACGTAGGGCTTGTGGGCTTGCCTAACGCCGGAAAGTCCAGCATCTTGGCCGCCATAAGCGGAGCGAAGCCAAAGATAGCCGGATACCCGTTCACGACGCTATCCCCAAACCTGGGGGTCTTGGCCGTCGACGACCAACAGGTCATAATAGCCGACGTTCCGGGGCTGATAGAGGGAGCTCATGACAACAAGGGGCTTGGGCATCATTTTTTGAGGCATGTGGAGCGGACGAGACTTTTGATTCACGTCCTCGACCTCAGCGAGAAAGACATAATCAAAGACTGGGAAGTCGTGCGAAACGAATTTTCAGCCTATGGCGCGTCTCTTACGGAACATCCTTATTTAGTGGCAGGAAACAAAACAGACATCCCGGGGACCGAAAAAACGGCCGCGATTTTAGCGCTCGAGATGGAAAAAATCGGGCAAAAATGTCTTTTTGTCAGCGCGAAAAACGGGGACGGGATACAGGCGCTTATAGATGAAATTATAGAAATGGTGAGGCTGTATCAAGAAAGCCCCGCCTCAGCGCCCCAGCACGAAATAATACCCCTTATCGAAGTGAAGCCCGAACTCAAACGGCGCGGCACGACGCCTGAACCTGTAAATATAGTCAGGCTGACCGACGGTAGTTTTCAGGTCGGCCATGTGAACCTTGAAAAGACGGTCAGCCGTATAGATTTTGACCAAGACGACGCACTGATGAAGTTTGCGCGCGTGCTTAAAAAACTCAAAGTTGAGGAAGCGTTGGAAGAAGCCGGGGCGATTGCCGGAGATAAAGTTTACATCGGAGACGTGGAATTTGACTTTCAACCTGATAAAATAGTGGAATAATTAAACCCTCATAAAGGGCGTGATGAGGCGTGAGTGAAAAAATCGGCATTATGGGCGGGACTTTTGACCCGATTCATTACGGCCATTTGCTGGCCGCTGAGGAATGCAGACGGAAATTAGGATTAGAGCGAGTCGTGTTTGTGCCCACCGGAGAACCGCCGCACAAAAGGGACAGGCGCGTGACATCGGCCGAAGACCGTTACGCTATGACGCTTTTGGCCACGGCCGGCGTGAAGGAGTTTTCCGTGTCAAGGACAGAGATAGACCGCGCGCGCCCGTCTCACACTGTCGATACGCTCTTGGAGTTTATAGCTGAGCCTGGGCGCGCGAAAAGAGAGATTTTTTTTATAACGGGCCTCGACGCTCTTTTAGGCATAGAGACATGGAAAGAATATATGCGTCTGCCGCAACTTTGCACTCTTGTTACGGCGACTCGGCCCGGGTATTTGGTGGCGGGGCTCGATTTCCTGCCGCGTGAGATCAGGGATGCCTTGGAGCTTGTTGAAATTCCGCAGTTTGCGATATCCAGCACCGAGATTCGGACGCGCGCGAGCAAAGGGCAGAGTATTCGTTTTCTTGTTCCACATCTCGTGGAGAGTTATATTGAATCTTGCGGGCTTTATAAAATGCGGGAGGACGTTGGAAGTTGAAGATTCTCAAGATAATTTTTATCATATTCATGATAGTAGCGGCGACGGCTTGCGGAGTGGCTTGGCGTCTTCAGGAGGTGTTCGGCTTTTTGAGAACGCCCGGAGTAGAGGCCAGGCTCAGTCCTGTGCCGCCAAGTCCGGTCAGCGACGGGGGGGCGGAGGTCGTGCCCAATTCGACAGAGGGTTCTGACAACGACCCGGCCGCGCTGAATATAGATCCCATAATGGGTACGGTGAACGTCCTGCTTATCGGCCTTGACGACGTCGACGCGACGCGGCGCGCTGACACCGTCGCGTTGGCCGTCTTTGACCAAGACACTCAGTCTGTGCGCATATTGTCTATTCCGCGTGACTCGCGGGTGTTCATACCCGGCCGCGGATGGGATAAAATAAATCACGCTTACGTCTACGGCGGCGTCAGCCTTTTGCGGGAAACCGTCATGAACCTTCTCGGCGTCGGCATAAACTACTTTGTGGAGCTGAACTTCAAGACATTTCCGAGGATGATAGACCTGATAGGCGGCATTGACATAGATGTGGAGAAAAAATTGGAGTACACGGACTACTCCGGCAAGTTGTTTATCAACATCCCAAGAGGACGCCAGCATATGAACGGCAAAACGGCCTTGGAGTACGTCCGCTTTCGTCACGACCCCTTGGGCGATATAGGACGCGTTCAGCGCCAGCAAAAGTTCATGGCGATAGTCACGGATAAACTGAAATCCCCGTCTATCATAATGAAAATCCCAAGCCTTATAGAAGAGTTCATATCCGCCGTCAACACGGATTTGACGCCGGTGGAAAGCCTGAGATTGGCCGCCTTCGCAAATCAGCTTCCGCGAGAACGCATTCAGCTCTATATGGCGCCCGGGAAAGCCTCGTATATCGGAAACCTGAGCTATTGGATTATCGACACCGTAGAGACATCAAAATGGTTAGCCGGCGAAATCGTGGCGCCGGAAGCGTTATCGGCCGCCCAGGAGGAAGTTCAGACGCCTCTTGACCAAGAGTCCACATTAGAGCTTGTGAGGCAGGTCGGGAAGATAGGCGTTTTGAACGGGGACGGAGCTAAAGGCGTCAGTCAGCGCGGCTCTCAGGCGTTTCAGAAAATAGGAGTAGACGTGGTATACAGCGGCAACGCAAGGCATTATGACTATCGTTTCTCAAGCGTTTTTTACCCCGACAACGCAAACGAGGACGACGTGCGCTCCGCCGAAGCCTTGGCTAAGCTCTGCGGTATCACCAACAAAAGCCTTGTTCAGAGAAGCCGCACCGTCACAATGGTATCAGTCATCATAGGGCACGACAAGGACAATTTATTCGAGCGCTTGGATGGGCTCGTATTTTAAGGAGGGAATAGACTTTTAATGAGTACACTTGCTGATTACGGCGCGGTTTGTGAGGCTTTGGCCGACAAAAAGGGGCAGGAGATTGTGGGTTTGGGTTTAGGGGACACCGGAACGTTTGCCGATGTTTTTATCTTGGCTACAGGAAACTCCGAGGTTCATATGAGGACGCTCGTGGACGCCGCCGAGGAATCGCTTGCCAAACTTGGCCGAAAGACCAACATAGAAGGAGGGAACAGCTCTAACTGGCGCCTCGTTGACGCCGGGGACGTCATAGTTCACGTGTTCAGCCGGAAGGGGCGGGATTTTTACAAAATCGAAAAACTCTGGGGCGACGCGGAGATTTTGACATACGAGTATAAAGAATGAATGTCTAATCCGATTCGCGCAAATATAAAATCCCCTAAAGCAATGACAGACTACATAGACACGATTTTACCCGAAGATACGCCAGCAGGCCAGAGGTCGGCCGTCAGCCGCAATGACGAGCTCATAACGGTCGAAGCCGGAGCGGGTACGGGCAAAACTTGGACTTTATCCTCGCGCTTCACGCGTCTTTTATTGTCGTCGTCCGCGCTTCAGCCCTGTTTGCCGCAAAATATCCTGACGTTGACATACACGGAGGCCGCGAGCCGCGAAATGCAGGAGCGCATCCGTAAAAAAACCATAGAGACAATAAATTCAATCAATTTAATCAACCCGGCCGGAAACAACGCTCGCGCCATAGATACAAAATCCATAAAAAACGGCTTTGACGACGCTTGGATATCGACGATTCACTCGTTTTCGTCTCGTCTTATCAGGGAGTCGGGACTGTCGCTCGATATAGATCCGCACGCGTCCGTCTTGTCGTCGCCCCAGGAAGATTCGTTCTGGGACGCGTTGTCACGCGCGCTCGATATGACGTTGCTGTCCCGTTTTGCGAGCCCTTTTTCGCATGACTTGCGCAGCGCGGCGTCGGAATTGGAAAAAGACGAATTTGTAATTGCCGCGCTTGAAAAATGGGGAACGGGCAGGCTCTGTGACCTCGCCCGCGACGTGGCGGAGCTCAACGCGTCCCTCGGGCGCGACGCTGACGTTCTTCTGAAATGGTCGCTTCAGGCGGAGTCTCCGTCAGACCCCCAAAGCAGGGCGGTCGGGTCTAAAATAGCGTCACTTTTAAGCGTAGAGTGGCGCGAAACGTGGGAAAAATGGCGCGAAATTTTTCAAGAACTCGAAAACGCGCTCAGAGCGGAGCGCCAAAAGGCAAAAGGCTCCGCCGGCGCCGTTGCGCTCGCCTCCGTGATGGAAAAACACTACGAGAAAATGTCAGAAGAAAGCCAAACAGAAGGCCAGATAGAAAGCCAGATAGAAAGTCAGATAGAAGACCAAATGCTCTTTTTTTTAGATATATGCGAAAACTTAAGCGGAATTCTCCCTAAGATTTTCAAGGAGAAAATAGAGGATGCGTTAGGGGGGAAAATCACAGACTGGAAAGCCGACAGAAAAGATATTTTGACGTCCACGCTTACGTCTCCGCTATCCCCGCTATCACCCACAGAGCAGCGTCTTCGCGCGGCGCTTTTGCGGTTTTGCGCTTTCGCTTGGCGCGCGTGGGACGAAACAAAACGCCGCCGCGACCTTCTGTCGTTCAACGACCTCATCAGATTTGCCGCTATATCCGTCTCGAGCGACGCAAAAACAAAGGGTTTTCAGCACATAATGATAGACGAGTTTCAGGACACCGACCCGCTTCAGGACGCCATGCTCGCCGCCCTGAGAAAAAAAGAGGGCGCTAAGCTCTTTTTGGTCGGGGACCCGAAACAGGCTATTTACAGATTTCGTCACGCCGACCTGACCCTCTTTGCCGATTATGTCGAAAAGGCGCGCCAGTCCGGTTCCGAGGTCAGGCTCGACGTCAGCTTCAGGACGCGCCCGTCTCTTTTGGAGCGCACAAACAGTCTGTTCGCGCATATCTGGGAAAACGGCTTAGGGAGCGATGAGAAAATGAAAGGGCTAAAATTCGAGCCGCTCACCGCGCCGAAGCGTCCAACCGATAGCGGCGGCGGCTTGCGGGACGGGGCGTCCGTAGAGCCCTTCACTCTGCTTCTTGGCGCTTCCGACGAGCTTTTATCGCGAAAATTAGCGCGTATGCTGGCCGCGTGGAGCTCGGAGGGCAGGACCGTCTGGGACAAAAAAGAGCGCCTTTTGAGACCTGTACGCTGGCGCGATTTTGCCGTATTGACCCCGAGCAGAGCGCGATACGCTCAGTTAGAGGCCGCGTTTGCGGAAGAGGGCATACCGGTTGTGCTCGAAAAGAGCAGGAGTTATTTTGCCCGAGGCGAAATCGCCGATATAGTGAACACATTGAAGGCGGCGGCGTTTCCCAATGACGAATCCGCGCTTGCCGGTTGGCTTTCGTCACCGTTTTCGGGCGCTTCACAAAAAGATATTCAGGCTTGTATCGAGCTGAAAAAAGAAGTCTCCGACAAAAACAAGCGTCTTCTTTTTACGCTATTGTCAGAACGCCTCCCCGAGGCGGCTGAACGAATTTCCGCCCTAAGGCGGCTTGGAGGCCTGCGCGGGCCGTCCGCCGTTCTGTCGCGCCTTTTGGAGGACAGAAGATGGCTGTCACGCTACGAGGCCTCCGACAGAGCGCGCGTCACGGCTAACGTCGTCCATGCCGTGTCTCTGGCGCGGCAGTACGAAAGCGGCATATCGCCGAGCCTGATAGGCTGCGCGGACTGGCTTGGAGCCGCGCTGTCGGGGGGGCGCGAAATGGTGGAGCCGGAATGGATGGAGAGCGGCACGGACGCCGTTCATGTGATGACGGTGCATGGCAGCAAGGGGCTCGAGTTTCCGGTGGTGGCCGTGGCGGGCATGGACCGCAGGCCCGGGCGCGGTAACGCCGAACAGATAGCCGCGTCTAAAACGATGGGCGTAGTCGTTTCGGCCATACCTGATATGATCGGCGAGGGCGAGGCGCCTCCGAGCAGCCTGAAGTGGGAGCGCGTACTTTCAGAGCGCGCGGAAATAGAGGAGAGCCAGCGCCTTTTTTATGTGGCGGCCACGCGCGCGCAGGACTCTCTGATTCTCTGCGGAAAAATCAACGAGACGAAGAGCGGCCAAACTGCCGCAAAGAACAGCTGGCTTTCCTGGACTCTCAAATGGTTGGACGAATCCGCTGAGGAAAACGTACAGATAGTATACGCGCCAAAGGATGATTCGTCGGAGGCCGAAGTCAAAAAAATATCTATGCCGCCGATTCGGACCGCCGTATCGAAGGCTCTTTCCCTGCCAAGCTCTGACGCCGACATATCGCTATCGAGCTTTTCGGCTACGTCGTTTGCGCTTTTCGAGTGGTGCCCGTTCGCTTGGAGGAGGCGATATAGACAGGGCGTCGATTTGCGCTGGGAAACCCCGGACGAGCTAAGCGACAACGACGGACGCGTCGGCGGCTCCGAGCTTGGTTTGCTGGCGCACTGGATTTTGGCGCGATGGGATATGAAGGAAGAGACTCTTTCGAAGTGGACGGGCGAGAATTCTCGCGCTCTGTCTATTATGCCGACGGCGCTAAGGGGCGCGTGGCGCAGCGCCAAAAACAGAAAAACATTGGAAGAATGGCTCACGTCTTTCGCAACGTCAAGCGAGGGGCGAGCCGTATCGGCCGCGTTGGAAAGAGGCGAGCTCCTGCGCGAGAACGCGTTCAGCTTAGCAATAGAACAACCGGCGTCCCAAGGCGAGGCGCCGGCGGCAAACAACGGCAAGCCGCCGCCCATGCTGAAATTGGTAGGGGCGACCGACGCTATATGGATGGAAAACGGGAGATGGCACGTGAGAGACTATAAGATAAGCACTCAAAACCACGCGCCGGCGGAGCTTTATCGCAGTCAGCTCGCGTTTTACGCGCTTGCCACGACACTCATGTGCCCTGACGACCCCTGCGGCGTGGACGTGGGGCTTGTATTCTTGCGCGCCGGCGGAGAGTTGAGAGAACGCAAAACATTCGGCCCGGGTCGGGCGGAGTTTGACGCTTTGCGCGGCCAAATCGCGGAGGCCGCCCACGTTGCGGCGCGGGGGCCTTGGATCGCCATGCGCGAACATTGCAGGTCTTGCCCCTGGCGCAGGAAGTGCCCGAAACGATAAAGGCGTTATGGGTATGGACGGGCCAAAAATTAAAGACGGGTGACAGGGAATTAAAGACGGACGGACCAAAAATTAAAGACGGGCGACCGAGGGCGGTCGCCCCTACTCATAGGGTTCTCAGCTTTATATCGAGTTCATAAACTTTCACTTTCCAAACGGCACTCGTCTTTTCGAAAACACTGCATCAAGAACACATCGTTAAAAATGTCTTGTTGAGGTATTTTACTTTTCGCTGTAAAATAGCGGCATGGTTAAGTAAAGCGGGAGGATGTCGTACAGTGACGAAAAAGTTAGGCAAAAAACAAGAGCGCGATACGGCGCAGATCTTTGACTTGATCTTGAAGCAGTTGATAAGATTGTCGAGCGTAGCGGTCATTCAATTCATCAACGGTCTGTTTGATACAAATCACCCGTTAGACAGCACTGTTGATTATCCCAACACTGAAACCGTATCGAAAAAGTTACGTCGCCTCCAATCAGACACCATCATTATCATAGGTGGTGTATACGCTTATCATATCGAAGCTGAGATAGGGGACGACGAAAGTATCGTTGTCCGCGTCTTTGAGTATGGCTTGGCTGAGGCCCTGCGTACAAAAACGCTATCGGAGGACGGGAGTAAAATATCGATAAAATTCCCAAGCGCAAGGATTATCTATTGGGAAACTACTAAAAAAACACCGGATGAAGTAACGCTTTCTTTAGAGTTTTCTGACGGTGAACAATATAATTACAAAGTGAAGTCGTTCAAATTTCTTGAGCATAATATAAAAGAGCTTGAGGAGCGTAAACTCGCTATTCTATTGCCGTTCTATGTGTTAAAATTACGCAAACAAACAGTGTCTGCTAAGACATCCAAGCGCCGCGCAGAATTAGCCGTAGAGATGAAAGAAATTGTGGACGAACTTGTAATGATGGCGGACCGCGCCGAGGCGTCCGGCTTAGTTAGTGAAGCTGACAAGCGTATAGTGCTGGAGCATATGGAGCGGTTGTACAGAGAACTGTTTGCTCAATACGCGGAGTTCAAGGAGGGGGATGTGATGTTACAGGATAGAATTTTGACATATTCGGAAGAAGCGGAACTAAAAGGCATTAAGAAGGGCATCAAGGAAGGCATCAAGGAAGGCATTGAGCAAGGTATTGAGAAAGGCATTGAGAAAGGCATTGAGAAAGGCATTGAGCAAGGTATTGAGCAAGGTATTGAGAAAGGCATTGAGAAAGGCAGAGCTGAAGGCAAAGTCGAAAAGGCTTTTGATATGGCGCGAAAGTTGCTATCGCGCGGCATGACGTTGTTGGAAGTTGCCGAGATTGCTGAACTGCCGATAGATAAGCTCCAAACATTAGTTCCTCGATAGTAAACAAGACGGCTAAACAACCTAAGGCATTGCAAAACAGCAAGAAGGGAAGCCGCGAACTCGCGGAACGCGAGAGGCTTCCCTTTTGTACGTTCTTGTTAAGCCTGAAATTTTTTATGAAACGGCCGTGTCTTCTATAGCCATGTTCATAAATATTGTTATCCCTATAACGGCGTCTCTCTGAATCCTTTTCAGTTATCCTCGAATGAGGCCGATGACGGTTTGCGGAAGCTGGTTAGCCTGAGCGAGCATAGAGGTACCGGACTGCATAAGAATCTGCAATCTCGTGAAGTTCAGCATCTCTTTAGACATATCGGCGTCTCTGATACGGCTTTCCGCGGCCGTCGTGTTTGTAGAGGCTGTTGTCAGGTTGGTGACTGTGTGTTCTAACCTGTTCTGGTACGCGCCAAGTAACGCGCGTTGTTTTGAGACTTTTGTAATAGCGGCGTCGAGTTTCGTTATGGCGCGGGCGGCTGTTTCGCGAGAGATTACCAAGATACCGTCAAGCCCTAATGCTGACGCGCTCATATTGCCCAAGCGTATCGTCAGGTCTTCCTGTTCGTTCGCTCCTATCTGCAGCACCGTTTCGTTGTTCGCTATGTGAACTATAGTCGTGTAGGGCTCTGAGATTTGGGAGAAGTTGTAGCTTTTAGTTCTCTCGTTCCATGACACGTTTATATTAGCCAATGGGTTGAACTTCACGTCTATATTGTCGGTTATGGCTCCGTATATCACGTTGCCGGATACGGTTTGCGTCTCGTTGACGAGTTTGCCGCTGTGGGCGTCGTAGACTGTTACGGTGAACTCGCTTTCTTTTGACTGTTGGATTGTGTTTAGGCCAAGGGCTTGAAGCACGTCTTCGTCGCCTGAAAAATACAGTTCGCCGCCCGCGCCGGGGATGGCGCTGCGGACGAGCATTGTCGAATAGTTATTGAAGCCAACATTAAAGCCGGCGTCGTCGTGGATATGCTCATGCGTTGCGACGCTCTCAGACGTGTTCGGCGTCCCGTCGGCGATGGTGCAGAACTGGCCGCCCGCGTCCGTGTAACGGCTTTGGCCGAGGCTGAACGCGATGGCATCGTTAATTTTCCTCGCCACACTGTACATGGTGTCGTCCGCGTACAGCGTCACGCCCACACTCTCGCCGTCTCCTTGATAGATTGTAAGCGTCTGCGGGTCCCGCACGGTAAAAACGCCGCTATCCGTATAAAACTCCGGTATGTCGGCAAGGGTCTTGACGATATCGTTCAAAGTCCAAAAGGTCGCCGGCGGAAAGGCGACGTTGCCGGGAACCGGGTCCGCCGGAGGGGGCGGAACGGCCCCTGTGGGCCGGTTGATTGCTGGCGCCGTACCGCTTAAGGATCCACCGATAGGGACACTGCCAGGCACGCTATTGCCCTGAGCTGTAATGGAATCCCCGTTTGCCCAATTGATGACGCCGGCGGCGATGTCTCCCGAAACGACATTGGAGTTGTAGATATTGATAACACCACCCTTACCGAGATAACCATTTCCGATGCCGGGGTTGTAGACGACTGAGGGGGGGTAGCCAACGGCGATCGCGGTGATCGTTCCGCCGTATAGATTGATCGTTCCACAGTTAGCGCCGCCGCTGCCGCCGCCAATACCGGCGCCCCGATAACCCGCTGTTGCGCTGACGACCCCGCCGGTGATCGTGATGACGCCGCCGGCGCCGCCATTACCGCCGCCGATGCCCGCGGAGTTCATGCCGGTGCTCGCCGTAACATTGCCTCCGGCAATCCAGATATTGCCGCTGCTACCAAGTTCGCCTCCGCCGATGCCCGCTCCGGTGTTTCCGCCGCCTAAATTTCTCGCGGTGATTGTCCCGCCTCTTATCGTTATATTGCCGCCGTTGGGGTTATAACCTCTACCTCTGCTACCTCCGCCGATGCCGGCGCCCTCGGCGTTCGTGCTTCCCGTATTGCAGCTCTCAGCGGTCAGTGTGCCGCTCATCGATCCATTTCCCGCCGCGCTGTTGATGGAAAGCGTCGCGCCGGACGGCGCTTCGAGGCCCGCGCGGTAGGCGCCGCTTCGGAGCGTATTGTTACCGTCTAATAAAAGGCTCACCGACGCGCCGTTCATGTCGAACGCGCAGTTGCTGGCAACCGCGCTCACGTCGATATTGACGTTCGATAAAGTTATGATGGCCGTCACGCCGGGGGAAACGACAATGTGATTTGTTGTGGCGGTGCCGGTGCCCGTGATCGTGTACATTCCGTCTCCCGTTATGGTGAGAACATTAGGAGCGGTGATGCCGAAATCCCAGCCCGGCCCGGACACCTCGCCGTTGAGGTTGAGCCCGGTTTCGATATCGATCGTCTGCGCGGCCACAGGGGGAGGCGGCGGGGTCACTGCTATGATTTCGGTCGAGGAAATATTCATTATCTGGCTTTTTTGCACCTGAGCGACGCCGGGTTTTGCGGTTATATTTAGTATATAGTTGCCCTCAGTTGATATTTTCTGACCGAACTGGTCTTTTTCGCCCCCCCCCCCGCACTATGACAGACGTCGAGAGCTTATCGCTCGACCATAGAACGGAAGCATTGCCGTTCAGGAGAAGTTTTTTATTGAATTGCGTGGTGTTCGCTATTCTATTGATTTCACCTTTGAGTTGGTCTATTTCGCCTTGTATGTATGTGCGGTCTTCAGATGTAAGCGTATCGTTAGCGGCCTGAACAGAGAGCTCGCGCATTCTCTGTAGTATGGAATGTACCTCGGTAAGAGCGCCCTCGGCTGTTTGAATCATAGATATACCGTCTTGGGAGTTGCGTAAGGCTTGGTCGAGGCCGCGAATCTGAGCGCGCATTTTTTCAGATATAGCGAGCCCCGCCGCATCGTCTGCGGCCATGTTGATACGTAAGCCCGTTGAAAGATTGCGGATGGCCTTTTGAAGTTGATTGTTCGTATCGCTTAGAGCGTTATAGGCATAGAGCGCCGGTATATTGTGGTTGATACGCATAGAAACTCCACCTTCCAAGTGTCAGTGCAATGGATTAAAATATTCCCTGCTGAATAATGTAGCATAAAATTCTTAAAAATGGGGAAAAATATGCGCGAGCGGTCTTCTCTAATAAGGATTTCGTTATTAGCGTGACGATGGGAATATTATTGCTCAATTTCAAAAGGTCATAATACCGCGTTGAGCCTTGCGGGATATTTTCGCTTCTTTCTTTGAGGATCGTTTCATAAAAAATCTCAGGCTTAACAAGAATGTACAAAAGGGAAGCCTCTCGTATCTGCGAGTTTGCGGCTTCCCTTTTTGCTGTTTTGCAATGCTTTAGGCTGTCTATCTGTCTTGTTTACTGTTGAGGGACTAATGTTTGGAGCTTTTTTATCGGCAATTCAACAATCTCGGCGACTTCCAGCAACGTCATGCCGCGCTCCAGCAACTTTCGCGCCACATCAAAAGCCTTTTCGACTTTGCCTTTCTCGATGCCTTTCTCAACGCCTTTCTTCATGCCTTTCCTCATGCCTTTCTTAATGCCTTCTAGTTCCGCTTCTTCCACACAGATCAAAATTCTGTCCTGTAACAACATCACGTCACCCTCCTTGAACTCCGCGTATTGAGCAAACAGCTCTCTGTACAACCGCTCCATATGATCCAGCACTATACGCTTGTCAGCTTCGCTCACTAAGCCGGACGCCTCGGCGCGGTCCGCCGTCATCACAAGTTCGTCCACAATTTCTTTCATCTCTATGGCTAATTCCGCGCGGCGCTTAGATGTCTTAGCCGACACTGTTTGTTTTCGTAATTTTAACACATAGAACGGCAATAGAATAGCGAGTTTACGCTCCGCCGGTATAAATATTTTATGGCGCCAATTCGTAGGGGCGACCGCCCTCGGTCGCCCGTCTTTTTTGTCGGTCGCCCGTCTTTTTTGTCGGTCGCCCGTCTTTAATTTTGGTCCGCCCGTCTTTAATTTTGGTCCGCCCGTCTTTAATTTTGGTCCGCCCGTCTTTAATTTTTGGTCGCCCATATCCATAACGCTTGGCGTCTAACATAAGCAGACAACCAAATAAGTAACGAACCTCTTATGGCGCTGTCGTTTCGTAGTGTACGAGCGACACTTACGCGCGCGTCTCTTGACAAAAACCTTAATTGATAATAGCCTAATACTATTGTTATGCGCTCACGCGCTATGCAAAATATGTTCAAGGGGTGTGGAAAAATGAAAAAATTACTTTCGGTAGTGGTGATGGCAGTAGCGTTGTTTGTTTTTGCTCTGTCGGTTTGCGGTTTGGCCCAAGCGGCCGAAAAAGTCGGTGTTTCGATGCCCACTCAAAGTTTGCAGCGATGGAACCAAGACGGATCCAATATGAAACTGCAACTTGAGAAGGCCGGTTATGTGGTGGACTTGCAGTTCGGCGGCGACAACGACGTTCCCACTCAGGTAGCCCAGCTTGAGAACATGATCTCAGGCGGCTGCAAGGTGCTCGTCATCTCCGCCATCGACGGCAGCGCTCTGACTACCGTTCTGGCCGACGCCAAAGCTCAGGGCATAGCCGTTATAGCCTACGATAGGCTTATCATGAACACCGACGCCGTTTCCTATTACGCCACCTTTGACAACTTCAAAGTGGGCTCCTTGCAGGGTCAGTTTATCCGCGATCAGCTGAAGCTTGACAGCGAGGCCGGTCCGTTTAACATCGAGCTCTTTACCGGCGACCCGGGCGACAACAACATCAACTTCTTCTTCGGCGGCGCTATGGAGATTTTGAAGCCTTATATCGACAGCGGCAAGCTCGCCGTGCTGTCCGACCAAAAAGCCAAGGATCAGTGCGCCACTCCCGGCTGGAGCACCGAAGCGGCGCAGACACGTATGGAAAACCTCATCACATCAAGAGGTTACGGCCCAAACGGCACGAAGTTGCACGCCGTGTACTCCTCCAACGACTCAGTGGCTAACGGCATCACCAACGCCCTAAAGGACGCCGGCTACACCGCTCAGAACTTTCCCATCCTCACGGGGCAGGACTGCGACGTCACCTCGATGAAGAACATCCTATCCGGCACTCAGAGCATGTCCATTTTCAAGGATACCCGCACTCTCGCCAATCAGGTGGTCAAGATGGTCGACGCGCTTCTCAAGGGCACAAAGCCGGAAGTGAACGACACCACTACATACGACAACGGTACGGGAATCATTCCCTCCTATCTGTGCGACCCGGTATTCTGCACGAAGGACAACTACAAAGAGCTGCTTATCAACAGCGGCTACTACACTGAGGCGCAATTAGCGCAGTAGATTTACGGGCGGCCTTTGGCCGCTCGTTTTTTATCGGCACGGGCTATAGTTCGCCCCTACGATTAACCTTCCTAAATATAAATAGGAGGAAACCTTTTGAAAAATACGTTACTGCAATTAAGGGGAATAGGAAAACAGTTCCCCGGGGTACGCGCGCTTGACGGTGTCAGTATGGACGTAGCGGAGGGCGAGATACACGCGCTCGTAGGCGAAAACGGCGCGGGTAAGTCCACGCTTATGAACATCATATCGGGAATTTACCCCTATGGAAGTTACGAGGGCGATATAATCTATGACGGTGAGACTTGCCGCTTCTCCAAGATTCGCGACAGCGAGAAAAGGGGCATAGTCATCATTCACCAGGAGCTGGCGCTTGTGCCCTACATGACCATCGCCGAGAACATGTTTCTCGGCAACGAGCGGGGCTCTATGTTTGACATAGACTGGGACGAGACCTACGCGAAAGCCGACGAGTTTTTGAATATCGTCGGGTTGGTTGGGTTGGAGGAGTCGTCTCACACGCTTATAAAGGACATAGGCGTCGGCAAGCAGCAGTTGACGGAGATAGCGAAGGCATTAGCCAAAAACGTGCGCCTTTTGATCTTGGACGAACCGACGGCGTCCCTCAACGAGCATGACAGCCAAAAACTTTTAGACTTGTTGTTGCAGTTCAAATCTCAGGGCATGACCTCCATCCTTATATCGCACAAACTTTCCGAGGTATCGCAGGTAGCCGACCGTATCACGATACTGCGCGACGGACGTACCATAGAGACTCTGACCAAGGGCGATGACGATATGAGCGAGCCGCGCATCATCAAAGGCATGGTGGGGCGCGAGATGACAAGCCGTTTCCCGACGCGCGAGCCCAAAATAGGCGATATGACGTTCGAGGTGAAAAACTGGACGGTCTACCATCCGCAGTACGAGGAACGCAAGGTCTGCGCGGACGTGAGCTTCAACGTCCGTCGCGGCGAGGTAGTCGGTATAAGCGGGCTTATGGGCGCGGGGCGCACGGAGTTGGCCATGAGCGTCTTCGGGAAGAGCTACGGCCAGGATATAAGGGGCGAGCTTTTTGTAAACGGACAGAAAGTACGCCTCAGGACGGTAAGGGACGCCATCAACAAAAGGCTCGCTTACGTGACGGAGGACCGTAAGGGCAACGGCCTTATTTTGAGCAATTCCATAAGGATAAACACGACGCTTGCGAACCTTGCCAAGGTGAGCCGCCTAAATCACTTGGATGTCGAATTGGAATCGCGGGTGAGTAACGAGTACCGTGAAAAACTCAGGGTGAAGTGCAGCGGCGTAGAACAGGACGTGGGCAATCTTTCGGGCGGCAATCAGCAAAAAGTTCTGCTTAGCAAATGGATGTTCACCGAGCCTGACATTCTCATCTTGGACGAGCCTACCAGGGGAATCGACGTGGGCGCCAAATACGAGATATACAAAATCATAAACGATCTTGTCGGTGAAGGAAAATCGGTGCTGATGATTTCGAGCGAGATGCCCGAGCTGCTTGGCATGTGCGACCGAATCTACGTCATGAGCGAGGGGCGTATCGTTTCTGAATTCACACGCGAAGCGGCCAGTCAGGAGGCCATCATGGCCAGTATTCTCGGATCAACCGCCGCGAGCAAAGGAGAGTAACGGACAATGAAAATAATAGCAGCCTTGAAAAAGAACCCCATGCTGGTCGCGTTAGTTGCGGTGATGCTTCTATTTCAGGTCTTGATCATGGTCTCAGGCAAGGGGTCGCTTTTTGCGCCGCGCAATATTACAAACCTTATTGCCCAGAACGGTTATGTCATAATCTTAGCCACCGGCATGTTGCTCTGTATCCTAACGGGCGGCAACATCGACCTTTCCGTCGGCTCTATGGTGTGCCTCGTGGCCGCGATAGGCGGCACTCTCATCGTGAAGATGAACGTCGATATCTACCTCAGCATCGCTATATGTCTGGCGGCGGGGATTTTTTTGGGCGCGTTTCAGGCGTTCTGGATAGCATATATGAGGATACCGGCTTTCATCGTTACTCTGGCCGGGATGCTCGCTTTTAGGGGATTGGCGTTGGTGTTGCTTCAGGGCCGTACAATCGCCCCCTTTCCTCAGGCGTACACCGTCTACTTCGGCAGCTTTCTGCCGGCTGGCGCGGCTCCTGACTTGAAACTTACCGTTTCGCTGATAACGGGCCTTGTCCTGTGCGCTGTATTAGTCGCGGTAGAATTTTATAAGCGCCTCAGCAAAATTCGCAAAAAATATGAGGTAGAGGCCCATACGTGGATGATCTCGCGTCTATCTATCATCTGCGCGGTGATTATGGGCGCTTTCTACTCTTTCGGCGCAGACAGAGGCGTACCGGTGGTGCTGATTTTGCTGGGGGTAGTGGTATTGGTCTACTACTACTACACAGCTAAGACCGTGCCTGGCCGATACCTATACGCCATGGGCGGCAACGAGAAGGCGGCAAAACTGTCAGGCGTCAACACCAACGGGATGATGTTCTTCGCTTACACGAATATGGGGTTCCTCGCCGCGGTGGCGGCATTGGTATGCATGGCGCGTTTTAATTCGTCATTTCCAGATCTTGGCAGAAGCTACGAGCTTGACGCTATCGGGGCCTGTTTCATCGGAGGGGCATCGGCATACGGAGGCGTCGGCACAGTGGGCGGCACACTCGTCGGCACTATATTCATGGGCGTTTTGAATAACGGCATGTCTATCCTCGGCATCGACATGAACTGGCAGCAGGCCGTGAAGGGCGCCGTACTACTATCCGCTGTCGCCGTCGACGTCATTTCAAAGAAGCGCAAGACGGCCGCTTGATAAATAACGCTCGAAAGCGGCTCGGCGCAAGGTGTAATAATACCACCGCAATGCGGAAGCGGCGGCGTATAATCCTAACGCGGCGGTAGTGATTTCGCCGCGCGGTGTTTTGTACGCGGACTATTTCCACATATCACCCGGCAAGTCGGCGAGTGGGAGTTTTGCGTTGTTTGGATTGTGGGGGAGATTCTATGAGTTTTGATCTGATGGCGTTCGATCTGTCCGGCGCGCCGCGGTCGCAGGGAACTTTCGACGAATGGGTCGCGCGTCAAACCCAATGGAGCGAGTCGCACAGCTATGACGACCCGTCCGTCTCCTCGGAGGCGTTGCAAAACTGGTTTTCCGAGATGAAAAAAACCTATCCGCCCATGAACGGCCCCTTGGCCCTCTCCGACGAGGAATTTGACAAACTCGGGGGAGACGAAGTCAGGGTAACGGATTACTCCATCGGCAGGGAGGTGATCTATTGCGCTTTCGCCTGGTCGGTGGCGGATGAGGCGCACGAACACGCGCGAAAACTGGCGGCCGAACAGTGTGTGGGGTTTTATTGCCCCGAGAGCGGAGAGGTATTTTTCCCCGATACGGCGGGCAGGGAGCCTTTGGAACTCCGAACCAACTGGGCTGAGACCCTTTTACCCACATGGCGCGACGTGGAACAGGCAATCGGCGATCTGACTGAAGAGCCCGTCAACTTTATTTTCTTGGGGCCGAAAACCACCGAGAGCGACATACAGTTTATACAGGCGATCATTGAGTGGGTTTCCGAAAAGAAATCCCTGTTCCGAAAGGCGGTCAAGACGCCGGGGCCGTACTGCGTCGAGGCGCAGATCAAACAAGCGAATGGGGCCTTGATTCATCACTGCCTGAAAACGTCGGACATCGCGGAGGTCAAACAGATATTCATGGCTTATTTCAATTGGAGAACCGCGCCGGACGTCAGCGGCTGGGAACAGTTCTTATTCTGGGAACCCTGACGCGAAAAAGACGAGTGTACCCGGTGCGCGCGTTTTCAATTACGCTTCATTGCGTATCTTTTCGATGAAAAGAAGATAAATAGCGGTCAATAGCAGGGTGCTGAACACATTAGGACAGCGCCATATTTCCAGCATTCATATTTGGATGGGGCGGAGTTTTACAAATTTTTCTTGACATTCCTCTTTTCGTGCGTTAATATTTTTAAAAAGTTTAAGTCTATTCGTATGCTTTTGTCCTTTATTTTCAGTACAGATAAAATAAAAATTTCAATTTTTCGGATATGAAATAGCTTGCTTCTGGCAATGATTTTGTATCATTGCAGATGAAGAGAGCCTATTTTGAGGGTGCAAGTTTGTGACTCCTCAAGGTGGGCTCTTTTTGTTGTCTGAATTATTTGAATGTCACCTGAAAAGACGAGAATGTTACCTGAAAAAACAAGGAGGAAAATACTTTTGAAAACCGCGAGCGAGATAAAACATGTCGCGATTTTGGGCGCCGGCACTATGGGGCCGGGCATGGCTCAGATTTTTGCGCAGGGCGGACGAACCGTCGCCATGTGGACCCGCAGCGAGGAGACGCGCGAGAAGGCTAAGCAAACTCTGAGGAAGAGCATAGAGACATTTGCCGAGGAAGGCTTGCTCGCCGCAGATCAAATCGAGAACGTCTATGGCAGAGTTACCTTCAAGCCGACGGTCGAGGAAACGGTAAGTCGCGCCGATTTCGTCATGGAGACCATAGTCGAGAACAAAGACGCCAAGTTGCAGCTATTCAAGGAGCTTGACGCTTGCATAGGCCCTGACGTTATATTGGCGTCCAACACCTCCGGGCTCAACGTGTTCGATTTGGTCCCCCCGAAACGCCTGAAACAAATGGTCATAGCCCACTGGTACGCGCCGCCTCAGCTCATCCCGCTTGTAGAGGTGGTCAAGAGCGCCGAAGCGCCGGATTCTTACGCCGACATCACGGTCGCGTTTTTGGAAGAGTGCGGCAAAACCCCCGTCCTGATGAAGAAGTTCATCCGCGGCTACATAGCCAACCGTATGCAGATGTGTTTGAACCAAGAGGTTTTTTATCTGCTTGACAACGATTTTTGTTCCCCCGAGGACATCGACAAAGCCGTCAAGGCCAGCTTTATCCCCCGCGCCGTGGTTTTGGGCCTTTGCAAACGGGCGGATTTCGGCGGACTCGATATGACCGCCAATAACTACAAAAATAAAAGCTATACGCTCCCCCCCGAAGTGGACATGCCCAAAACGCTTGCCTCACATATCGAAAAAGGCGAACTTGGACTTAAATCCGGCAAGGGTTTTTACGACTATACGAACGTCGACAAGCAGGCGCTGCTGGCCAAGCGCGACAAGCAGCTTTTCGAGATTTTCAAGATAGCCAAAAAGTTTATGGACGACCCGGTTTAACCCCAAATTTCAGCCTCACAAATTTAGACTTGTAAATTTAGACTTGTAAAGGAGATAATAATTTTATGAGCGGTAAGCTTATCATCACTTGCGCTCTCACCGGCGCCGGTACGACTAAGGCCCAAAACCCGAACGTGCCCATAACCGCCGCCGAGATAGCCGCGGATGTCGTAGCCGTGGCGAAAGCGGGCGCTGCCGTAGCCCATATCCACGTCCGCGACGAGGCGGGCGTCAACACGATGGACACCAATATTTTTGTCGGCGTGGTAGAGGCCGTGCGCGAGGCCGTCAAAAAAGCCGGCGTGGACGTCGTCCTCAACCTCACCACTTCCGGGTCTAAGTTCTCGGACGAGTGGCGTATCGGACATTTGCCCATTTTGAAGCCTGAGATGTGTTCCTACGACCCAGGCACGATGAACTGGGCCAACAGCTTCGTGTTCCTGAACTCTCCGGCTTTTTTGGAGAAGCTGGGACACGCGTCTCAGGAGCTTGAGATAAAGCCAGAGTGCGAGATTTTCGACGGCGGAATGATAGGCAACGTCGACTATTACGTTAAAAAGGGCGTGCTGAAAAATCCGCTGCACTACCAATTTGTGCTTGGCGTACCCGGCGGTATGCCCGGCGACATCGGCAGCTTGGCCTATCTGCTTCCAAAGATTCAGCCCGGTTCCACATGGTCTATAACGGGCATAGGCAGGTCGAGTATGCCGATGATGCTGGCGGGGCTTTCCGCCGGGTGCGACGGACTTCGCGTCGGGCTTGAGGACAATATAAATCTCTCGAAGGGTGTTTTGGCTACTAATGTTCAGCTTGTCGAGCAGGCTATAGGATTGGCGAAAGCGGCGGGGCGTGAAATAGCTACGGCGGCTGAAGCCCGCGAGATTCTGGGTTTGAAGAAGCATATATAAAGAGGAGAGTGAATTTTATGTTTGAGCCATTCAATCTCACGGGGAAGAACGCTGTCGTCATCGGAGGCGCGGGCGGCATAGGCAAGGCCATCGCCGGAGGGCTTCTTCAGTCGGGCGCGACAGTCGGCATAGCCAGCCGAAACCTTGACGGCCTGAACGAAGCCGCGGAGAGTCTGCGTAAGCTGTCAGACGGCAAAGTAGAGGTTTTTCAGGTCGACGCTTCCGACGAAGCGAGCATTGTCAAGCTGTCTCAGGACGCTATTAAGTCGTTCGGGCGCGTGGATATTTTGGTAAACGCTCAGGGCTTCAACACCAAGGGGCCGGCCATAGAGTTCGATATGGCCGAGTGGGACAAGCTCTACGCGGTGAACGTCAGAGGCGTCATGATGAGCTGCAAGGTGTTCGGCAAACATATGGTCGAGCAGGGCGGCGGCAAGATAATCAATCTCTCCTCCGTCAGAGGCATAAGGGCCAACGCCGGCGGCAACAGCGCCTATTGCTCGAGCAAAGCCGCCGTCGACCTCATAACCAAATCCATAGCCACGGAGCTCGCCAAGAGCAACGTGCAGGTGAACGCCGTCGGCCCCGCGCTGATAGCCACAAAAATGATGGAAAAAGTCATGGCCGAGCCTGGGCGCGCCGAACAGTACACGCGCAATATCCCGATGGGGCGCTTGGGCAAGGTTGAGGACGTTATCGGAGCCGCCGTTTATTTGGCGTCGCCCGCCGCTGATTTTGTCACGGGACAGATTTTGTACGTGGACGGCGGCCTGACCTCGGCAAGCTAAAGCCATGCGCGAAGTTGTAGTTGTGGAGGCCGTCAGGACGGCCGTAGGGAAGCTCGGCGGCGCGCTGGCGGATTTTCAGGCGGAAGACCTCGCGAGCGTGGTCATCAACGCGCTTGTCGACAAATCGGGCGTAGATACGGGTCTCATAGACGAGGTCATATTCGGTCAGGTGCGCCAGGGAGCAGACGCGCCTAACGTGGCGCGGATAGCGGCTTTGCGGAGCGGAATCCCCGAGGAGGTTCCGGCGTACACGGTTATGCGGCAGTGCGCCTCGGGAATGCAGGCCGTCAACAGCGCCGCCGACGCCATACTTTGCGGACACGCCGACATCGTTATAGCGGGCGGGACGGAGAGCATGAGCAACGCGGTGTTTTATCTGCGCGGCGCGCGGTACGGCTTGGGCAACGGCAACGCCGTCTTGGTGGACTCCTTGACCGAGGGGCAGGTGCGATCTCAGCCGCAGGATATTTACGGGGTGTTCGGCATGGGCGTGACGGCGGAGAACGTGGCCGAGAGGTGCGATATTTCGCGCGAGTCTCAAGACCTGTTTGCTTACGAGAGCCAGAAGAAGGCCGACAGCGCCATAAAGGGCGGTAAGTTCAAAGACGAGATCGTCCCCGTGATTATCCCTCAAAAAAAAGGCGACAGCGTTATTTTTGACACGGACGAACATCCGCGCCTCACGGCGGTGGAGAAACTCGCAAGCCTGAAGCCGGCTTTCAAAGACGGCGGCACGGTGACGGCCGGCAACTCGTCGGGGCGAAACGACGGCGCTTCGGGGCTTTTGCTCATGTCGTCGGACAAGGCCTACGAGCTTGGCCTGAAGCCTTTGGCCGTCATAAAAGGCTCCATGGCCGCCGGAATCAGCCCAAAGGTTATGGGGTTAGGCCCGGTTTTCGCCACCCAAAAACTCTTGAAGCGGCTTGATATGTCGCTTGACGAGATAGACCTTATCGAGCTCAACGAGGCTTTCGCGGCTCAGTCTCTCGGCTGTATAAAAATGCTAAAACTTGACAGTGAGAAAGTCAACGTCAACGGCGGGGCCATCGCTCTTGGGCACCCTGTGGGCAGCAGCGGGGCGCGGATATTGGTGACTTTAATCCATGAACTCAGGCGGCGCAAACAAAAGTATGGCTTGGCCTCTTTGTGCGTCGCGGGCGGCATGGGCGTGGCCGACGTCGTAGAGGCTGTATATTAACGCGTTTTACGGTACAAATCGGCGAGAAAGGAAGAATGAATAATCATGCGTTTAATTAAAGCGAGCGAAGGTACGGCTTACGAGGCGCCGAATCACTTCAATTTCTGGGGAACCCGTAAATGCGGCGTACCTGAGGGTACAGCCGGTCTCAACGTTTCTATTTCCGAATTTTTGCCGAACGGCGGCGCCACGATGTCGGCCTCGGCGGATAAAGAGCGCGTCTATTTTGTTCTTCGCGGCAAAATGACCGTACAGGACAAGGCGGGGACGGATTACTTCCTTGAGGAGGGCGATATGATATTCATAGCGCCCGGCGAGGAGCGGTCGATTACCGTGACGGGCAGCGCGGCTTGCAGAACGATAGTCATTATGTCGCCGGCGAAACCAGCATAAGAAGGAGAGGCTTATGAAATCCAAGGTAACGACTATCGACGTCGCGATGACCAAGATAAAGAGCGGGATGACTCTGATGATCCCGGGCTTCGTCAACGTCGGGACGCCCATGAAACTCGTTCAGGCTATCTGCGAGCGTGACTATAAAGATTTTCATGTCATCTCGAACAACGCAGGGACGGCGGACGTTCCGGGCATAGGCAAGCTCGTCATAGAAAAGAGAGTCCGTATGCTCACGGCCTCGCACATAGGTCTCAACCCCGAGGCCGGCAAGCTGATGATCAGCGGCGAGATGAAGGTCAACCTCGTCCCTCAGGGTACGCTCGCCGAGCGTATGAGGATAGGCGGCGCGGGCATAGGCGGCTTTCTGACTCCCACCGGCGTAGGCACGGTGGTTGAAGAGGGAAAACAGGTTATAGAGGTCGAGGGCAAAAAATACCTTTTAGAGCTGCCCCTCAAGGCCGACGTTTCCATAATCAAGGCGTGGAAGGCGGACGAGTCCGGCAATCTTGTCTACCGCAGGGTCGCCCGAAACTTCAACCCTCTGATGGCTCTGGCCGGCGCGTTTGTCATAGCCGAGGCGGAGCATATCGTGCCGGTGGGCGAGCTCGACCCGGATATTATCGCAACGCCGGGCGTCGTCGTGGATATGTTGGTTCAGGGATAGGGGGCGGACGAGATGGATTCGAGAGAGCTTATAGCGAGACGAGCCGCCCTGTTTTTCGAGGACGGCGACTTGGTGAACCTGGGCATAGGTATGCCTACTACGGTCGCCAACTACGTGCCGGAGGGTATCAACGTGTTCTGGCAGTGCGAAAACGGCGTCATAGGCTTGGGGGGCGCGCCCGAGAATGGCAAAGAGGACAAGGACGTCGTGGACGCGGGCGGCAAATTCGCCACGCTTCTAAATGGCGCGGTCTGCTTTGACAGCGCGTTTTCCTTCGCGCTCATACGCGGCGGGCACCTCGACGCGACGGTGCTCGGCGCGCTTGAGGTTGACGAGGAGGGGAACTTGGCGAACTGGATCGTCCCCGGCAAGATAGTCCCGGGTATGGGCGGTGCTATGGACCTTGCCTCCGGGGCCCGGAAAGTCATCATTACTATGGAACACTGCACCAAAAACGGCGAGCCGAAAATCCTCAAAAAATGCACTCTGCCTCTGACGGCGGCCGGAAGGGTCACGTATATCGTAACGGAGCTTTGCGTTATAGAAAAAACGCCCGCCGGTCTCGTGCTGAAAGAATTGGCCCCCGGCGTCACGGCGGCGGACGTGCTGTCTAAAACCGAAGCCAAACTGACGGTGCCGGAGAACGTTGCGCCGATGCTCGGCATCGCCTGAATTTTTACTCGTAGGGGGAGGAAAATCGTGGACGCCGACAAGAAACTATATCTGTTCAGCGGAATGGCCTTATTGCCGGAAAAAACAGATCTGAGCCGTCACAAGTACCTGACCATCATTATGGAAATAGACCTTTGCGACGGGATTATCAGAAGCTGCGATGTACCGATTTACTGCGACCTGCACAAAAAATTTGTCGCGTCGCTCTTTGTGGGGGAGTCCTTAGACAGGGGATACGAGTATTTTTCAAAGGAGATGGACGAGCGCATTCACAGTATCACAAAGAACACGCTGATACAGGCGTTTCAGTCTTTATACAACCGATATATCGCGGTTCGGAAATCCAACCGTGAATGACGAGCGGGATATTTTAGTATCGGGATACGCCGACTCGCCCAAAGACCCGCCTCTCTCGGCGTTTCCTTTTGTGCCGGTAAACATTACGCTGAACCCGAAAAACGGGATAATGACGGGGATACACACTCCGGTGTACAACTCGCTTATCGGCGCGGGGTTGGAGCGGATTTTTTTGGGCAACTCCATATACGCCGGTATGGATTTTTACGTAAAGCAAATAGAGGCGTCCATACACTTATCTTCGATAGTCGTCCTGATAGACGCGCTTTATGATTTGCATAATAACCTTGTAGAAATTCTGACTCGGCATTGGTCGATTGAGAAAATCAAAGCGGTAGACCCAAAAACCATAAAACTTCCGTCGCCGCATTACGATTATTTTTGTAGTTTTACGCGTCTTTCGGAGCGACTGAACAGCACGTCCGAAGACCATATAACAATGTTTGCCAAGGTCAACGCGTCGAACAGGACAATAGAGGACTGCTGGATTTCCAAATTCGGCGCCGTCCCCGACGACCATTTGCGGCTTCTCTTTTGCGGGCGCAGCTTAGACGGCGACCCAAGCGAGGTTATCGGCCACATCGAGACTTATTACAGGATAACGGCCAACAAGGCCATAGCCAACTTATTTATGAACCTTATCAAAAACTGCAACGAATTTTACGCCACAGTCTCTTAGACGGGCGAGCCTATAAGTTTTATTTTATTTTATTTAAGGGGGAATAATTATGGTGTACATGCCGCTCAATAAGAAGAACTTCTATCTCGACAAGAGCAAGATGCACAAGATTCACGATTTGTCCGCGCCCTGGGGCGTGGATACGCCTCTTTGGCCCTTTCCGGGGCCGCGCCAGGATTTGATCTTCCCAAGAGGGCAGTACCTCGGACGCTTCCATAAGCGCACTATGACCTACACGGGTACGCTTCACGCCGGCACGCACATGGACGCCCCGAACCACGTCCTCCACGAGGAAGAGGTCGACCGCAAGAGATACGGTTACAGTCTCGACGAAATTCCATTAGAGCATTGCATCGGCACGGGCGTCATTCTCGATATGCGACATCTGCTGACGGAGTTTCAGGAAAAATGGGATTCTGTCGGCGGCGAGATAAAGAAGCTCGGCAACGTCTGGGTCGAGCTGAAGCCGGATGATTTTGAGAAGGCCGCCAAAAAAGACGGGCTTGAAATTCTCCCGGAGGACTGGGTCGTCGTCAATACGGGCTTCCATCATTTCTGGCGCAAGAACAACGACAAATACTACAACTACTATCCCGGCATGGGCCCCGAAGCCGCCAAGTGGCTCATCTTTGAGAAGCACATCAAGGGCATAACGGGCACATGGGGCGCGACGGACGCTCCGCTGTGGCACCACCCGCTCAAAGAGCAAATGCCCTGGCTCGACACGGCGTACCGCGAGGCCACGGGCAAGGATCCGACGGTGGAGTTCCCCGACTACGAACCATGTCATCGCCTCTTCACCCAGCACGGCGTATGCAGCATAGAGAACGCGGGCGGCGACATCGACGACGTGACGGGCAAGCGCATGACGATAGCGGCCTTCCCATTTCGCTGCGAGATGGCCGACGGAGGCTTTGTGCGGCTTGTGGCTTGGGAGAAGGGCGTTTTTTAAGGGGGTTCTATCTTGTTGAAGGAAGGCCGGATGGAGCAATACGCGGGTTGTTTTTTGGCCGCTTTCTCGCTCGCGCTTTATTTTTTGATTATCCCTTGGCAGATTGAATTTGTCGAGGGAGCCAACCCCTCGCCTCGCTCGTTCCCGGAGACGATTGCCTTGGTTTTATTTGCGCTCTCGGTCTGCTTGTTTGTTTCGGGCGTTTATAAAAGCAAGCGTGAGGAGCAGTCCGTTTACAGCATGAGCGCGGAGGACGTCAAGCTGGCGCTGTTTACCATGTTTGTCATGGCGGCTTATACCTTTTCGCTCTATTATGTTCCATACATACCCGCGACCATAGCGGTTTTGGCCTTGCTGATATGGTTCTATGGGCAGCGCAAGCTGTGGAAATTGGGCCTCACCGCCCTTGTGCTGCCCCCGCTCATCTATCAGGCCTTCGCCGTGCTCCTCAAGATGAAATTGCCTTAGGGGCATGAGGGAGGACAAATAAATATGGATATGCTACTGAACGGATTCATGGCGGTTCTGATGCCCGAAAACTTAATTTATTTGTTCGGCGGCGTCGTTATCGGGCTTGTCATGGGCGCTATTCCGGGGCTCACGGCCACTATGGCCATCGCCCTGATAATTCCCATGACCTATTACATCACCCCGACCCAGTCTCTTATCATGCTGCTCGCGGCCTACAACGCCGGGACTTTCGGCGGCAGTATGTCCGCCATCCTCATAGCGACCCCCGGCACTCCGGCGGCGGCGGCTACCGTGGCGGACGGCTTCGCCTTGGCTAAACAGGGCAAGGCCGTCAAGGCTATAAAGGCCGCTTTGTTCGCCTCATGCTTCGGGTGCCTTTTCAGCTCTGTCATGCTCGTCCTCGTGGCGCAGCCCGTAGCGAGATACGCGCTGAAGTTCGGCCCGGCCGAGTACACCGTGCTCATGGTGTTTTCCCTGACCATCATCGCGTCCGCCGCCGGGCGCTCTATGATAAAGGGGCTTATCGGCGGGTGTCTCGGGCTGCTGTTCGGGTGCGTGGGCATGGACGCCGTCTTCACCTCGCCGCGCCTCACGTTCGGCATTTTGAAGCTGTCGAGCGGCATAGACCTCATGGTTCTGCTTATAGGGGCTTTGGCGTTCTCGGAGCTTTTGAAGCAGGTATGCAACATCCGCAAGACGACCAACATGCCCCATCTCCCGGCGCCAAGCTGCAAAGAGGACTCGCAGTTCACAAAAGACGACTTGAAGCTCTCCTGGAAGCACTGGTTCAGAAGCTCGGTCATTGGTTGCGTTATCGGCGCGCTTCCCGGCCTCGGGCCCGCCCTGGCCTGCTGGGTGGGCTATGACGCCGCCAAGAGGAGCGCGAAACACCCGGAGCTTTTCGGCAAAGGCGCTGTAGAGGGCATAGCCGGAGCTGAGGCCGCCAACAACGCGGTCTGCGGGGCCAATATGATCCCCCTGCTTTCGCTCGGCGTCCCCGGCGATACCGGCGCGGCTGTTCTTATCGGGGCTTTCTTAGTGCAGGGGCTGACGCCGGGGCCATTGATCTTCTCCGAGTCCCCCCAGACGGTCTATAACGTATACGCCGGGCTTATCATGTGTAACGTCGTGTTGTTTTTTGTCGTCATGTCCTCGTACCGCCTCTTCGCCGGCGTGGCGAAGTTGGAGGGCTCTCTCATCTACCCCGCCGTCTGCGTTTTCTGCGTCGTCGGCGTCTACGCGCTCAATCGCAGCCTTGTCGACGTGTGGCTGATGCTGTTCTTTGCCGTCATAGGCTTTGTGCTTTCCAAGTTCGAGTTCCCGACCGTGACAATGCTCATAGGTTTTATACTGTCGCCCATATTCGAGCGCAACGCCAGGCGCGCCTTGCAGCTGTCGTTTGGCGAGTACAGCGTCTTCTTCAGGTCTCCTCTTTGCTGGGCTTTTTGGGCTATTACGGTTATTTCCGTCGTCACGATTCTGTGGGGCAAACGGAAACACAAGACGCTACAGGACGGGCTCTAAAAAATGAAAGAATACAAGTGCGCCTGCCGAGGCTGCCACGGAGGATGCGTTCATATACTTACCGTCGAAAACGGCAAGGTCGTGTCGGTGCGCCCCGACAAGGACGCGCCGCTCAGCCGGGGGCACGCTTGTATTAAAGGCCTTTCCATCATCGAGCAGATGTATCACCCCGACAGACTGCTCTATCCGCAAAAACGAGCGGGAGCGAGGGGCGGCGGGCAATGGGAGCGCGTCTCGTGGGACGAGGCGTTGGATACAATAGCGAGCCGTCTGACAGAGCTCAAAAATACATACGGCGCTAAGTGTATTTCGGCCATCACGGGCACGGGGCGGCATCTTGTCCCGTATTTGTGGCGGTTTACGCGCGCTCTCGGAACGCCGAATATCACGTCCGCCGGCGCGCTGATCTGTATCGGCCCCCGGAAAAACGCCGGTTTCTCTACAAGCGGCGCGTTTTGCTGCGTGGATTATTACAGTGACACGCGGCCTGAGTGTATTGTAGTGTGGGGCGCCAATCCCACGGTGAGCGGCGGCGACGGCGAGCTACAGTGGCATCCGCGCAGGTGCGCGCGGGAGGGCACGAAGTTCATAGTCGTCGACCCGCAAAAAACGGAGCTCGCGGAAAAAGCCGATATATGGCTGCGCGTTCGCCCCGGCGCGGACGGCGCGCTGGCCCTTGGAATTTTGAACGTCATCATCAGCGAGCGACTTTACGACCATGATTTTGTTGAAAATTGGACGTTTGGGTTTGAAGAGCTGCGCGAGCGCTGCGCTGAGTACGATTTGACGAGAGTGGCCGAAATCACGTGGGTTCCAGAAGATTTGATCAGACGCGCCGCGCGCATGATGGCGTCGGTGAAGCCTTTGTCCTTGGAGTGGGGCTGCGCCTTCGAGCAGAGCTGCAACGCTACGCAGACTTGCCGCGCTATCTTTATGCTGCCCGCCCTGACCGGCAACTACGACGTCCCGGGCGGGTTCGTGGAGAGCAAGCACATCGCGCCGACAAAGCGCGACCCCGTCATGCCGCCGAGCGAACTCATCAACGACTATCCGTACCGCAGCCTGAAGCCCTACGCGCACCCCTACGAAGCGCTTGACGCCGTACGCAGCGAGCGTCCGTACAAAGTCAGAGCTTTGATGTCGTTCGCCAACAACAGCCTCATATCTCTGCCAGACAGCAAGTTTGTATATGAAAGCATAAGCGCGCTTGAGTTTTTCGTGTGCATGGATGTATTCATGACGCCCACGGCCGCTTTGGCCGACATAGTTTTGCCCGCCGCGCTGTGGCCGGAGGTGGACTGCGTGTTCTGTATGCCGGAGTTTTCGGAGCACACCGTCCTATGCCAGCAAAAGGTAGCGCAAGTGGGGGAGTGCAAGGCCGACGAGGACGTGTTCATCGAGCTGTGCCGGCGCATGGGGCTCGATTACGGCGCGGACAGTCAACGGGATTTAATTAATACGGAGCTTCGCAATATGGCCTCGCGTTTTCCCGAAATGGCCGCTCTCGACTTTGACAAAATGAAGGAACTTGGATGGTTTACGCCACCCCGTACTTACTACAACTACAAAAAGCGCGGCTTCAAGACGCCGTCCGGAAAATTCGAGCTTTATTCAAACGAGATAGCCCGTCTTGGCGGCGACCCGCTCCCGTCTTGGGTAGAACCGCCCGTTACGCCAATAAGCCGCCCGGATTTAATCGGAGAGTACCCTTATGTGCTTACAACCGGCACACGGCGTCAGCAGTATTTCATCTCCAACAACCGCCAGATAAAAAGCCTGCGCCGTCAATACCCGTTCCCGCTCGTCCGCCTTCACCCCGACACTGCCTCCGAAAACGGAATATCCGACGGAGACTGGGTTTATATCAGGACACCGCACGGGCGCATTACGCAAAAAGCTCGGGTAGAGCCGGATATAGATCCTCGCGTAGTCAACTGTGATTTTGGGTGGTGGTATCCGGAGGCCGGCGCGCCTGACTACGGTTGGCAGGAGTCCAACGCCAACGTTCTGACGTCCTGCGAAGACGGCTGCGACCCTTATATGGGTTCGTATCAACTGCGCGGCGTTCTCTGCGCCGTCTCTAAGAACGACGACCGCGGTCACGATATAGAACGCCGCTATTACGAGTCTGAATATTACGATTACGATTACGACAAGGTTTGAGTTGTAAATAAATCTAAGGAGGGGTTTTTATGAGGAAGGCAACACGGTTTTTTGTTCTGTTTGCAGCGTTGGTTTCAGCAGCGTTGGTTTCATTGGGTTTTGCGTCTGCCGCTCTGGCGGCTTATCCGGATCAGGCCGTGACGATGATAGTCAACTATTCAGCCGGCGGCGGCACGGACTTAGCGGCCAGGGCGTTGGCCGACGCGGCATCCAAGGCGCTTGGCGAGGCCATCGGCATCGCTAACGTCACGGGCGGAAGCGGAACGGTCGGCATAGCGGAGCTCAAAAACGCCAAAAACGACGGCTACACCATCGGCGTCGCCACGCTTGCGCCTCTGACCATCGTCCCCTGGC
This sequence comes from Synergistales bacterium, assembly GCA_026002715.1. Taxonomy (GTDB): domain Bacteria; phylum Synergistota; class Synergistia; order Synergistales; family Aminobacteriaceae; genus BNVG01. The sequence goes on from BOCC01000002.1 coordinate 43,566, forward strand.
AGATCAAAGTGCCCTATACGCCCAAGGATTTCGAGTACATCTGCGCGTTTGGGCAGTACGGCTACGGCCTCGCGGTCAGGGCCGACTCGCCATACAACACTGTTGAAGACCTGCTGACAGCGGCCAAAAAAGCGGGGAGAATGAACTACGGAGCCACGGGCTATCCTCAGCCCTTCGCTATGGAGGCCCTTGGCAAGGCCGCGGGCGTAAACTTCATCTACGTTACATACGCCGACACCGCCGCGCTGATAACCGACATCCTTGGCGGCTTTATCGAGGTAACGCTTTGCGACCAGGCCTCCTTTACGTCCTACATAAAGGGTGGTCAGATGAAGCTCTTGGCGTCCGCGACGGACAAGCGCTGGGAAATAGCGCCCGATGTGCCCACGCTCAAGGAGCTTGGATATGGCGTGGAGCTTTTGTCCTACATGGGTCTCTGCGCCCCCGCTGGTCTTGACGCCGGCATTTTAGAAGCCCTGCGAAAAGCCTTCGCCGCCGCTTCTGAGAACGCGACCTACAAGGATATCTTGGTCAAGAGCAACCTTGTCCACACGTATCTTTCGGGCGAAGACTATAAGAAGTTGGTTTACGAGAAGTACGACGAGTACAAAGAGCTGTTTTCCAAAGTAGCGAAATAAAACATAGGAGGGTCAAATTATGAGAAAACTGTCGAAATTTGCCATAGCGTTGCTGTTGGTATTTGTGTCGCTGTTGGTTGGGTGCGAAGCAGCGCGGGCCGCCTACAGACTTTCCCTCGCCACGTATGACCCCGTCACCTCCGGCCAGACCAAGAAGCTCCAGGAGTGGGCTGACCGAATCAAGGAGAAAACCAGCGGTCAGGTTGACATCACCCTTTTCCCGGGCGGTTCTCTTGCCTCGGCTGCGGAAATATTGGACGCCGTCAAGACCGGCGCGGCCGATATAGGTTGGGTTTATACCTCTTTTTATCCCAAGCAGTTCCCCGTCACCGACGCCATAACTCTGCCGCTCTTGGGCGTCAAAACCACGACGCAGGGAACCTCTGCGCTCTGGGATCTCTATCAGGACACAAAGGCGTTTCAGGATGAGTTGTCCGCCAATAACCTCAAAATGCTGATGATGTATACAAACCCGCGTAACTTCATCGCGACGGCCAAAAAGCCCGTCAAAACTATCGACGATCTCAAGGGGCTTAAAATGCGCGCGCCGGCCGGCACGGCTACGGACATGCTCGTGGCCTGGGGAGGCACTCCCATAATGATGGGGCCCGGAGACGTCTTTCAGGCCCTCGAAAAGGGCGTTTTGGACGGGTATGTTTTTGAGTATAACGGCATCGACAACTTCAAGCTGCAGGAAATTTCCAAGTATTATACCGAGATAACTTTCTACGTCGGCCCCTTCCTTACCCTGATGAACAAGGGTTCCTTCGAGTCGCTCCCGGCGGAGTTTCAGAAGGTAATTGAAGAGGAGTCGGGGAGAAAAATGTCGATGGAGCTTGCCGCCCTCTTCCAGATAGACGCCGACAACGTTCGCACAAAGATACTATCAAGCGGCGGCGAGGCCATAGAGGTCACAGGCGACGCGCTGGCCGGATTCTCGAAGGCGGCGGAGAGCTACGCTCAGGCCTGGGTCGACAGAATGAAGTCCGCCGCGTTCGACTCTCAGGCATATCTCGCCAAACTAAAGAGCCTCATCGCTCAGTACGACGGGAAATAGACATCAGACCCTCACGCAAAGACGCGTGGACATTGCGTCTTTGCACGAGGGTTTCGCAAAAAGGAGGTAGAATATGACTGACATTGCCGTAATCGGTATCGTGGTCATGTTGTCTTTGATGTTTTTGGGGATGAATATCGGCCTTAGCATGGCCTTGGTCGGGTTTGCGGGCTATTGGTTTGTCATAAACTTCAGGGCGGCTCTCGGCGTGTTGCAGACCGTTCCGGCTACGCAGGCCAGCACGTACGCGCTGACGGTCATTCCGCTCTTTATTATGATGGGCAATTTCGCTTTTGCCTCCGGCATGAGCAAGGGGCTTTACAGCACGGCCAACAAGTGGCTGAATCGCCTGCCCGGAGGGTTGAGCTGCGCTACGATGGTAGCCTGCGCCGCTTTCGGCTCGATATGCGGCTCAACGGCCGCGACTGCCGCCACTATGGGCACAGTCGCCATTCCCGAAATGCGAAAATACGGCTACGACGACGCGCTTTCCACCGGCTCGGTCTCTATCGGCGGCACGCTTGGCATAATCATCCCGCCCAGCACCCCGATGATCGTTTACGGCATTATCGCCGAGCAGTCTATCGGACGCCTTTTCGCCGCCGAGATAATACCGGGCATTATCCTGACCGTTTTGCTTTGTATTACGGTGATAATCTTGGTCAAGCGCAACCCTAAACTTGCGCCTAAGGGTCAAGATTACACGTGGTGGGAGCGTATATCGTCGCTAAAAGACCTGTTCTGGATGGTCTTGCTCTTCGGCGGCGTGTTCTACAGTATGTTTTCCGGGATTTTCACAATCAACGAGGCGGCGGCGGGCGGCGCGTTTTTGGCGATGGTCATAGCGTTTATAACGGGTCAGCTCAGCTGGAAAACATTCATAGCCGTCATGAAGGACACCGTCAAAACGTCCGCTATGGTCTATCTTCTTTTGGTAGGCGCCGTCATATTCGGCAATTTCCTCGCCATCACGCGTCTTCCGATGACTATGGCCAACACCATATCCTCGCTTGGGATATCCCGCTATTTGGTTTTCGCGCTCATCGTGGTTATCTACTCCATTCTCGGCTGCCTCATGGACGCCCTGCCGATGATAATGCTGACCGTGCCTATCTTCTTGCCTATTATCACAAAGCTCGGCTTCGACCCCATATGGTTCGGCGTAATGATAATCTTCGTCATGCAGCTTGGCCTCATAACGCCTCCCGTCGGCATGAACTGCTACGTCATATCGGGCATAGCGAGGGACATCCCGCTCCAGGTTATATTCAAAGGCTCCGCGCCGTTCATCATCCCATTGCTCATAGCCATAGCAATTTGCACGGCGTTTCCGATTCTGACGACCTGGCTTCCTACGGCGTTCTACGGTTAGAGGGGTGAACGGAATGAAAAAATTCGAGCGTTTCTTGGATAAAGCCATATCCTTGGTCAGCGTCGTCAGTTACGCGGGTTTTTTTGCCATCATGATTTTGACGGTCATAGACGTGTTTGTGCGTTTCGTCTACAACGATCCTATTCTGGGATCTTACGAGATAATCGAGAGAATAGTTTTCTGCGGAGTGTTCGCCTCATTCGCTTACGCGCAGCTCCAAAAATCCCATATTCAGATAACTATGGTGATTATGCACTTCCCGAGCAAGCTGAGGTTTCTGTGCGTGGCGCTGACCGGCCTTTTGTCCGCCGCGATAGTCTTGGTCATGGCCTACGCCGCCGTCGTTCAAGGCGGCGTGGCGATGAGGTCAGGCTACGTAACGGGCGTACTTCAGATTCCGCTCTATCCTTTTTATTGGATAGAAGCCGCGGCGATGTTCGCCTTTTTCGTCACGCTTTTGTTCGACGCGGCGAAGAGCGCGATGGCCATGTTCGACGCTGATTTAGCCAAAGAGATTCAGTCCACGTGGAGCTGAAGAGACGCCCCTACTTTATGGGGAGATGTTAAAAAGTGTCAGTGTTGCATTATATCGGCGCGGCGTTGGTTTTGGCCCTCATAACCGCCGTCGGGGTTTACTCGGGGCGCAACGTCAAGACGGCTCACGACTTCAACGCGGGCGGCAGACGCGCGGGAGCCGGGGTCGTCATGGGGTCGATAATCGGTACGCTCGTCGGGGGAGCCTCGACAATAGGCACGGCGCAGTTGGCTTTCAGTTACGGCTTTTCGGCCTGGTGGTTTACGCTTGGAGGCGGCCTTGGATGCCTTGCCTTAGCGATCTGCTTCTCAAAGCCAATCTACGAAAGCGGCATAAGCACAATGCCGCAGATTTTAGCAACCGAGTACGGGCAAAGCGCCAGTACGGTCGTCACACTGCTCACGTCTCTTGGCAGTTTTCTGAGTATAGTGTCGCAGATACTATCTGGTGTAGCGCTCATAACATCCGTCAGCGGCATGGGGCCTTTCGTCTCAACGGCAGCGATAGTGGTCTTGATGCTGGCTTACGTCGTGTTCGGCGGGGTCTGGGGCGTCGGGTACGTCGGCGTGGCCAAGACTATTTTGCTCTATGTATCGGTCGGCATATGCGGCGCCGTAGCTTTCAATATGCAGGGCGGATGGGGCGCGTTCAGGGAGGCGCTGCCGGCAAGCCGTTATTTTAATCTGTTCGCGCGCGGCTTCGCGGTGGACATGGGCGCTGGACTTTCCCTTGTGGTCGGCGTGCTGACCACGCAGTCTTATATTCAGGGCCTCATATCGGCCAAGACGCTCGGGGCGTCCCGCGCCGGCGTTCTGACGAGCGCCGTGCTGATACCCTTTATCGGCGTAGCGGGCATTTTTGTCGGCATGTACATGAAGCTCCACTATCCCGACATAGCCTCCGCCTCCGCGCTGCCGTTGTTTATTATGCGCCACTTGCACCCGCTGTTCGGCGGCGTCGTCTTGGCGACTCTTTTGGTCGGGGTTATCGGCACGGGCTCAGGCATGGCGCTGGGACTTAGTTCGATGATATGCGGCGACATCTACAAAATCTACATAAACAAAAACGCCACGGACGAGAGGAACCTCCTGATGAGCCGAGGCGTCATCGTTACAATCTTAGTCTGCTCGGCTGTTTTCTCGGGCGGCAACATGGGCTCGATGATTTTGAGCTGGAGCTTTTTGTCCATGGGGCTCAGGGGCGCGGTGGCCTTCGGGCCGCTTTGCGCGGCTCTGTTTTTCAAGGGCAGAATATCGAACAAGTACGCGCTGGCGTCCATGATAGCTGGGCCTCTTTTTGTACTGCTCGGAAAGTTCTTTCTGCCATCAAGTATCGACCCCCTGTTTCCCGGCATGGCGGCGAATATTCTGGTTCTTGCGCTCGCCCCCAGACCCCGGCTCCTTGACGGCGCGGACAAGTCGAATTAGCGTTTTGATATTTCGATCTCTTTTTGAAAATTCACGCCCCCTTCTATTTGGAGGCGTGAATTTTTCCTATCAAACGTCCCGCATTGACCCACACGTCAGCGACGGAGTACATCATCATAATAAAAGAGGACACCGGCATACAGGAATAGAGAACCCACTTGGGCATTTGAAACACGGTGGTGAGCTCGGTTGTCCTCATTGATAGGCGCAGGGAGAACCAGAAGAAAATCGCCATAAAAGCGGCGCTGACAAGCGCCACCAGAGTCCTGTAAAACGCGCGCGTTCTCTCGCCGGGCAAAAGCCCGGATATCCAGTCGCCTACGCTGAAGTGTCCCTTCGTCCCCCAGATAGCCGCGGCTCCGTAAAAAACGAGGTAGGCGAAACATAGCTCCACAATCTCGTCAAACCAGTGAAATGAACCGATGGGAAGAAGCGATTTTATCATCGCCGCCGCTCCTTCCATGCCATGTCGGGCCAGGTAGCCCGTCAGGTCGTTGCTCACCCTCAGAGCGACGTTGGAGAACATCAAAAGCCCTAAGCCTAAGAAAACTGTGATCGTAAAGAAGCGCAGTATCCTCTGCGTCCACCTGTCCGCGCATTTCCAGAAGCCGACAAAAGAAGACGCCATTTTACATCGCCCCCATCACAAGGTTTGGCAGGAACAAAGCGATGCCCGGAATGAAAGCGATGAGAATGGTGACAAGCAAAACCACTATCAGGTAAGGCCACATTTCCTTGCTCAGCGCCCATATCCCCACATGGGCGAAGCTGTCGACGGCGAAAAGGCACATGCCCACCGGCGGCGTCAGGTTGCCTATCATAATGAGAAGCGTCATGACCACGCCGAAGTTCACGAGGTCGATGCCGAAGGTCTTGGCTATCGGCATGAAAAGCGGCAGCGTGATGAGAAATATGGCGTTCCCCTCAAGAAAGCACCCCATGATAAGGATGATGCCTATGATTATCCAAAGAACTCCGCTTTGAGTCGCGCCCATACTGACAAGCGCGGCTATGATGCCGTCCGGGAGTTTTTGATGTATGACGAGCCAGCCAAAAAAGTTGGCTGCCGCTATTATGAAGAGCAGACTCACCGACTGAGCTATGGACTTGTAGATTATTTCGGGCAGGTCCTTGAGTTTGAGGTCGCGGTAGAAGAACCCCAGGATCATCGCGTAGAGACATACTACCACCGACGCCTCCGTCGGGGTGAAAAAGCCCGACATTATTCCGCCGATGATGATTACAGGCGCCATGAGCGGCCAAAAAGACCGCTTGAACTCCTTCCATCGCCCACCCCATGACGTTTTATAAGGGGAACGGGGATAGTTGCGCCTTTTGGCGAGGATAGCGAGCGCGGTCATCATGCCGGCGCTCATCAGAATACCGGGGATAAAGCCCGCCATGAAGAGCCGGGCAACGGACACGCTCGTGATGGCGCCATAGAGAACGAAAGGAATGCTCGGCGGGATAACGGGCCCTATGACCGACGACGCCGCCACGAGCGTAGCCGAAACGGCCGGCTCATATCCGTCGTCCACCATCGCCTTGTGCTCTATCTGCCCGAGGCCCGCGGCGTCGGCCACGGCTGAGCCCGACATACCGGAAAATATGACGCTCGCCATGATGTTGACCTGTCCGAGTCCGCCCGGTATGTGCCCGACCATGGCGGAGGCGAACGTGAATATGCGCTCCGTTATGCCTCCGACGTTCATGAGGTTGCCAGCCAGGATGAAGAAAGGAATGGCAAGCAAGGTGAACCCCGTCGTGCCGTAGTACATCCTGTTGGGCAGCATGGCCAAAATGCCTCCCCCGCCCAGAGCGGTGAAGAAGATAACAGACGTCATTCCTATGGCCACCACGACGGGCACGTCTATGACGAGGAATCCTATCAATACCGCAAATATATAAAATGTCAGCACGCCAAGCACCCCTTATTATGAAGAAAAGAGGGGAGCGTAATAATCCCCTCTTTATATCAATACCAAGAAACGGTTACTTTGTCGCCTCGGCCATTTTCATCCACTTGTCGAAGTTGGCCTCGCCTATATTCTTCTTGATCTTGTCGTAAGCCGGCCCCATCTTCGCCTTGAAGGGCGTCAAGTCCGGCTCGTCAATCTGAATACCGAGCTTGCGCATCTCTTCGATTTGCTTTTGCTCCTCGCCACGGACGAGCTTACGCATCAGCGCGCGCGAGCTGTCGGACTCCTCCCTCATGATCTTCTGCTGCTCGGGGGTGAGCTTGTCCCATACGTTTTTGGAGACGACGTGCACCATGGAGCTGTAAAGGTAGTTGACGATGGTGATGTACTTCTGCGACTCGTAAAGTTTGAGGTCGTAAATGACGCTTATGGGGTTCTCCTGACCGTCGACGACGCCCTGACGCATGGCCATGACGAGCTCGGCGAAAGCGATTGTCTGAACGTTGCCGCCCAGAGCCTCGATAGCGGCCTGATAGGCCATCGCCGGCGGGGTCCTTATTTTGAGACCCTGCACGTCGTCGGGAGACTTGATGGGATGTTTGGAGTTGGTTATCTGGCGGAATCCCCATTCCCAGCTGGAAAGGTAGACAAGCCCGACCTTCTCTACTTCAGGCGCGGCCCATTCCTTGAACGGCCCGTCCAAAACCCTGTCCATATGGTCATAACCGCCGATAGAGAAAGGAATGGCTACAGCGTCGAAAAGCGGAACGTGCTTAGCGAGCTGATCCTGACCGGAGAGACTCATATCGAGCGCCCCAATTATCACCTGCTCTAAAACCTCTGGGGGGCTGCCAAGCGCGTTGTTCGGATAGATGACGATTTTGACCTCGCCGTTGGTTCTCTTCTCCACATTTTCGGCGAACTGCTTGGCCGCTGTGTGAGAGGGGTGGTTTTCGGAACCGAAATGTCCAAGCCTCAACTCAAGAGCGGCAAAAGCGGCGGACGACCATACACAACACATAACAGTGAGCAAAACGACGGCAAATTTCTTCTTCAAACAAAACCCTCCTCTTTTTTTTGAGCTGACTATTTTGTTGAAACGAACAGCCGCCAACGACGTTCTATTATCCTCCTTTCGCGGCAGAATAAAAAAATACTAACACTTCAGATAAAAATGTCAACACCCACAGGTTTTTTCATGCGGACTCGGTGTCAATCTCTCAGTTGAAGCGCGGAAATATACTCGAATGCCCAATGATTTGCAATGATTTGCCAAGAATTCATCGCCCCCGCAATTCATTTTCTTGGGGCAATTGTAAATAAATTATGCAATAATAAAAATTACAATTTTTCTTGTTCAAGACACGTGAAGGGAGACACCTCTTATGGATAAATTACCTATTTTAGACCTGAAGCGAAGTTATGCCGGAATAAAAGACGAAATACGCTCGGCGCTCGACTTGGTTTTTGAATCCCAGGGTTTCATTTTGGGGCCGGAGGTCAGAGCGTTTGAGGAAGACGCGGAAAACTACCTCGACGCGAAACCCAAATGCTCCGCCATCGGTTGCGCTTCGGGCTCGGACGCGCTTCTTTTGGCTCTCATGGCGCTTGATATCGGCCCGGGAGACGAGGTTGTGACGACGCCTTACAGCTTCTTCGCCACGGTCAGCTGCATCACGCGCATCGGCGCGACGCCGGTCTTCGCCGACATAGACCCCGCCACTTATAACATCGACATTGACAAAACCAAAGAAAAATTCACCCCAAAAACAAAAGTCTTCCTGCCTGTGCATCTGTTCGGCCAAATGACGCCCATTGAGGAAATAGCGCAATTTTGCCGCGAGCGCTCGGTCGTCGTCGTCGAGGACGCCGCTCAGGCCTTCGGCTCTTGGCGAAAGGTCGGTTCTTCCATCACACGCGCCGGGGTTGCGGGCGACGTTGGGTGCTATTCGTTCTTCCCGACCAAGAACTTGGGCGCTTGCGGAGACGCAGGGCTTGTCACGACCTCCGACTCGAAACTCGCGTCTCGGCTGAGAAGGCTGCGCGTCCACGGCGAAGGCGATACGTATTTTCATGAGGAGGTCGGACTGAACAGCCGCCTTGACGCCATCCAAGCCGCTATACTGCGCGTGAAGCTGAGGCATCTCGAAGAGTGGAACGCGGAGCGCCGCGTTCTGGCCGATAACTATCGCCTGTTGTTCGAGTCCCGGAACCTCACGGGACATATCGCGCCTCCCGCGGAGCTCGAGGGAAACTTTCACATATATCACCAGTACGTAGTGAGAGCCGAGCGGCGCGACGAGCTGAGGGCGTATCTGGAGGGGCAGGGAATATCAGCCCGCGTATATTATCCTTTGCCGCTTCATCTGCAAAAGTGCTTCGCTTTCCTCGGGCTCAAAAAAGGCGACTTCCCCGAGTCCGAAAAACTATCGCAGGACTCTCTGGCTCTTCCCATATTCAGCGGTCTGAAGGGCGAGGAACAGGAGCGGCTTGTCAAAACGATAGCGGATTTTTACAAAAAATTCTAAATTTTGCGGACTGATTCATTTTTTTATTGCGGCGATTAGATATACTGATGTATATTGAAACAATACAATAACAAAGAGGGGTGTGCTTATGTACAAAAAGATAGAAGAACTCGCCAAGAAGTACGCGCCGAAGGTCACCGAATGGCGGCATACGATTCACGCATGTCCCGAACTGAGCGAACAGGAGGAGAAGACCGCCGCGCTTGTCGCGGAGGTTTTAGCGGAGCTTGGGCTGGACGTCAAGAAAAACGTCGGCGGACACGGAGTCGTGGGCTTGCTGAAAGGCGCTCAAGACGGCAAAACCGTCGGACTTCGCGCCGATATGGACGCGCTGCCCATGCTGGAGGAGACGGGGCTTCCCTTCGCTTCCAAGACAAGCGGCGTCATGCACGCCTGCGGGCACGATACTCACACGGCCATGCTCCTCGGGACGGCCTGCGTTCTGTCGGAACTCAAGGCCGACGTCAAAGGCTCCGTGAAGTTTATCTTTCAGCCGGCGGAGGAGCTCAACCCGACGGGCGGCGCGCCGGGGATGATAAGGGACGGCGTCCTTGAAAATCCTCACGTAGACGCCATTTTTGCCCTTCACGTCTGGCCCGGCTTCGAGACCGGTAAGGTGGCTACGCGCGGCGGCGCTCAGATGGGCGCGTCTGACAGGTTGTTTTTGACCGTTTCGGGCAAAACCGCTCACGGCTCAGCCCCTCATCAGGGCATAGACGGAATTATGATAGCCGCTCAGGTCGTCGGCGGCTTACAGACCATAGTGTCGCGCACGGTCGCTCCCGTTGACTCCGCCGTCGTCAGTATCGGCACGATAAAGGGCGGCTACCGCTACAACGTCTTGGCCGATAAGGTTGAGATGGAGGGCACCGTCCGCACTCTTCGCGCTGAAACACAGGACAAAATGCCAAGCCTCATAGAGAAAATAGCCAAGGGTTACGCGCAGTCTTTGGGCGGGGACGCAGCCGTCAAATACGTCAAGGGCTATCCTCCGACTATAAACGCGCCGGAGCTTTTCGATCTCGTGAAAGACATAGTCCCGACCTCTCTGGGGGAGGGGAGTTTGATTGTCCCTGATTCCCCGGACCTCGGCGGGGAGGACTTCTCGTTCTTCTCACGCGAACGCCCATGCCTTATGGCTTGGCTCGGATGCCGTTCGGTCGGTCAGCCCATGTCCGAGACGCCCGTCCTCCACAACACGAAATTTAACCCCGACGAGGGTTGTTTTCCCTACGGTATGCGCTTTTTGGCTTCCTGCGCGGTAGGATATTTAGGAAAGTAGGGGTGAGGCGAGGGGGCAAACGCGGAATGTGACGTTAGTTTTTGGGAATACAATATTGAAACGGAGGTTTTATAAGTGAGTGGGTCTAATGAAGCGAAATTGGAAAAACGCGGCGCGTTTGAGGGCTTTATCAAGTGGATTGAGATTATAGGGAACAAGTTTCCGCATCCTTTCTGGCTCTTTGTGTGTCTGTCCCTGATAGTCATTTTCCTTTCGCATTGGTTGGCAAGCAAGGGTGTGTCGGTCACGTACTTAGCGGCGAAAGCGGGCGAGGCTCCGGTGGAGACAAAGGTCGCCGTCGTCGATCTTTTGGGTTACGATTCGCTGCGCACATTTTTGGCAGGGTTTGTCAGAACCTACGTCAACTTCGCGCCTTTGGGGTTGGTCCTCACCATGATGCTCAGCATCGGCATAGTGGAGCAGACCGGCATGATCTCCGCCCTGATGCGCAAGACCATTCTGGGCGCGCCGAACTTTTTGGTGACGGCGGTCGTCGCTTTCGTGGGCATCAACGCCAACTTGGCCTCTGACGCGGGCATTATCTTCACCCCCGTTATCGCCGCGGCCATTTACAAGGCTCTGGGGCGCAACCCGTGGGTCGGCATAGCGGCCGGCTACGCGGCTGCGAGCGGCGGCTTCACGGCCAACTTCTTCATCGCCGGAACGGAGGCGCTCCTGTCGGGCATCACGAAGTCCGTCATCGAGGGCGTTCCCTATATCCCCGCCGACACGCCCACGCACGTCTTGATCAACTACTATTTCATGGCCGCCGCAACCATCGTGCTCACCGTTCTGACGGTTTACGTCACCGAAAAATACACGGTCAAATTCCTCGGTGACAACGAGGGAACCCGCGACGAAGAGGAACTCAAGAAACACGCCCTCACCCCCGCGGAGAACCGCGGTCTCCTGCTCGCGTTTTTGACCCTCGCTCTCTATATCGGACTCATAGTCTATCTGACCTACCCCGAAGGCTCTCTTTTCCGCAACCCGAAAGACGGCTCGCTTCTTCCCTCGTCGCCGCTCCTCAGCAGCGTTATGCCTATCTTGTTCTTCCTGTTCTTCTTTGTGGGCATAGCCTACGGCGTCGGCGCCGGGACCATCAAAAAGGGCGAGGACATCCCTAAACTGATGGCAAAAGGTATATCCGGCAGCATCGGCTTTATAGTCGTCGTGCTTCCCGCGTCGCTTTTCGTAGGGCTTTTCGGCATGAGCCGCTTCGACGTAGTGCTGTCGGTCAACGGCGCGGACTGGCTAAAGGCCATGAACCTCGGCGGCATCCCCTTGCTCCTGCTGTTTATCCTGCTCGTCACGATCCTGAACTTCTTTATGATGAGCGGTTCGGCCAAGTGGCTTATTCTGGCCCCGATATTCGTCCCGATGTTCGCGCAGGTCGGCTTTTCTCCGGCCCTCACACAGATAGCCTACCGCGTAGGCGATTCCCCCACCAATATAATCACGCCCCTGTCCTACTATATGCCCGTTATCATCGGATTATTAGAGCAGTACAAGACGAACGACAAGACGGAAGTCGGCATCGGCACGGTCATGTCCTTGGCTATGCCCTACACGATTTTCTACATCATCGGCTTTACGGCGCTTCTGGTCATATGGTACATAGCCGGCTGGCCTCTGGGACCCGGAACCTCGCCATTTATGTAAAGATTATTGCGAAGACGCGGCGGCATTGTGCCTTCTACGTATTATTCACTTGGATTTTGTCTTGAGTTTGTGTAAAATTCTAAATATGGAATATATTTTATATTTGTTCAAGGGAGGGTTTTTTATTATGAAGAAGATTCGAATGATCAGCTATTTGTTTTTGTTTGCCTGTATTTTGGCGGCGGGCGCGGCTTACGCGGCGGACGCGCCTTACCACATCGGTATCGTGACAGGGACGGTCTCTCAGAGCGAGGATAACCTGAGGGGCGCTGAACACGCTATCGAGGAGTACGGCGACGCGGCGAAGGGCGGCATGATAGTCCACGTCACCTATCCCGACAACTTCATGTCAGAGGTCGAGACGACGATATCCCAGATAGTGGGCCTCGCCGACGACCCATTAATGAAGGTTATCGTGGTCAACGAGTCCGTACCCGGCACGGCCGAGGGGCTTCGCCGCGTCCGTGAGCGCCGTCCCGACATAATTCTGCTGTCCGGCGAGCCTCACGAAGATCCGTCCGTAATCACGGCGGCGGCCGACTTGGCCGTCACCAGCGACAATATCGCGCGCGGTTACACAGTCCCCTTGGCCGCCCAAAAGCTCGGCGCCAAGACCTTTGTCCATATCTCCTTCCCGCGTCACATGAGCTATGAGATTCTCGGCAGGCGGCGCGCCATTATGGAAGTGGCCTGCAACGACTTAGGCATCAAGTTCGTCTTCGAGACGGCGCCCGACCCGACAAGCGACGTCGGCGTGGCCGGAGCGCAGCAGTTCATCCTCGAAAAAGTCCCCGCGTGGCTTGAGCAGTACGGCAAGGACACCGCCTTCTTCTGCACGAACAACGCCCACACCGAGCCCCTCCTGAAGCGCATAGCGGAGCTTGGCGGATACTTCGTCGAGGCCGATATTCCCTCTCCGCTTATGGGTTATCCCGGCGCTCTCGGCGTTGACCTCTCCAAAGAAAAAGGCGACTGGCCGGCCATCCTCAAGAAGATGGAGGAGACGGTCGTGGCGGCAGGCGGCAAAGGTCGTATGGGGACATGGGCGTTCTCCATCGGCTACACCCAGAGCGCCGGCCTTGTCGAGTTCGGCAAGCGCGTAGTAGACGGAACCGCGAAGCTGGGCAGCCTCAAGGACCTTATAGACTGCTACGGCAAGTTCACCCCCGGCGCTAAATGGGGCGCCAGCTACTACACCGACGCCGGCACGGGTGTGCGCAACAACAAGCTCGCCCTCGTGCGCCAGGACACCTACATCTTCGGGTCAGGCTACATGGGCATGGGCGACGTGGAAGTCCCGGAGAAATATTTCTCAGTCACGAGATAACAACTTTCAATAAATTTTAACAAAACTGTTTTTAACAAAACTGTGGGGGCGGCAAATGGCCGCCCCTTTTTTTTGCGCGCCTGTTTTTGCGGAGAAAAGGAGAAAACGATTATTATTCAATTTGAAATTGTGTTAAACTACCGCTGTAATTTATAATTTTGTGATTTTCTATTTGCGTTTTTTATATCAGAACTTGAATTTCGGGAGGTTGCCGCGATGGACGATAAGGGAGAAGTTGTAAGCTCCTTTGATGTGGACGAGACTCTTGCCCTGCAAATATGGACAAAAGGCATGTCTCCGCGTCTTATCGTTTTCAATAAAACTCAAAACGCCAGAAAAATGATACGTCTCAGCTGGCTTGAAAAACTCGACCGAAAGTTGTCAGTCAAGGGAGCGAAGCGCGGAGAGAGTATGGAATATTCCCTTCACGACCTTTTGCCGGCCTTGCAGCGTCTGTTGTCCGAGTACGCCGTCGTCGCGGCTTTCAAGCCCCGCCTTTGGAAATTTACGGGCACGCTTGAAAAGATGCTGCACGTACCGGTTATCGTGACCGCCAAGGGAGAATTGGAGTTGCTTTCGGAGGACAAAAGATCGAGCCTCTGGATAGCGGACATGACGGGCGAAAAAAGGGGCGAGGGGTCGTTTAGGCCGTTCTTCCCGCTATACGAAAATTACGCGCCGCTTTTCACCGACGGCGGCATTCCCATAACCGAAAACAAAAGAGGGCCGGAAGACCTCTTCAAGACGGGCGTGATACGCAAGTTGGCGAACCTCTCGCCGGCGCGCTGGTATCAGCCCATTCAGCTGATGGCCGCCGGCATGCTGCTCGGGTTCTCTTTCTGCGAGGAAGACGGGGAGGACTTTATCGACGAAATTTGGCGCGAGCCCGCGCCGCCCGCGCACTTTGTCCTCAATCTGGGAGACATCCGAATGAAGAAACTCGACCGCAGATTCATAGCTTACGCCCGACACTTCGACTCTCTCTCATCTATCGAGCTCAGATTCTCGCCTGACAGCGACAAGGAGCTCGGAGACGCCGGATACGCCAGGAAGCGCCGCGTTAATTTCGGCTCGGGCGTCTTTGGCGACGTCGGATATTCCGTCACGTTTTTTGAACACGAAGACGGCTCGATGGCTATCGGCTGCAAGCCAAAGGCCGCCACGCTCAGGCACAAGGGCGAGCTTATTTACGTTTTCCCCTTGTCCGTTTACGAAAAAGCCCTAAAAGACGACTCCCCCGGCGGGACGAGCGACGACTTTTTCACGATAGAGCAGCTGGCCGGAGCCAAGAGCTTCGAGATATGGAGGCAAAACCTGATTCCCTATCTTTCGCCTATATTGGGGTTTTCATAGTCTTTTACATTGAAAGGACGGAGATTATAAATGAAGCGCAATTCATGGTTGGTGGCGTTGTTTGTCTTGGCGACACTGGCTGTTCCGGCGTTTGCCTCTAATTTCGACAACACGAAATTGTCCGCCGAACAGGGTGCCCCGATGCCGCAGTTCATGCTGGCCCGAATGTACGAGACCGGCGACGGCACGGATAAAAATCTCGCGGAGGCCGTCAAATGGTACGAGAAGGCCGCCGCGCAGGGCAACACCATGGCGCAAAACAGGTTAGGCGAAATGTACCGCGACGGATTTGGAGTAGCTAAAGATACCCAAAAGGCCGCCGACTTGTTCGCGCAAGCCTTGAAGAGAGGGCTTCCCGCCGCGCGCGTCAACTTAGAGGCCTTGAACGCAGGCGTGACTCAGCCGCAAGCTCAGACAGCGCCGCCCGCCGCGCAGCAAACGCCGGCAGTAACCCAATCGGTTCGGGTTTCGTCCGTAACACCGCAGGCGCAGACGCCCCCTCCCGCCGCATCGTCGCCACAGGTCACGCAAACCCCAACGCCAACACCTCAGACTGAAGCGGAAAGGCTCTATTCACAGGGAAATAAATTTATGGAGGCGGAAAAATATAGTTTGGCTCTCGATTGTTATTCCAAAGCTGCCGAAATGGGATACGGCAG
>BOCC01000003.1 GCA_026002715.1 Synergistales bacterium
ATAAAAAGAAAGACGCGTCGTTTTATGCAAACTCAGCAGAGGGCTCCCGATAGAGTCAAAAAATTATTCGAACATAAGCGTGTGTATTATGCCGCATGATTTGCGATATTTTCATGCCGGAGTAATAGGAAGAGAGAGTTTTCGGCTTTATAGTTATACGGTGCAGTATACGCAAATTTTCTTGCTATATGATCAAGCAATCCGTTCCCCATTATCTATCGGTACAATGGCAAGTTTCTTCCCTAATGGCGCTAATACCTTCAATACGGTATCTATCTGGCTCATAACGCTTCCGTTCTCCATGCGTGATATTATAGGACGTTTTACGCCGCTGAGCTGTTCGAGTTCCTGCTGTGATATTCCTCTTTCTTTCCTGGCTTCGATAAGTTCGCCCATCAAGGCCACTCTTAATTCACTGGCTCTTACGTCCTCCGGCGTGAGAGCCCCACGCTCCATAAGCTCACCTTTTAATTCCTGCCATGTACTCCCTAAATGTTTATTCCTCATATCGTTCAGCCTCGTTTCTGGCTTTTTCGAGCCGTTTTTTGGCGGTGTCTATTTCTCTTTGCGGAGTTTTCTGTGTCTTTTTTATATGAATTGGCCCCATCTGTCAAGACCATTATGCGACAGATTTAAGGGCAATGGCTCCTGTCTTTGGCGGCGCTCCAACTACAAAACTGTTCAACCCTTGTTTTCCGGAAAAAGTTTTTCCTGAACTCCTCCCTATAAAACAACCAGACAATAGCGATAATAATGGTCGTAAATTTAAGTTTTATATTATTATCATAACGAAAAGGGGAATGGCAAATGAAAAAACAAAAAACCAATATAACGGCGCTTGACAACGAAGAAACATCGTATGTTCAGCGCAAAACAGCGGAATGGCTGCTGCGGCTTTTGGAGCAAGATATTCCTATGAATGTTCATTTTTTCTATTGCCTGAAATGGGTCGTCGGGGATTTGCGTGTTGTTTTGAGGAATGCCTTTGACATTTTGAAGAAATTACCGAAAACGCCGGAAATCGGTGAAGCTCTTGAGGCTCTGGCAATCGCTACGAATTGGTCAAGTCACAAGTTGGAAAGGGATTTCGACGACATTGTCAGGGATTTTCCCTGCACAAAAAATATAATTAAAATATGTATAATGCAGTCATGCCGCGTCGCCGCCGGAGTCGCGGCGCATGACCGCTTTGATTACGCGCGCGTGAGAAAACTCCTGAAAAAAACCTTCGACATAAGCCAAGAGTCCTTGGCTTTGTGTGAATTTGTGTACTTCAATCAAACGAACTCCGTACTGGAAAACTATTTTGAAGATCATCTGGAAATCTGGCGGCAGGGCAACAGAAACCTTCTTACGACCGCATTGAGCATGAATCCGACTTGCTTAAAGGATAGCATTACGGAGTTAGTCTCCTGCGGCATCTTAGACATAGACCATTATTTTCGTATAGAGCGCGCGGTCGTTCCTTTTTGGGAAACGACGAATCTAAGCGATATGAGCAAATTCTTTTGCGCTCCTCTCGCCGGCGAAACCCTGAGCCTCGACAAGTTCCGCATCCCCGAGGAGGACGTGCGGTACGTCAGCGCGCTCTTGACCCAAAAAGAGACGGGGCCTGTGCATATTATGCTGTACGGCGCTCCGGGAACGGGAAAGACGACTTTCGCCCGAAGCCTCGCCAAATCATTGGGCGTCAAAGCATGGGCGGTAAGCAGCCGTGAAGGCGACAATGACGGCGACCGTCGGGCTTCTCTTGTCGCCTGTTTGAACATCGCCCGCAGATATAAAGGCTCTTTTGTTTTGGTTGACGAAGCGGAGCGCCTTCTCGACACAAGCTGGAGAGGCGGAAGCGATACCAAGGACAAAGCGTGGCTCAACTCCTTTATGGAGGCGCCCGACAAGCGGATAATATGGATAACCAACCGAATAGAGCACATCGACCCGGCTGTGCGCCGCCGTTTTTCTTTCAGTGTTTGCTTTGAGGCATTGGGCAAGACCGAGAGGCAGGGCCTATGGAAGGAAATTGTCGCGCGGTACGGAGTGAAGAACTGCTTCACCGAACCAAGGTTAAAAACCTTAGCGGACAATTATCAGGTCTCAGCCGCCATTATAGAAAAAGCTGTAAGTCAGGCCAAGGAGCTCGGATACGCTAAGAGCGAGCTGAGCGACGCGGTAGAACTGGCTCTATGCGCCTATTCTACTCTCTCCCGAGACGGCGAAGCGACAGATAGAAAGAACAAATCTAAAGAGGAGAAGCGTGATTTCAACCCTGACGGAATTTCTCTCGACAGTTCCCTGCAAGACCTGATAGACAAATGCCGCTGCGTTGACTCCGCAATGCGAAGTGAGACTCCGCTGCCCCAAGGGTGCGCGACCATACTTTTTTACGGCCCTCCCGGCACGGGCAAAACGGCGCTCGCAAGGCATATAGCCAAGGAATTGGATCGCGAGTGCTTTGTAAGACGCGCAAGCGACTTGCTCAGCCCCTATGTCGGAGTGGCGGAGCAGCAAATCGCCGAGGCTTTTAAGCGCGTAGAGAAGGACGGCTCCGTGCTGCTTATAGATGAGGTCGACACGTTTCTCTATTCGCGGGAAATAGCGCAGCGTTCATGGGAAACGAGCCTTGTCAACGAGTTTTTAACAGCGCTCGAAGAATGCCGGGGCTTTTGTATATGCACCACCAACCGCTTGGAGAATTTAGACGCGGCGGCTATAAGGCGTTTTTCTCACAAGGTGGCGTTTGGCTACGCGAAGCCTGAACAGGCTCAAGCCCTCTACTCCGAGCTTCTCGCCCCGCTGTGCTCCCAAAAACTGCCCGACTTCTTAGAAAACGAGCTTCGGAGCTTTTCGATGTTGACCCCGGGCGACTTTCACGCCGTTCGTTCGCAGTACAACTCATTTTTCGCGGACAGCCCGACGGTCAACCATGACACCCTCATAGCGGCGCTCCGGCGCGAGGAGTCTTTGAAAGCGAAACTCCAAACAAGCCGCATAGGTTTCTGAAAGGAGTAAGCATGACAGATGCTATTATCAATCACCTACACAGGGCGCAACGCCTCCGACCTCGGCTACTTGCTTTACAAAAACCCGAACCGCTGTCCGCAGACGTTCGAGCTGAGCTTCGGTAAGGCTCGCGTATTCTACCCCGAGCTATCGGAGGAGCGCGCAACGGCGGCGCTTCTGCTCGACATAGACCCGCTCGACCTCGCCAAGGGAAAGAACGACTCGCTCGGCCTGTTTGACTACGTGAACGACAGACCTTACGTGTCGTCGTCGTTTATGAGCGTCGCTATCTCGAAAGTGTTCGGCACGGCGATGACGGGACGCGCTGACGCGCGTCAGGAGCTGTCGGACTCGCCGCTTGAGTTGTCGGCTGACATAACGATGCTTCCGTGCAACGCCGGCGACGCGGATTTTGATATGGTAGCGCGCGTTTTCACACCGCTCGGGTACGACGTGAACTACGTTAAATTCGTTCTTGACGAACAGTTCCCCGAGTGGGGCGACAGCCGCTACGTCAATTTGAGTTTGCGCGGGCATGTTCGCCTGCGCGACTTGCTGAGGCACATTTACGTTCTTCTGCCGGTTTTCGATAGGTATAAACATTATTGGGTCGGCGACGACGAAGTTGAAAAACTCCTCCGAGTGGGCGGCGCTTGGCTTGCAGATCACCCTGAGCGCAAGTATATAGCCGACCGCTATCTGCGTCGTCAGCGCGGACTCGTCAGCGAATACTTCGCGCGTCTCGATGAAGACAACCCGGAGCCGCAGCCGGAGGAACCAACGGAACGCGAGCCGAGCCTGAACGAGCAAAGGTTGAACGCCGTGTACGCCGCCTTGAAAGCAAGCGGAGCGCGCAAGGTTATCGACATCGGGTGCGGCGAGGGCAGACTTCTCAACTTGCTGTTAAAAGACGGACAATTTACCGGTATAACCGGTATGGACGTCTCCTGTTCGTCGCTGAAACGCGCATGGCTCAGGCTGAAACTTGAAAACGCGAGCGTTCATACAACTGAGCGCATAACCCTCTTCCAAAGCTCGATAACCTATAAAGACAAACGAGTGCAGGGCTTTGACGCGGCAAGCGTTGTGGAAGTCGTAGAGCATTTGGATATGGCACGGCTTGATATTTTTGAGCGAGCGCTGTTTGGCTGCGCGAAGCCGAGAGTTATTGTCCTCACAACGCCTAACCGTGACTATAACGCGGTTTACGAAAAGCTGCCGAGCGGCGAAACACGGCACAAAGACCACCGTTTCGAGTGGTCGCGCGGGGAGTTTTCAAACTGGGCCGAAATGGTTTGCGCGCGGTACGGCTATCGGGTAAAAATTTCAGGAATTGGCGCGGAGAGCGAAGACTTCGGGCAACCGACGCAGATGGGGGTGTTCGAGAAATGCGAATAGAGATTCCGGAGCTTTGTGTCGTCGCCCTCATAGGCGTTTCGGGCAGCGGCAAGAGCGCATTCGCAAAAAGATATTTCAAACCGACGGAGACGCTCTCCTCGGACTATTTTCGCGCAATTCTATCGGACGACGAAAACAATCAGACGGTCTCAAATCAAGCGTTCGACGCGCTTTACTACGTCGCGCGAAAACGGTTGGAGCTCGGGTTTTTGACTGTTATCGACGCCACCAACACGCAAAGCGACGCGCGAGGCGAGATAATAAGACTCGCCAAAGAACAGAACGTCCACGCCGCCGCGATTGTCCTCGACCTGCCCGAGAAAGTCATACGCGAACGAGACGCCGGGCGAACAGACCGCAACTCCGGACGTCAAGTCATAGCAAAGCAGTCACAGCAGTTGAAACGCTCTTTGAAGTACCTGAAAAAAGACGGGTTCAGGTTCGTCTACATATTGAAAAGCGAAGAAGATATTTCTTCTTGTGAAATTATCCGCGCTCCGCTTTGGAACAATAAAAAGCAAGAACATGGACCATTCGACATAATCGGCGACGTTCACGGCTGTTTTGACGAGCTTGCAGAGCTTCTTCGCAAATTGGGATACGCCGTTGACGCTCAAAACTTCACGGCCAAAGCTCCAGAGGGTCGAAAGGCGGTGTTCTTGGGAGACCTGTGCGACAGGGGGCCGAAGAACATCGAAACCCTGCGGCTCGTGATGAAAATGTGCGGTTCAAGCGACGCTCTGTGCGTACCCGGCAACCACGATATAAAGCTGCTCAAATATCTGCGCGGCGACGATGTGCGGCTTACGTACGGACTTGATGTTACAGCGAGGCAAATCGACAAACAAAGCGCGGAGTTCAAGCGCGGCGTAGCGGACTTTATCTACGGGCTCACCAGTCATTACGTCTTTGACGACGGAAAGCTCACGGTAGCTCACGCGGGCTTGTCCGAAAAACTTCAGGGCAGGGCGTCGGCGCGTGTGCGCGACTTTTGCATTTACGGCGACACAAACGGAGAAACGGACGAGGCCGGCTTGCGCGTGCGTCTGTTTTGGGCGGAAGAGTATCGCGGCAAGTCGTTGGTGGTGTATGGACATACGCCTATGGCTGAAGCGCAAAACCTAAACAACACCGTCTGCATCGACACCGGGTGCGTGTTCAGCGGGCATCTCACGGCGTTCCGTTATCCCGAGCGCGAAATCGTTCAAGTAGCAGCCCTGCGCGAGTATTACGCGCCGACAAAATCGATGGCCAAGGCGCGCGCCGCCGACGATTTGATTGACAATGATTTGCTTGATATAGAAGACGTTTTGGGCAAGCGATATATCGAAACAAGACTGCGCCAAAGAGTCAAAATAAGCGAAGAGCAGTCCGCCGCCGCGCTCGAGGTCATGAGCCGTTACGCCGCCGACCCGCGCTGGCTTGTTTACCTTCCCCCTACGATGTCGCCCTGCGAGACAAGCGCTTTGCCGGACTATTTGGAGTACCCGACTGAGGCGTTCGAGTATTATCGCTCCCGTGGGGTTGAAAGAGTCGTCTGCGAACGCAAGCATATGGGCTCGCGGGCGGTTATCGTTTTGTGCCGCGACATCGACGCCGCAAAAAAACGCTTTGGCGTCAATGAAATTGGGATTATCTACACGAGGACGGGGCGGCGTTTCTTTGACGGCGCTACAGAGCGCTCACTGCTCGAACGTCTGAACACCGTTTTAGACAAGTCTGGCTTTTGGAAGGAGTTCACCACGGATTGGGTTTGCCTCGACACGGAGCTCATGCCCTGGTCGTCTAAGGCCGTCGCGCTTGTCATCACGCAATACGCCTCGGTCGGACGTGCGGGACGCAGCGCCGTAAGCGCGGCTGTGGCGGCGCTGTCGCGAGCGAACCTGACCGAGCTCTCAGAGTATTACCGCGATAAAGGCGACATGCTTGAAAAGTACACCGACGCCTACCGCCGCTATTGCTGGACGGTTGACTGTATCGACGACTACCGCATAGCTCCGTTTCATATTCTGGCTACAGAGGGCAAGGTCTGGAGCGGCGAGAATCACGTTTGGCATATGGAAACCATCAAGCGTTTCATGACAGGGACAGACCAAATTTTTATGGCCACGGACTATATAGAAGCCGACCTGACCGACGACAAGGACGTAAAGACGGCGGTTGAATGGTGGAACGCGCTGACTTCCTCTGGCGGCGAGGGCATGGTTGTAAAGCCTTACGATTTTACGGCGTTCAATAAGAATAAGAGAGCGGAATTGCTGCAACCAGCCGTCAAGTGTCGCGGGCGCGAGTACCTGCGCATAATCTACGGCGCGGATTATACAACTCCCGAACACTTGGAGCGGCTGAAAAACCGCTCGCTGAGCCGTAAGCGCAACCTTGCGCTGAACGAGTTCGCGCTTGGCGTCGAGTCGCTTGAGCGCTTCACAAAAGGCGAGCCGCTCCATAGCGTCCACGAATGCGTATTTGGCGTGCTCGCTATGGAGAGCGAGCCGGTTGACTCGAGGCTATGAGTTTAAAAAAATAAAAGGAGGACACACAGATGGCTGTTGCGCTTGAATTTATCGACTTTTTGGTTCCCATATCGGTGATTCGGAAAAAATACCCCGGCGGCTGGGAGCAGTGCCTCAAGGACTACGGCGGATACGGCGCCGCGTGGCATGACGAATATCTTTTCCGTTACGGCGCTATGAGTGGCATGGCTATGGAAGCCATAGTCAATGAGTGGAAAAAAATGGGCTTCAAGCCGACAGGGAAAAAGAACGGGCAAACAGTATGGAAAGATTGCTGCGTCGCCGAAAGTTTTCCATGCGCCGGGGCGACGCTGCCGTGTGACTGGTTGGTGGTAGACGGGGAAACGCGTTCCGCGTATCTGAAGGGAACCGAGCCCGGCATTATTTACGGGCCTTGGCCATACAAACTTTGCATGATAGGGGCCATGATCGGCGACATCGCGGGTTCCGGCTATGAACACAAAAACATCAAACATAAGCCGGATGCTTTGATGCGTGACAGAGACCATTTTACCGACGATACCGTTTTGACGTATGCGGTGGCTATGGGGATACTGAACGGCATGAAGAAAATCGACCGCGCGTCTTGGATGGCCGATACGGCCATGCAGAATATCGTCGAAAAGGAGATAGCGCTTTCGGTGAAACAATTTGCCCGAAAATACCCCGGAGCCGGCTATGGGCACAAGTTCAAAGAATGGGTCAAGAGCAATTCCCTCAAACCCTACGGCAGTTACGGAAACGGCTCCGCAATGAGAGTCTCTTTTGCCGGCTGGTATGCGAACTCATTAGAAGAAGCGCAGATGCTCGCCAAACTTTCAGCTCAAATAACCCACAATCACGAAGACGGAATCAAAGGAGCCGTGGCCGTGGCCGGCTGCATCTATCTACTCAGAATAGGGCGCAGCAAAGACGACGTCCGCGAGTATGTGAAACAATACTACAACATCGGTTTCACGCTCGATGAAATCCGTGACTTTTACGCTTTCGACTCGTCTTGCGAAGGCTCAGTGCCGCAAGCTATTGCCGCCTTTTTTGAGAACGACAATTTTGAAGATGTCATCAAAGCCGCAATATCTATCGGAGGCGACAGCGACACCATTGCCGCCATAGCCGGAAGCATAGCGGAGCCGCTTTATCCCGTCCCTGGTAAACTGACAAATGGGATGATGCTAAAATTGGACAGCACCTTAGAATTCGCGCTCAAGACGGTAATCGAATCATTGCCCGCGGATTGCAGGGTGAGATTATACGGAACGGAGGCGTAGTTGCGTGATAATTAATATTCACGGATTCAGAAGCAACGGAAACAACTCCAAGTATAAGTGGCTGTGCGAAAACGTGCCCCAACACGAGATTTACTCGCCTACATTTGACTACGAAAGAGATAATCCGGATAACATCTTGGATCATCTGTTGAATAAAGTAAGGCTTTATCCTAAGGATAGCGCCGTCAATACTGACAACGTTTACGTCGTCGGCAGCAGCTTTGGCGGTTTTTTCGCCCGGCTCGTCGATCAGCTGTCATACGCGACGACTATACTAATCAATCCGTCGCTGGTTCCGTTTATCACACTGAGAAAAGAGCTCCACTATTCATATTGTCAGCGCTATATCAGACTGCTCGCAAGGTACGCATACAGTGACGATGATTCGGAACCCGGCGGAGGGTGCAAGCTCCACGTTATAATCGGCGACTCGGACGAGCTTATAGACCACGAGAGGATTACAAAACCTCTCCTGCCGACAGGCTTCAATCAAATCCACACGATCAAGGGCGGAACGCATCACCTCGAAATGACGCCCGAAATAAGTGAGATTCTGAGGTCTGTCATCAAACTTCCGGATGGTCAATCGGACGAAGAAGTCACGGCTATCCATTACTGGGGCGACAGAAAACTGCCGTGACGACCATGACCCCAAAGAGATACATTACTGAAAGGAGGTTTTTTGCGTGAACAGTGAATTGATGGTAAAATTCAGAATAGCCGAGACGGGAGAGCAAAAGACGCTGCGTTATGAGGCCATAGACGAACTCGCCCCCTGTGGTTTTCATCCGCATTTTTTTGACGTATTTTGCCGCGACGACAATGTTACGGGTAACGCCTATCCGCGCGGTGAATTTGGATGCAATTTAGAGACCTATAACCGCTACAGCAAACTCGTCGATGAGGTGACGAGAGTTGACGGTTTGATGAGATACTTGATCAGAGAATACGGTTTTCAGTTCGGGGAAGTCATGAAACAACGGAAAATGTGCTCCTACAACTCGGGCGATCTTGAAAAAGACACGTTCGGGAAAGAGTATAAAAGTTTAGTCTTGACACTGAACGCCCTACAGCTCAGGAAGTTTTACAAAGACGACTCGGAGGCGGAGGCGGAGAGCATTTACGAAAGAGGCCCCGACATCCCTGAAGAATACAAGAATCTCTATTTTGAGCACGACTTTTTTTATCCTGAACTGATAGCGGCCGCCGCAACCTCGCCCTCTGAGCTGCGGCTTGAAGCCAAATGGTTCGAGAACTTGAGCGCAAGGTGGAAAAACATGACCATAAGAGGGTTGGTCTCACGAAAAGAGAGTTTTTAGAGATGAAGACGCAAGAACTCGTAGAGATGATGAAGAATGTTTTGATGAGGGGTGCGTTGTGCATTTTAAGTAGATATATGCTAATATATTGCAATATTCACTGTGGTTAAACCAACTTCAAAGGAGCTAATCGAAATGTGTACAAGTGTAGACAAATTTTCGTCAACCGTTCAACTTATTCAACGTTTGGCGGGTTTTTCACCGGGAGTTTCGGACAACATAGACTCTTATGTCTATAGACTTATTGATCCACGAGATGGCAGTACCTTTTACGTTGGTAAAGGTAAGGGGGATCGGGTATTTGCTCATGTAAAGGATGCATTCAAGACGGGCGACGGACTTATAGATGAGGAGAATGAAGATGATGTCAGTCTCAAACTCGCTACAATCAGGGCCATCATTGCCGCCGACCTTGACGTGATTCACATTATTCACCGTCATGGCATGGATGATGCTACCGCCTTTGAAGTTGAGGCTGCGCTTATTGATGTGTATCAGGGATTGGCAAATGAAATCGGAGGACATGGGAGCGCGGACAGAGGTCCGATGAATGTACAACAGATTGATAATCTGTATAAGGCGAAAGAAATTGATCCTGATTTTGATGACTATCACTGCGTAATTGTTAAGATAAAACAAGCTACCATTGATAACAACGATGGTAATGTGTATCAAGCGGCGCGTCGAGCTTGGAGAATTGTGCGTAGCAAATGGAATGAGCTGGACCTGAAAATAAAGGACGGTCATGACCATTACGTTCTTGCCGTGGTAAATGGTATAGTAAGGGCTGTGTACAAAAACCCTACATGGAGCGTATATTCGCTGGACCAAAAGGGCAATCCCTATCGTTATGAGTTTACTGATACCGCGCCGGTAATCACAGGTAAAGATCAACCGGCAAATGTACAATGGTTAGATAATCGGATTCCGTCGAATTTTACCCGACAGGGTTTAGCTGATCCATTTCTTCTGTCGTGGTTAAAGAGCGGTATGGTTTTTCCACCCAAGTACAGCGATAAAGTTTGAATGCCACATCAACACGGGCGTTCAAGGCAACTCTAAAACGACTTTTCGGCGAGCCGATGTATCCGGTTATCAGGAGGAAGTTATGTCCGGTCGTGCGGGCAAAGTGGAAAGTTCCGCCGGACAATCTCAAGCGTTTTATTGACGGGATATAGTAATATAGGCCATAAAGGGGCGAGACTATGCCAACACCACCTACAGCGGAACGAGGAATCACAACAGAGCAAGCGCAAACGCGTGGAACCTTCACAGATAACCTCATACCGGAAAGCACATTCAAATCCGAATATGCGGCGGCGCGTGAGAAATTCGAGACGAGGATTGAAAGGACTCTTGACAGGATAGAGACCAAAATAGACAAGGTCGAAACCGGTTTAAACGCGCGGATTGATAAACTTGAGGTCAAGATTGAGAGAGTAGAAACCAAAGTTGAAAGCATTCGGACGGAACTGAATGCGCGGATTGACAGCGTCCGAACAGACTTGAAAGCTGATATTAAAGACGCGCGAGACGATAGCAAAACCACAAACGCGCGGATTGACAGGATAGAGACGCAATTGTGGGGCATTTTAAGCGCTGTCATTATCTCAATTATAGCGCAAATAGTTTTGAGGTACCTTTGAGAACTGAGGTAAAAAATGCTATGGACTAGCCATGCCGTTTAGCCTTGCGCGTAACGACATAACAAAAATGACGGTTGACGCCATAGTCAACTCCGCTCATGTCTCACTCCAGCATGGCAGCGGGGTGTGCGGCGCTATCTTCAGAGCGGCGGGTTCTCGCGAGCTGCAAGCCGAATGTGAAAAGCTCTCTCCTATCCGGATGGGTGAGGCTGTTATAACCCCGGCTTTCAAGCTGAACGCGAAGTTCATCATACATACCGCCGGGCCTATCTACCAAGACGGCCTCAGCGGTGAAGATACGCTCTTGCGTTCTTGCTACACAAATTCACTGAAACTCGCCGCCGCGCATGGCTGCAAAAGTATCGCCTTTCCGGTTATATCGGTCGGCATTCACAGATACCCAAGAGAGGAAGCGTTGCGTATAGCGGAAACAGCCATACAAGATTTTCTCAAAGAAAACGACATGAACGTTTACCTTGTCATGCTCGGGTAAGGTTTAGCCGTCGCTTGTCTGTTAGCCCTGCATGACATGAATTGTAAACCGAAATATCCCCTTTTTCCTGTCGGGGTCTTTCTCATAAAGACAAAAAAGGCCGTGTTTTTTTGCGAAGCCCTCAAGCGTGATTGCCGTGTTTTTGCCGGTTATGTGCCTCAGGTTATCAAGCGATACAAACTCTTGCGTGTCGTGGGTCGCGAGGTTTTTGAGGTGGTCAATATTAGCCGAAGACAGTCCCAATAGCCAGTGGGCCTCCGGCATATAAAAAAGCTCCTGAAAGTTCAACGACTTTCTGAAAAGGTCTATACCGCTATTCGTTATTCTCGCGTAAAACATTTCGGGGTTCAGAAAGATATTTTCTCTGCTGATTCGCAGACGGCACATCGAGCCCTCAATGAACAGAAGCGGGCCATATTCGGCTGTATCTTTGTTTATCTGACGCGCGACCCTGAGAAGCCGGTCGCTCAGCGAAAGCCACCCGAATCTTTTTTTTAGGACGGAGTTTGTTTGCAACTGAGACTTGAACTCAAGCCTTGAGAATGTCCCCAGAAGCAGAAGGAGCTTATTTTGCTCATCGCTCAGACTGATTTTAATATCATCGAGAAACACGTCGCCGCGCGCTCCGGGCGGAAGGATGATATGCGCCGTTTCGTCTGTTTGCTTTGATTTAGCGAGCGGTAACTGAGAGCTTTTTATAAAAATGGAGTCAGCCGAATCCTTGGCGTCTTTTATATAGTTTTTGAAAGACTCCTCGGGCGCGTTCAAAAATACCCCTTCATTGTCAGAAAGAATATCGCTTAACCTAAAAAGTCTATAGGAGTTTTCTTGCAAAGCGAGACGCGCGTCGCCGGCGGATGTCAGCGCAATATCAAAGAAAGTAACATGCGCCTCTGTTATGCAGTGGTGCGCGTTGGATCCGTGAATAAAAGTACTGGACTGTTTATGCCTAAACGAATATGTATAGTGATCCCCATGTTTAAGCCCAAGCTCTTCCTTGATTTCGCGCGTCAAAGTATAGGGCAGGGCATTATCGATAACGCTCGTTTCGCCGTCCGTAAGGCGCGACGGGACTCCGTACAGGAACGCGTTTTTTTGCTCCGGCGTCATGTTCGCGCCGCTTGCGTCCAAGTCTTCGACGTTGAGCCTTCCTCCCGGAAAGCCGTAGCTTCCGTGCAGCTTGTTGTCCGGGTCGTCTTCTTGGTTTTCGCGGCGCCTCATAATAAAATACCCCCCGCGCTTTATGACGCCGAGAGCGGCGAATATGCGGCGAATTGGGGATTTCTGCGCCGTGTTTTCCCGCAACGTTTCTATCGAGTGAAGAACGTAAGATTGATCTATCAATGAAGAGTTCAAAACCGGCGCCCAAAAGCCGCGTCTGAAAAAACCGTCCTCGTTCATGAAAAGCGATATTAAAGAACAGGCAAAAAGACGCGCGGGGTATGAAACAAATCGCCATTTCCCGTTATCCAAGCAAATTCTATCCAAGACGCCGGCTTTGTCGAGAATGTCTTGAACAAGCAACAGCATACTTTCAGGATGCGAAACGTTGCCTCCCGCCGTGTCTTGTAATTTTTTCGCCAAGTCTTCTATGGGTATTTCCGTACAATACCCGCCCTCCGCCGCGTAAAGAGGCAGATTGTCGCGCAAACTTCCCCAAAATTTTTCCAAGCGTCAGCACCGCCTTTTGTTGGAAATATTTTTTCCCGACTGATTCCCCAAATAATAGCACGAAGCGGCAATAATAATATCATCAAATTTCAACGTCACATAGACGAAAGGGGAAGAAACTTTGACAAAATTATAGGAGTCTCAATAAAAAGCAAAGCGTTGGCGTCAAATATGCCAAGCGTACCGTAAATAGTCAGCAGAGATGCCGGAAAGGAGCTATCTAAATGACAATGACGCAAAAAGAAATAACATATGATGAAGCATATGCTTTCATATATATTACCGCAGTTCACGAAGCAGGGCACGCCGTAATGAATTTTCTTTGGCGCAGCACGGTCGATTCAATTACGATTATCCCCGATGAAGATCGTGGTCGTGGTGGCTGTTGCCGTTTAAAGAAGACAAAAAAACTTGAAAGGGTTTGTAAAGCATTATTTTATGGCGAAAAACCCACGCTAAGAGACATGGAATATTATTTTCAATCAAGTATGGCGGGAGAAATAGCGGAGCATCTTGTTTTTGGCAAGGACCCCACCGCTGTACTCAATGGCAAATACGTCAGCTCGGACACAGACAAGGCATTCGAGGCCGTAAGGGCTCTGGATTTACCGGACGAATGGGCATACAGCCTGTACGTAGACGCTCTATTCAAATTAGAGCCTCATGTCACCGCAATTAAAAAAATAGCGGATGAGCTCATGGTTCTTGAAAAGATGAGCGGCGCTTTGGCAAGAAAGATTTTTGTGAAGGAGCGTTCCGGCGGATAAGCGCCGGAAGAAAATTTTCCTAAACACTTCCTAAAATAACAGCGCAATACCGCGATAATAATAATTGTAATTTCAAACGCCGCATCAAAGAGCGATTTTTCGGCGAGCCGACAGCGTCCGGTTATCTATCTAGGGAAGATGATTTGCGCTTTATTGTGGGCGCGCGTTCCGGGTGCATATATTTTGTTCGCCGATTTTTATAGACATATTTATTAGCGCGCGTCGTATTTTGCAAAGCTGTATTATTGGCAGTAGTTTTTCTCGTAAGAAAGGGTGGGTTCAATGTTTTGGATTATCGCGGTCATAGTTGTCGTGGTTATTCTCTTCTGTCTTCCCAAGTCGAATACGCTGAATTTGTCTCAGGACGAGTTAAGATTTCTTGAGGAAATGGAGAAGATAATTCACAACCCATTAGAGTTTTTTGGTCACGCGGATTTTGAAGAAAACTGTGAGATAGCCGCTAAATGTCATGACTGGATAGAACAAAATGGTTTCCTTAATGATGAAGAAAAGGTGGCCTTTTTGGTAAAATTGGCAAAACGATCTATTGAGGTACATAGGCTTGATTGGGGAAGAATGCCGCTTGAGCGTCTTATGCTTGCAAGCAGACTGAGTGGATTGCTCCGATTGTTAGCGACAATTCGTCATTTGGCCGATCGTGACGGCACGTTGGCGTATCCTTGTTTTGCATTTATAATGAGTTCATATGATGTTGATTTTTCGCGTATTTTGAACATGAGATAATCCTACCCGAACAGAGCATGAATAAATCCGACGACGACTGATAAGGTCGAGCACTCATACAAATTCTAAAGAAAGGAGCGTGAAAATATGAGATGTCCAAGGTGTAACCACAGCGGCGGCAACATGAGAAGGTGTCATGCGTGCGGAAGGGTTTTTTGCCAGACCTGCGAAGGGACAGGCTCTAACCGGTGCCCGTTTTGCGGGACCATCGGCAAACTTGAGACGGATCCCCAAGGCTAAATTTGGCGGCACAGAAGTGGTTTTGTTCGGTGGGGGATAGGCGTTCCTCCCAGTGCACCGGCGCCAACCCCCGCTACCCGCTCTTGTCTGAGATAAAGCAGATGTATTTGAACGCTTATTACGGTTAAACTCCAAAAACACAAAACAGCCGCCTCCGAGGGGGCGGCTGTCATATTAGGTTAGAGCCAGTGAGAATCGCTAAAAATCATTCCAAATCCTGAGCAAATCATATAGTCATAATACATATTTTAAAAATATCATCACCTGTTTGCACTAAAGTATTTACTTGCCTTTACGTCGCGAGTCCGGTTTGCACTAAAGTATTCACATGCCTTCCGGCCAATATCTTCAGTGTCAGCACTAGCACTAGCTTCAACCTGACTTCTGGTGCGTCCCCAAAACTCACCGCCAACATGAAATCGATCCATTTCTGATTTAGTAATGTTTTTACCAAAAGCTTTACTGCCTAAACTTCTAATCATCTCCTTTCGTATATCAACAATCTCGGAATTGATTGTATATACAGAATTCCAATCAAAGATACCGAGTATTTCTACCCTCCAGTGACAGGTCGGTTTTACTTTACCTACTTGCCTTACTGCATTATCAATAATCATCTTACAAAGTTCTTCCCTCGTCCCATGAAGTTCTTCTTCCGACTCAAAGTTACTTCCAATCTTGCCTAAATAGCTGGCGCCTGTTATGCCAAAGATAACAGACATGAGAAGCTTTCTGCTCACAGCATCCAACGAGCCTATGGCGATTTTGAATAATACGAGGGGCACGGTGATATCCGGTCCAAAATATATCTCGCACGCCACCCCCAGCGCGCACCCCAATAAAGCTCCGCATATCGCGCATATGCCTGTAATTGGTCTCTTCTTTATGTTCCTTATGTCAGTAAAAGCGCCGCAGACGTTACCCAATAAGAAAGCGCCTCCTATGAATCCGATAAAATATGTAAGAAACATTCTGTGCGTAGGGTTCAACGCGCCATGGGATATCTCGAATATGCCGGTATCCACAATGATATTTGACTCAAATATTTCTCCGTACGCAAATATTAGCGCGCACCCCAATAAAGCTCCGCATATCGCCCCTGCAGTCGACCCCAGCCAACGGTCA
This sequence comes from Synergistales bacterium, assembly GCA_026002715.1. Taxonomy (GTDB): domain Bacteria; phylum Synergistota; class Synergistia; order Synergistales; family Aminobacteriaceae; genus BNVG01. Next base: position 16,185 of record BOCC01000003.1, read on the forward strand.
ATAAATTTTTTCAGCCTCTTAAACATCTTTCAAAACCTCCATCTAATCTAAACAGCTATCATAAAAACTATTCGCCTTATTGTATATCGTAATTATTTTTATGACTATAGTCAAAAGACACCACCCCGTCCGCTTCGCGCAGCAACTCCTCGGCAAGGTACTTGTCACTCCGGCAGTGCATATCAGAAATGCCGCTAATAATTTCCTTGTATGTCTGAGAGCGGTATAGAATATCCATTGATTTTCGGAGAGGCATATCCTTCGACAACTCTTCTATAATTCTAATGAATTTATGCTCTAATAAAATTTTGCGTTTGTTATTCATCTCACAACCTCCGCTGAAATAAAATGCTCATAAGCCGAAATATAGGCTGTTCCTCTTCGATGCGCTATTCTGTCCGTCCACTTTTTCGCCTGCTCTTTATACGGTGTCGTGTAAAACCCTGAGCCAAAGTCTAAAACGACCCTTGAGAAAGTTATATCGGGCTTTGGGAATGCAGTATAAGAACCGTTGGTACAAAATCATATATTTACGCCTCTCTCACGCATAACTTCGATCAATTCTTGCACGATATACTCTTTGCCCTGTGTGTGGAGCGTATCATAAAACGGCGTAATATAGTCGTCAAGAACGTTACTTTTGTCAACCATAAGGCTGTAAACTTCATCGCCGGTCATATTCAGACTGTCCGCAACACTCTCAACGCAAAACACCGCGAAATCAAGCTGTTCTTTAGTCATCACAGCGCCCCCTAATCGTCGCCGGGCTGCACATTTTAAAAATGTCAGTCTTGCTTCCAAAGCCGCCTCCCACTCTCGCGCCCAATATGCTTATTAAAACCTCTTCGATTCATTTTATCCAACGTTCCGTAAAACCCCGCCATTCATGGCGGGGATATAAGGAACAATTTGCCGCAGGCGAATAGCCCTTTGCTCTTGTTCCTTTCCGCCACATGTCCTAAAATGAAACTTGGCGGCTGGGCAAGCCGTGTCAGCTTGTGGAGAGATAGTGAGACCTGGGGGAATAGGGCGTTGGCTCGTAGCCGTAAAATTCCCCACTGTGGGGATATACGATGCGAAAACCAAGCTCAAAACCCTCTGGGCGATCTCTGTGAAGCAAGAACCCGCCTGTAGTCCACAAATCATCGTGGTACTGACAGGAATCCCCTCACTTTAGGGAGGGGAGGATGTCAAATCGTAATGATTTTTAGTAAAGCCATAATTCATAGCCTCAATTTTCGCGCCTACGCGCTTTCTGTTATAATTTTATAACGATAGGGGGTGACAGGGATGAATATATTGCCGCTCAAAAGCGACTTGATCTTCAAGCTCGTCTTCGGCGACGCGAGATATATTGAGATAATCAGCGCTTTTCTTGCAGCGACTCTCGACATACCCGCGGACGATTATGAGGACTTGCAAATCATTGATCCGCATCTTGAGCGCGACAGGCCTGACGATAAACTCGGCATACTTGACGTGAGAGTGCAGTTAAAAGACAAAAGAGTCATATCCGTAGAGATTCAGATACGTGAAACTCCTTTTATGGCAGAGCGTGTGGCTTTCTCCACGGGGCGCAATCTGTCGAGGCAAATCTCACCCGGCCAAAGCTATTCGCAAATTATGAAAGTAATCACAATAGTCATAACGAATTACGATATGATAGACATAGATAATTATTATCACCATAAATTTTGGCTGTACGACCCCGAAAAACGGGTAGGCTTGACGGATATCATGGAAGTGCATACCTTAGAGATGAAAAAATTACCCGAAACAACGTCGGACGACTCCAAGGAAAATGAACTGCTTAACTGGCTCAGACTTATCAGGTCTGACAGAGAGGAGGAGATAGAATTGCTCGCTGCAAAAACCCCTGAAATGAAAATGGCTGTCAGCAGGCTAAAACAGCTTTCAGCTGACGAGCGGACAAGGATGCTGTACGAGGCCAGAGAGCTCTATCTTATGGATGAAAAAGCGAGGATTGATGGCGCTGAAGCTAAGGGAATAGCGAAAGGTAAAGCTGAAGGTAAAGCTGAAGGCGAACGTCAAAAGACACTTGAAGTGGCGCGCTCCATGCTCGCCGGCGCCATGTCTGTCGACCTTATCTCTAAGTTCACCGGTCTTTCCGTTGAAGAAGTGAATAATCTGCATTTATAACCGAAAAACAGACCCGACGCGCAGAGCCTTTCCCTGCATTTTTACCCAAACCCATGCCGGGCGCACTAAAACAAGCCCCCGGCTATGCCGGGAGTACGGTGACTACGATTTGGGTGCAGATTTTAGACTTGACAGTTTATAAATGCGCAAAGCGAGAGAAAGATTGAAATGGCTTTCGCTGTCCTTCGGGTCGAATTCCAAAAGCTCCCAAATCTTGAGCATTCTGTATTTAAGGGTATTGTAATGGAGAGAGAGTTTTTGCGCGACGATTCTCATATTGCCGTTGTTCTCTTCGAGACATAGGAGAGTCTTCATCAATTCTTCATTTTTTGACCCGTTTTGCATGAGAGGAGCCAGTGTTTTCCTGCAAAAATCCCTGGCGGATTCGGTGTCCGCCAGGGTTGCTATCAATCGAATTCCACCCAGTTGATCCCAAAAGACAAAATCTTTATCACGGACGACATTTTTCAGGATCATTAACGCCTGCCTGGCTTCCTGATGACTCTGGTATGCCAATAGAGGCGAATCGCGATAACTTCCCACGGCCATTAGAACTTTTGCCGTAAATCGTTCGTACAGGTCCTTAGAAAGTCCCTTTAGGACTTCGGTCAGTTTTAAATAAAAATGTCGGGCGTCATTCGCCTTGAGGTTCAATGACAATAAAAAAACGACGGATTGATTTTCGTGTGAAAAAATGGACAGGGGGAAAAAGGCCCTGATTCTGGATAAAATCAAAGACCAAACGCCGTCAGCCTCCTCGGCATTTTCATGCGAAGAGAGGGTAATAAGCAGGCATACCACGCCTCCTTCCAAATGCCAGTTGAACATTTTGGCCCTGTTGACCAATTCTTCCTGATGGGAGATTCTGTTGTACAGCAAATCTTGTACAAAATTATTACGATAGTGGCTTTCCAGCTTATCCTTTGCTATTTTCTGCCCATAGAATAGCCGGATCGCGGTGACGCAATTTTCGAATACGTCATTATTTAACAACGGGCTGGGAACGCTGACTATAAAATACCCAACCCGCTGAAATCCAATACGCACCTCGTGGCAATTATACAAACGCATCAGCTCTTTGAGGGGATATGTCGTTACTCGTTCGCCAAATATGCTCTCTCCGCTGTGAAAAATCGTTCCTGTTTTATGTTCTTTCCACGCGACGTCGCAATTTATTTCCGCATGGATTGCGTTCAATAAGTTCTGCATTTCCTTGTCCTCAAGCAGGAGTTCGGCAAAATGCGAGAAAGACTTCATAAAATTTTACCTCTCTGTTTTTGAATTGCCTTAACTCGATTCTCTGCCCAGGTTGCGGCAGTATGGCTGTTTTTATATTGAGGCATAATGTGCAGAGATGTCAAGCCGATTCATATTAGATAGTTATCAGTTTTTTGTCATTTTTGACAAAAAATAATTAAAATTTTCATCTGATCGGTACATTGTGTTGAATTTCTTGAGAGATTAAGATTATGACAAAAATAGGGGGATAGTTTATCGCCGATGGATTTATCGGAACAAAGCGCAAAACAAATTTTAGAACAGCTGATACGAATAAGAACATCTCAGCCGCTTGGCGACGAAAAAGACGCTGTTCTTTTTCTATACGATCTTTTTGAATCTTTCGGAGTGGAACGTACTGTTATTGACCACGGTAAAAATCGAGCTTCTCTGATCGTTACGATTCCGGGAGAAAACAGGGCGTATTCCTCTGTCGTGGCAGGGCATTTGGACACGGTGGGCGTAGAAAAAGAGACTTGGCAAATCGCCCCTTTTTCTGCGTTTTTCGATGGAGAACGCATGTACGGCCGCGGAGCGGCGGATATGAAGGGAGGTATTACCAGCATTGTGCTGGCGGCGCTGGCGCTTTTGGAGAGCGATTTTCGTCCCTGCAACGACATACAGTTGTGTTTTACGGCGGACGAAGAAGTTGGCGGAATAGGGGCGACGGCACTTTGCGACAGTGGTTATCTTGATAAAGCGGTGGAGATAGTGGTGGTAAAACCTACGAACGAGCGACTGGGACTGACCGAGAAGGGAGCTTTGTGGCTGACTGTGGAGGCCAGAGGACGCACTTCTCATGCCGCGGTTCCGGAAACCGGAGTTAACGCGGTTGAGCAAGTTACCCTTTTTGCGCAAAATATATCCGAATGGTTGAAGAAAAGAGGAAAATACCGTTTACTGGGATATTCGACCTGCACAATCACGACTCTTCACGGCGGCAGCCATCCCAATGTCGTGCCGGATTACGCAACGGCCTCTTTCGATATTCGGACGTCGCCCAATATCGACCATAGAGTCCTGTTGGAAAAAATCCATTTTCTTGCCGGACTGCAAATGGAAAACGAGAACTCACTCGACATTTCTTTTCAGATCAAAATGGACAGGCCGGCCCTTGGAATGGAAGAAGGGGCACCTTTGGTAAAAGTTTTTGCGGATATCTATAAAAAATTAAAACTGCCGTGGAAGACAACGGGTGTCCGCTATTTTACGGATGCGTCCATTTTTGTGCCAAAGCTGGGAGTTCCATTTGTCATTATAGGTCCGGGCGAGCAGATATTTTTCCATCAACCTGACGAATATATTTTTTTGAAGTCTGTGGTGCAAATTGCAAATGTATTGAATGCTTATCTAAGGACAAACAGGTGAATAAACCAATCCCATATCAGGATTGAGAGAGAATTGATTAAGAGAGAATTGAGAGAGAGTTTAAGGAGAATGGACGCAATACCGGAGAGCACAGCTTGAAATATCAGAAGAGAGGGTTTTTTGTATAAAAATAGAGAGGAGGTTATTCTATGGATTTGCAAAATTTCTTGGCGGCTATCGCTGTCGTGATTAATGGATTACCTCAGGGTTTGTTAGCACTGACGTTTGGCTTTGCCGCATTTCCCACTGCCTTGGCTTTTTTGGTGGGTTGCGGTGGAATGTTATTTTTCGGCCAAGTCGCACCTATCTCATTTCAGGCCGAATCAATTGTTATGGCGGGTACGATGGGATGCGACCGAGAAGAGCGGCTGAACATCGTTTTTTACACTGGCATCGCGATGAGCGTCATCGGTGGAATTGGACTGCTTCAACCGACCATAGATTTCATTGGACCGGCAATCTTAAACGGAATGATGGCCGGAGTGGGAATTACGCTTGCCAAAGTTGGCGTGGATATGACGAAAGAAGACGTCAAAGTTGGAGCCGTTTCTGTTTTTTGTGCGGTTGTCACCTACTTTATCAGCAAAAACTTAGTTTACACTATTGTAATCAGCGTCTTCATCAGCACATTTGCGTCATTTTTCCTGACAAAAAAGAAATTTATTGGGAATGCGGACGAGAAAGTATCGGAAAGATTGACGTATGAAAGATTGATCGTGCTGAAATTGAAGTGTAACTATAATATCGTTCGCAGCGTTTTGGCGATGATAACGCTTCAGATCGGCGGAAATATCGCGTATGCCAGTATCACGGGCAATCTGGCGAAGACAGCGACGAACGTAGATTACGTTACGCTGTATTCCGGTATAGGTGATGCCATAAGCGCATTTTTTGGCGGTGGTCCGGTGGAAGCCATCATTTCCGGAACGGCTGTGGCGCCCGATCCAATTGTTGCGGGTGCGGCGATGATGCTGATTATGGCGGCAATACTGTTTGCGAAATTACTGCCTAAAATTGCAAAATATGTACCGAGCCAGACCATTGCCGGATTTTTGTTGGTGTTGGGAGCCATAGTCGTTTTTCCTGTAAATATTGAAGCGGGCTTTGCGGAGGGAAGCGTGACTACCAGCGTCACCGCAATTGTGACGGCCACAACGGATCCGTTTTTGGGTATGCTGGCGGGCATTGCGGTTCGTTATCTCTCGTTAGTCTTTTAGAGGAGGATAATAGAATGTCTATCAATAATATCCGTGGTGTAAAAAAGGAAAAATGCGCGCTCATCATCATCGACATGCAAAATGATTTTATCGCGGAGGGAGCGCCAATCGAGTGCCCAGGGGGGAGAGAAATTATCTCCAGTATAAAGAAGCTGAAGGCTTGGGGCAAAGTAAATAAAATGCCCATATTTTATACTCAGGAAATCCATCGAAAGCAAAAAGTGGATTTTGGCCTCGAATTGGTTCGAAACGAACCGGAGCACTGTTTGGAAGGAACTGAAGGAGTGGAAATCGTTGCCGAATTGACGCCGGAAGACGACGAATTTGTCATCAAAAAAAGAAGATACAGCGGCTATTATTTGACAGATTTAGAGTTGTTGATGAATGCCTTTGACAGAAACGTACTGATCATCGTTGGGGCTGCGACAAATGTTTGTGTGTATGCCACCGCCTTGGACGCCGTCCAGAGGAACGTTCAGCCTATTGTCGTTTCGGACGGTGTCGCCGGAACAAGCGTTGAACTGCATGAGGCCTTTCTTAAAAATATCGATTACGTTATCGGCGATGTTGTGACGGCCGAGGATCTCATCAAGAGTATAAATTAGAAGGAGGACATTGTAGATGAACGATCTTCAGCAGCAAAAGCGGCGAAGGGGTATTTTAGGCGCAGTCGAAACTTTGGGCAATATGCTGCCTCATCCGGTTTACATTTTCATTATTATGACCGTCGCGGTGGTGATTGTCTCCATGCTGACAGCGGGCATCACTTTCCTCAATCCCGGCAGCGGGAAAGAGGAGACGATTCAAAATTTGGCGACGGCGGAGGGGCTTCATTGGATGCTTCAGAGCATGGTCAGCAACTTCACCAGGTTTCCGCCCTTAGGTACGGTTCTGGTTATGATGATCGGGCTGGGGTTGGCCGAGGAAGCGGGATTGCTGAGAGCCGTTCTGAGGAAGGCCATCGCTGGCGCGCCCAAGACACTGACCACCACCATCGTAGTTTTCGCGGGTGTTATGGGCAACATTGCAGGCAGCGCCACGTTCGTCGTCATACCGCCCTTAGGCGGTCTGGTGTTCAAAGCGCTGAAGCGCCACCCCATTGCGGGTATCGCGGCGGGGTTTGCGGGGGTGGCCGGAGGGTTAAGCGCCAACCTTCTCATTACGCCCACCGATGTTTTGACGGCGGGGCTGACGGAAAAGGCCGCGCAGATAATGGTACCGGGTTTTACCGTCCATCCGGCGGTGAACTGGTTTTTCATGTTAGCGTCGACCATAGTTCTGACCGCTGTCGGCGTGTTTGTGACGGAAAAAATCCTCGAACCCAGGCTGGGAGAGTACAATGGCGACGGCGACGACTTGACCGCTGAGGACACGACTCTGATGGAAGTGACTGACGCTGAGCGGAGAGGCCTGAGAAACGCCGGCATCGTCACGCTGATCTACGTGTTGTTACTGGCGTGGATGGTTGTGCCGTCTGGGGGCATTCTGAGGGATCCCAAGCTGGGGACGATCGTGCCATCTCCATTCCTTTCCTCGATGGTTCCGATTTTGCTTATCTGGTTTTTCTTTGTGGCGCTTGCGTACGGCATAACCGCGAAAACGATCAAAAACTCGGGCGATGTCATCAAGTACATGACGGAATCGATGAAGGGATTTGCCGGATTTATCGTCCTCTGTTTTTTCGCGGCTCAGTTTGTCGAGTATTTTTCGTATACGAAATTAGGTTTGCTTTTGGCCGTGGAAGGCGCCGACTATCTGCAAAGCAGCGGGTTCGTGGGTGTGCCGTTGATTCTCGGGTTCCTCATTTTAGTGACCTTGATCAACTTCTTGATCGGCAGCGCGTCGGCGAAATGGGCGATCTTGGCTCCTATCTTCGTTCCGATGTTCATGAAACTGAATTTTTCGCCCTTTATGACGCAAGCCGCGTACCGCGTGGCGGATTCCGTAACCAACTGCGTCTCTCCGCTGGAGCCGTTTATGCCGTTCATCATTATCTGCGCGCAGCGCTACGATAAAAAAGCGGGATTGGGCACCGTCATCTCCATCATGATTCCTTACGCCGTCTTTTTCTTGGCTTCCTGGACGTTGCTGCTGCTTGCCTTCTACCTGCTGAATCTGCCCTTGGGACCGGGCGCGCCTGTGGGCATGTAAGGGAGGAATAACCTCTGACTCTTAAACTTATCGACCTATCTCAGGAAATATATCAGGGCATGTCCTGTTTTCCCATGCACCAGAAAACCTTCATCGTCACCAACATGACCCATGAGGAGAACATGAGGGCGACGGGCAGTAAAACGTTGGGGTTTTCCGCAAGAAATCTGCTCATCAGCGAGCACTGCGGAACTCACAGCGACGGGGTGTGGGAGTACAAGTCAACGGGCCCGACCATCGACGAGATGCCGCTGTCGTATTTTTGGGGAAGCGCTGTCTGCTTGGATGTGAGCGTGGTGAGATATCCCGACTACATCACCCCCGATGTTTTGCGGCGGGCTCTTGCCGGGTCGGGGCAGGAAATTAGACGGGGAGATATTGTGCTGCTTCATACGGGACATCACAAAAGATGTTTTGGCACGGATAGTTTCCAAACTAACTATACGGGGTTGAACGCCGCCGCCGCCGAATGGCTGGCGGAGCAGGGCGTGGTCAATATAGGCGTGGACGCCCCCGCTATTGACCTGACGCCGGACGACACGGAATTTTCGGCCCACTTCATATGCGGCAAGTACAACATCTCCAATACGGAGAATCTGGTCAATCTGGATTCTCTGATCGACAAAAGATTTTTGTATGTGGGGCTGCCCCTCAAGATCCGCGCCGGATCGGGCTCTCCGATTCGAGCGATCGCGCTCTTGGACGAATAGAAAAAGGAGACGGGAGAGTTTGAAGATCGTGGTCGGAATCTCGGGGGCAAGCGGCGCAATATATGCGGTATCCCTGCTCAAGGCATTGAAGGAATTGGGCATTGAGACGCATCTGGTCGTTACGTCTATGGGGCGGCACGTGGCAGAACACGAATGCGGTATGAGCATAAATGATTTGCAAGGACTGTCTTCTTACTATCACGACAACGAAAACCTCGCCGCTCCAATTTCCAGCGGATCTTTCAAGGTCGACAAGATGGTCGTTGTTCCTTGTTCAATGAAGACCTTATCCGGGGTGGCGAACGGGTACTCCGACTCGCTTTTGTCCCGCGCGTGCGATGTGACGATCAAAGAGGGCAGAAAATTGATCCTCGCGGTCAGAGAGACGCCCTTAAGTCCGATACATCTGAAGAACATGCTCGTACTGTCCCAGATAGGGGTCACGATCTTTCCTCCGAGTCCGGGTTTTTATTCTCATCCCGAAACTGTTGAGGATATCGTGCTGAATATTACGGGGAAAATTTTAGATCTGCTGGACATCGACAACGATTTGACGGTCCGCTGGAAGTGATTTTCGCGAAAGCGCGCCGCGCGGCGATTGAAATGAAATACGGCAGTGAGGTCGGAGGGATAATATTTGAGTGCGCAGATGCTAAGACATACCCTTGACGTCCTGAAACAGGAAAAATTTCTTCTGGAGTGCGATCGGGAAGTCGATTATGTTTATGAAATGGGGGCCGTACTAAAACACTTCGATAACAAGCGCCCTATCTTGTTCAACAAAGTCAAGAACGGCGTCATGAGGACGGCGGGGGGCCTGTACGGGGATCGGGAAATCCTGTATAAGTTGTTGGGTGTTTCAAAAGAGAACAGAAATGCCCGATTCTTGAATGCTCTGACTCGACCTATGCCCTACGAAATTCTCTCCAGCGGTCCTGTAAAGGAGAACGTCGCCAAGAGAAATGTCGATCTCATGAGGCTGCTTCCCGTCAGCAAATTTCAGGAAAAGGACGCTTCAAACTTCATCACCGCCGGCGTCTTAGTTCTAAAAGACCCCGAAACCGGGAGATTTTTCACCTCCATCCGAAGGATGCAGGTTCAAAAAGGCAATGTGTTGTCTGTTTTAATTGCCTCCCCTAAGCTGACTAACGACTTCTTAGAGGTGGAAAAACAAGACAAGCCGCTGGAAGTCGCCGTCGTTTTTGGCTACGACGCGCCCTTTCTGATGGCGTCTCAATACCCCAGCGCGACTTACGGGGTCGATAAGTATGAGTTAGACAGCGCCCTTCGGGGCGAGCCGTTGCAGCTTGTGAGATGCGAGACCAAGGACCTTCTGGTTCCCGCGCAGGCGGAGGTCGTACTCGAAGGGGTTATGGTTCCGGGTAAGAGGGAGTTGGAGGGGCCATTTGGCGAACTGATGGGCTATTACGGCGGTCAAGCGCAGCATCCTATTGTTGAAATAGACGCCCTTACCTATAGAAACGACCCTATTTATCAAACGGCCTTTCCCTGCAGGGAAGAACACCTTTCTAACGGGCTTATAAGGGAAATGGAGCTATTTTATTTTTTGAAAAACCAAGTCGATGTGGTGGATGTCAACGTTACCGAGGGTGGAGGTTACAGGTTCAACGCCGTTGTTTCGGTGAGGAAAGGAAAGCTTGGAACGGGTAAAACCGTTATCTTGGCTTCTTTGGGTCTGAACAAGGATCTCAAACAGGTCGTGGTAGTCGACGACGATGTGGATATTTACGATCCCCGGGATATCGAATGGGCGATAACTACCCGAACGCAGGCGGCTAAGGATTTTGTCATCGTCCCTGGCGCTCTGGGTTCCACATTGGATCCTTCTCATGGGCTCAGAGGTATGACGGACAAGCTGGGTATCGACGCGACTAAAGACCCAGAGCGAACTGAGCTTTTCGAAAGGGCTGCCATTCCCGGTTTTGAGAAAATCGATATCAGCAAATATTTCTCAAACACGACTCTATAAACACAAAGCGTTTGATGAAGAGGGTGAAAAAATTTGAAGGAAGCGATAGGCATCGTAGAGACCAGAGGTTTTGTGGCTGCGATAGAAGCGGCGGACGCCATGCTTAAATCCGCGAACGTCAAAATCTTAGATGTTCAGATTGTGGGTTCGGGTTTGGTGTCGGTCACTGTGGCGGGCGAGGTTGCGGCCGTCGCGGCGGCCGTTGAAACCGGCAAAGTTCGTGCGGGAAAAATAGGGGAAATCATCTCAACGAACGTCATTGCCAGTCCCCATGATGAAGTGGATAAGCTTTTCAAGGGGGAATGAAAATAATGAATCCTCTTATTGCGGCCTATATGAAAAACAGGGCTGGCGCACCTGAAGAAGCCAACCGCGGAATCTCCTCCGCCGCTTGTCCGTCGGACATCTCGTCGGCGCATTTGGACGAACGAGAATACCATATGCTGCGGGAATTGATTCAAAGAAAAGAAATTTGTAAGGAAGAGAAATCGCAAGAAGACTCAAGGGCGGCTGTTACGCTGGACGAAGTCATCCGTCGCGTCAAGAGCGACCTTGAAAATCCGGGAGGTGTCTTATGAAAGGCGCATTGGGACTGATAGAGACGCTGGGGCTGACCGCCGCCGTCACGGCTTTGGACGCCGCCGCTAAAACCGCCGACGTGACCCTGCTTGGCGTCGATAAAGTCATAGGAGTAGGAGGCGCCATCAGCGTGACCCTGCACATGGAAGGCGAAGTCGCCGCGGTGCAGGCCGCGGTAGAGGCGGGCGTCGCTTCGGCGAAAAGAGTGGGCGTCGTGGCCGCGAGCTTAGTGATCCCCAGGCCGCATGATGAATTGGGCGGCCTCGTGGAAAAATTTGCTCAAAACCTGAAAAAAACCAAGGACCCTAAAGATAATCGGGAGAGTCAAGCCCACAAAACAGAAGAAATCGAGGAGGAAAAACAATGAGTCAGGCATTAGGTATGATCGAGACAAAGGGATTGATTGGAAGCATCGAGGCGGCGGACGCTATGTTAAAAGCGGCGAACGTGACACTTGTCGGTTATGAAAAAATCGGGTTTGGTCTCGTCACGGTCATGGTTCGCGGCGATGTCGGCGCTGTTAAAGCCGCTGTGGACGCCGGCACCGAGGCGGCTCGGTCCGTTGGAGAGCTTCACTCCGTTCACGTTATTCCTCGGCCGCATGCGGAAGTCGAAAGAGTGATCCTGTCCCAGTATAAAACGGCATAAAGGGAAATGTCTCCAACGAAACTGACATCCAGCGTCTTGGATAGGCTGGGCAATACGGCCTATCGCCGTTCCAAAGAGAGGGATGGCGGAAAAGCGTTGCTGCTCTTTTGCGGAGCTTTTGAGGAAAGGACGCCTCTGCTTGATCGCCTGCAAGTTTTAATTGGGCAAGGGCAGCGGATATCACTGGGTTTTTCCTTCATGGCTGAGAAGATTCTGGATACGAAAGCTATCGTCCGCTCCCTGAACCCTTTGGAGGTGTTCGGCGAAGAGGATGTTTTCAAGATGCGGCTCATTGTAGAGACTCACGATTGGTTAGCTGTTCCCAACATCACGGTCAACACGCTGTCTAAGGTTGCGCTGGGTATGGTCGACAGCTTTGTTTCGCAGGCTCTTTGGGTTTTCTTGCGCCAGGGGAAAAAAACGTATCTTGATTTCCGATCGGCAAGATGCTGTTGGGGTTTGGAAACACAAAATCGCGAGATGCGCCGGCTGATTGACCAACATATTGAGACCGTGACGAAAATGGGCGCTTTGGAACTGCCCGCGCGCGAAACGCCCGTCACCAAGGCGCAGCCTTTGGAGCCGGATAAGCGAGGAACTCGAGCTGTCATTACGGAAAAAGACGTTCTGTCCCTTGATAAAGGACAAAAGCTCGTGCTTGAAAAAGGAACGATTATGACGTCTTTGGCCCGTGACAGGGCTGGTTTGCTGGGTATAACGCTGGAAACAAAAAAATAGCGGGGCGTGGGCTTCCGTGCGGAAATCGGTCGATGGAAGGTGGACGCGGTGCATATCGGAAAAATCATAGGGACGGTTGTTGCCACCCGCAAGAACGAGGAATTACTGGGATCTAAGCTGATGATTACGCAGCCTCTCGATTTGGAGATGAAGCCCAAGGGAGAGCCAATCATCGCCGTTGACACGGTGGGGGCTGGAGTGGGAGAGACCGTTCTTTTTACGACGGGAACGGCGGGCAGGATAGCCGCCAGAAAAATGGACGCGCCGATAGACGCCGCCATTGTAGGCATCATCGACGAAATAGACGTGCTTTTACGCGAAGCGCCCGACAAGGAGGTGTCTGCTTGAGTACCGTTGATATTCTGAAAAAGGCTATGGAGTATCGCTCTCTTATCGATGTCTTGATGTCGGACACGAAATTTGCCGACGTCGTCCTCTGCAACGGCAACGTCGTCAATGTTCTCACGAAGGAAATTTATAAGGCGGATATCGCAATAAAAGGCAAATATATTCTGCTTGTAGGAGATTGTTCGGGGCTGCGGGGGTCAGAAACTCTGGTTATCGATATGGAAGGACGATATTTGGCGCCTGGGTTCATCGATTCCCATATGCACTTCGAGAGCAGTATGCTCACTATAACAGAATTTTCCCGATTGTCTATTCCTTCCGGTACGACGACTCTGGTGGCGGACCCGCACGAAATAGGCAACGCGCTGGGACCGGTGGGAATAAAAGCCATGGCCGACGAGATCGATAACGTCCCTAACGACGTGTACTTGGTCGTGCCGTGCCTGACGCCGGATTCTCCCATGCTGGAAACAGCGGGATACGACACGGACTCGAAGGATATGGAGAACCTCCTCGCCTACAAAAATATTATTGGAATCGGTGAATTACAGGGTTTCAGCAACGCTATGCACGTTTATAGGAACACGCCGGAGGTTGTCACTGACCTTTTGGCCTCGACGCTTTACGCGCGGAGCAAGAATATGGTGGTGGACGGCAACGCGCCCGAGCTTTTTGGGCGCGATCTGGCGGCGCATATCGTCGCTGCGGGCGGGCGATGTTCGTGCCATGAGACGACAACGAAGAAAGAGGCCGTAGAAAAGCTTCGTCAAGGCGTTTACCTTTTTATGCGCGAGGGCTCTACGCAAAAGAACATGGCCGAATGTATCCGGGCTGTGACGGAGGAGGGCATGGACTCCAGACGCTGTATTCTGGTGACTGACGACATGGTCCCCGCGGATTTGGAAAATTTGGGGCACATGAACGAAATCATTCGCAAAACGATTGCGCGCGGAGTGAAACCGGCCGAGGCGATTCAAATGGCGACGATCAATCCCGCCACATATTTTGGCTTGGATCACGTGGGAGTATTAGCTTCTTCCAAGCAAGCCGACATTGCCGTTATCGACGACCTCGAATCTATGCGCGTAGGGGCAGTGTTCCTGAAAGGACGACTCGCGGCGGCAGAGGGTAAGCTTTTGATGGAATTGGCTTCTTATGTTTACCCAAACGAGGTGAAAAATTCGGTCAGGCTTTCTCATGTTAACGAACAAGATCTGCATATAACGGCGAAGGGCGCGTTCGCTTCCGTAAAGTGCATCGAGGTCGTTCCGGATCAAAACCTCACGGAGCACTCAGAGGAAACGGTAAAAGTCCTGCAGGGTGTTTGCCGGCCCGATACGACACGGGATGTTTTGCCCATAGCCTGCTTGGAACGTTACGGGAAAAACGGCAATATCGGCAGAGCGTTTGTGAAAGGATTTGGATTGCAAAGCGGGGCTTTTGCCGAAAGCGTGGCGCACGACACCCACAATATCTTGGTGGTTGGAACCGATTACGGCGACATGGCTCTGGCGGTCAACAAAGTTATTGAAATGGGCGGCGGAATCGCCGTGGTTAGAAAGAGCGGCGTGTTGGCCGAAATGCGGCTGCCAGTCGGCGGCTTGATCACCGACGAATTGGACGGACGCGAGGTGAACCGTAAGATCGCCGAAATAGAGCGCGCAATCTTGGAAGAACTGGGGTGTAAAATTCACGCTCCGTTGATGCATCTATCCTTTTTGGCGCTATCGACCAGCCCTAAATGGAAAATTACGGATAGAGGTTTGATCGATGTCGATAACTTCAAAATACTGCCGCCCGTAACGGTCGAAAAATAGAGAGAGCCAGAAAAGGAGAACGGAAATGTTGTCTCGAAAATATTGGGAAGCGCTTTTCGGAGAAGTGGAGAAAAACAGGGACGCGCTTGTCGCGATGTCCTCTAAAATTTGGGAAAACCCTGAAATTGGGCATCAGGAATACGTGACCGCGGGTCTTCTGTGTTCTATGTTGGAAAAAAACGGTTTTACCGTGGAACAAAAGATCGCCGATATGGAGACATCCTTTGTCGGCACGGTCAAGTCGAAGAAAAAAGGCCCCAAGGTCGCTTTTATTGCTGAATATGACGCTTTACCCGGACAGGGCCACGCTTGCGGACATAACCTTTTTTGTTGTTCCGCCGTCGGAGCCGGAATCGCGCTGAGTGAGTTCCTCGACGAAACCGGGGGCGAGGTCGCGGTGTTCGGCTCGCCCGCCGAAGAGGGGGTTGTGCCCAATTATGGAGGGAAAGCGATTCTGGTCAAAAAGGGATACTTCAAAGATATAGATTGCGCTTTTACCGCGCACGGTGAAAACGAGACAATCGTCGAACGAACGCTCGCCGCGAGCATGGCCGTAAAAATAACCTTTACGGGTGTCGCCGTACACGCCGGAGGGTCGCCGGAAAAAGGCGTCAACGCTTTGACGGCCGGGATGTTATGCTTGAACAACGTCAACGCTATGCGTCAGCACGATCTGCCCGGGGACGTCGTCAACGGGATCATCACCGAAGGCGGAACCGTGCCCAACACCATTCCCGGGCTGTGCAAAATGAGCTTCAGCATCCGCTCCAAAACGGTTGCCAACCTGCAGAGAGTTTTGAAAAACGTCACAAACAGCGTTGAAGCCGCGGCTTTGGTCACAGGTTGTACTTACGACGTAGAACTCCCCCAACATTACCATGAGGACACGCGTTCGAATCACGAACTGGGTGTCGTCATGGCGGAGGTTCTGGACGTTCTTAAAATTCCCTACGTGCAAGCGGACTCCCGTAGTTACGCGTGGGACGCGGGGAACGTCAGTTACGTCTGTCCGACGCTCGCGCCCTACTTCAAGATCGGCCCCGACGATATCATCTGCCACACAAAGGAATTCTGCGAGGCATCCAACTCGCGGGAAGGGCGGGAAGGCATGGTCAACGCGGCCAAAGCCATGGCGGCGACGGCTTGCGAGTACTTAGTTTCCGAGGAAACTCGAGGAAAAGTGAGATACGAATTCGAGCATCTAAAAAGATAGCTTTCGGACGATCACCGCAGAAAGGATAAGAACACATTATGGCAAAGAAAAAATATATTCATACGGCCCCCAACTTCAGTGCCGGCAAAGACCGTAAAGTCGTCGAAGCGATTGTGGATCAAGTGCGTGGAGTTCCGGGGGTACGTCTGATTGATTATTTTCCAGACGCCGATTTCAACAGAACGCCCGTCGAATTGATAGGAGAACCCGAACCGCTTTTCGAGACTCTGTTAAATATGGCGGGCAAAGCCTACGAGCTCATCGACATGGAAAAACACAAAGGTAAACATCCTCGCATCGGGGCGCAAGATACTATTCCTCTGTTTCCGCTGCGTAATATCGATTTGGAGGAGTGCAAGGAGCTGGCGTTCCGACTGGGTAACGCTATTTGGGAAAAATACCATGTTCCCGTGTATTTTGCGGGACAAAACGCCAGAACTCCTCAACGCCGCGAAATATCCTTCATTAGAGAAGGACAGTATGAGGGGCTCAAGCAATTATTGGAGGAGAATGTCGATAACAAGGAAATACTTGAGTCCAGAGCCCCCGACTTGGGAGAAGGACGCCTTTCCGTTCATGCCGGAGCGACTATCGTCAGCGCCGGAGAGCGCAACCTCGTGGCTGTCAACGTGATCCTGAACACTACCGACCTTGATATCGCAAAACAAATCGCAAAAATGGTGCGTGGTCCTTCGGGCGGTTTCAGCACTATCCGCGCTGTCGCCTTCACGCCAGATGGCTACAGCGAAGCGGCCGTATCAATGAACATGTTCGATACCGAACAAACTCCTCTTTACAGGGTGGTACAGCTTATCCGGGACGAGGCCGAACGCTTGGGCACTTCCGTCAAGGGCACGCAGCTCAGCGGCGCTTTTCCCGCTAAAGTGCTGCTTCAGTGTGCCGATCACTACCTGCGCCTGTTGGACTTCAAGCCTCATCAGCTTTTGGAGCATAACCTTCTGGAGCTGTCCTACGAGTCATAGACGCGACTCAGCCGGACTGAGTTTCTGATCACGATTCCTTTCCGGCCATCTTGCTTTGTTCTTCAAGACGTGAAGGAGGGTG
The DNA here is from genome assembly GCA_026002715.1 of Synergistales bacterium. Taxonomy (GTDB): domain Bacteria; phylum Synergistota; class Synergistia; order Synergistales; family Aminobacteriaceae; genus BNVG01. Next base: position 33,467 of record BOCC01000003.1, read on the forward strand.
ATATTGTGCAAAAAAGCGACTCTTGAGACGTGATAGGGGGGTGAGCGTGGGGATGAAACGGTGGTGAGATTGAGCGCGTCAGCTTTTAGCTCTTTGGAATTTTTGAAAGTCCATATTTAAAAATTAAAAAAACAAAAGGAGATTGTAAATATGAAGACCGCGTGCAAAAGAACACTGAGTGTGACGATAACGATTATGCTGATCATGGCGATGGCAGTTTGCGGCACTCCGGCCGCCAGCGGCAGTCAGGTAAATACCGACAAGGCCGAATTTGTCATGAAACTGAATCACGACATGAAGGTCGGTTCTCCTTTCGACATCTCCAGTGAGCACATGAAGGAACTCATCGAGACAAGATCTAACGGTCGTATGAAGGTGGACATCTACCCGGCGATGCAGCTGGGCAACAACCGTGAAATGATTGAAGGCGCCCAGATGGGCACGATCGAGGCGATTTTGGTGCCAACGGCAAAGTTTGGAGGCTTTGACCAGCGTCTCAATATCTGTGATATGCCATTCCTCTTCCCCAACGAGGAGGTTCTTTGGAAAATGCTGGAAGGCGAAATTGGCCAACGGGCCAAGGCCGGCTTGCCGGATATAGGTCTGTACGGAGTGCAGTATTGGGCGGAAGGTTTTAAAATTTTGACCGGCAGCAAGCCCTTTTATTCTCCGGACGATATAAAGGGCCTGAAAATCCGCACGATGGAAGCGCCGCTCATTATGTCTCAATTTAAAGCATGGGGCGCCAATCCAGTGCCTATTGACTACGCCGAGGTGTACAACTCCCTGCAGCAGAAGGTAGTGGATGGACAGGAGAACCCAATGGTATCCATTCACGATATGAAGTTTTACGAGGTGCAGAGCCACATGACATTCTTGGATCATGCCTATTTGTCCTATCTGCTGGTTTTCAGCAAGTCTTGGTTTGACGCGTTGCCGAAAGACATTCAGGATATAGTATGGGAAGCCGGGATGGAAACCGCCCAGTACCACAAGGGCTTGATGGCGGACACCAACGCCGCCTACCTCAAAGATATTCAGGATGCTGGCGGTACTGAGTTTCTTTATCTGAAGGACGAGCAAAAACAGCCATGGATTGACGCCGTTCAACCCATCTACAAAGAATACCGGGATATCATCGGCGGCGAAATACTGGATTTGGCGATCAAAGAAGCGGCCAGGCTCAAGCAGGAAAGCAAATAACACGGTCAGGTTCAAAAAACTCTTTAGTTCAGGGGGGCGAAGCTCGTGCCCCCACTTTTTCACCATCAGGCATCTTACTTCAAATTAATCTTACTTCAAATTTATCTTACTTCAAATTTATCTTACTTCAAATCGGGAGATGTTACGCTTGGGGAAAACAATTGATAAAATTTTATCTTTTGTGGAAAGGCAACTTCCGGGGATTCTGCTGTTGTTGTCGGTTATTGTCTTGTTTATCAACGTCGTTTTGCGATATCTCTTCCACGCCGCCACGACCTGGGCGGAGGAGGCGATACGTTACGCTATCATCTGGATTACTTTTGTGGGCAGCAGCCTGTGCGCCAGAAAAAGTTCTCACGTCGGAATTGATATTTTTGTCGATATGCTGTCCGGCAAAAGGAAAAAAATAGCCTTGGCCCTCGCTCAGTTTATTTCCGCTCTGTTTACGGCGCTGTGTACCTTGTTTTCCTGGCAGATCTTTTTGATGGTGCTGCGAACGGGTCAGCGCAGCCCTGCTATGTTGATGCCGATGGCTATCGTGTATTTTGCGATGCCTTTAGGTTTTTTCCTCACAACTACCCGCTTTGTTCAGGTTGGCGTCCGGATACTGAAAACGCCAGTCGAAAAATTGGGCGGAAAACCACAAAGCGCCAATGACATCGATCTGTCCCAACTGAATTGAGAAGGCGGTGAATGAAATGATTCTCGTATTGTTCGTTGCGTTGTTTGTTTTTATTTTTTTTGCCATGCCGGTGTTCGCCGCCTTGGGTTTCGCGCCTTTGATTTCTGTTGCGTTTTTTCAGCCCAACCTGAACTTAATGGTCATCGCTCAGCGCTTGTTCGGCGGTATCGATAAATTCTCGCTCATGAGCGTGCCTTTTTTTATTTTAGCGGCCAATGTCATGAAAAACGGCGGCATTGCCAGGAGAATTCTGGAATGGGCCCAGGTCTTTGTGGGCCACCTTACAGCGGGTATTGCCCTTACCACTGAGGTGGCGTGTATGTTTTTCGGCGCCGTTTCCGGCTCATCGCCGGCGACAGTGGTGGCTATTGGAGGCTTGATGTACCCTGCCCTTGAAAAAGGCGGTTACGATATGAATTTTTCTACTGGCCTGATCACTTCCAGCGGTTCAGTGGCGCTTTTGATCCCGCCCAGCATCAGCGCCATCATTTACGGCGCTGTTACCGGCGAATCGGTGGGGGCGCTCTTTATGGCCGGTATCGGCGCCGGGGTTCTGTATGGCGCACTCTATCTGTTGTACTGCCTGTGGTATGCCCGGAAGAACAAAATACCCCGCGACAGAAAAGCCACGTGGAACGAGCGCTGGAAGGCTACCAAATCTGCCGCTTGGGCCTTGGGTATTCCGGTGATAATTATGGGCGGTATTTATTTTGGCGTGTTCACCCCTACTGAGGCGTCCGGCATCTCCGCCGTATACGCCATTCTCATCGCGATGTTTATATACAAAGAAATGGATTTTAAAGGGCTTATCAAAACCTGCGTCGACTCCGCCGAAACGACTGCCCAAGTGATGATGCTGCTGGCCGCGGCTTCAGCTTTCGGATGGGTACTCACCATTGGCCGAGTTCCCCAAGCTCTGGCAGATTGGTTGATCGGCGGCAACGTGGATAAGTATACGTTTTTATTCTTTGTCAATATTATTTTGGTCATCGCGGGCATGTTTATCGATGGATCTTCAGCTATTGTGATCTTGGCGCCGCTTTTTTACCCTCTGGCCATGAAATTAGGGATCAACAGTATCCATCTGGGGGTTATCATGGTTGCCAATGCCGCTATCGGTATGTTCACGCCGCCTTTCGGCTTAAATCTTTTCGTTGCTCAACCCTTGACCGGAAAGAAGATGGGCGACATCATCAAAGGCGTCATACCCTTTGTTGTCATCAGCCTCGCTGCCCTGATGATCATCACCTATTGGCCTCCTCTTTCTCTGGCTCTGCCAAAGCTGATTTATGGCAAAGTGTAAAACATCTTTTGACCAACTTGTGTGTTTTATAGCGGAAGATATACATACCCATATCGGTAAAATTTTGGAGGGATCATTTTGCGGTTGCTGTGTAAGCATTGCGGTTGTTCTTACGATACGGAAAAGGATCCTTTTATTTGGAGGTGCGCGTGCGGATATTCCCTGTGGGCGGATTATTCCGCGACATTCCGCAAAAGCGACATCAGACGGGAAGACTTGTCGATGTGGCGCTACGACAAAGCCTATCCTATCAAAAAAACGGACGTTTCTGTGTCATTCGGCGAAGGCTTGTCCCCTTTGGCTTCCATTTGCTGGATGGGTAGAAATCTCCTTGTAAAAATGGATCACTTGATGCCCACGGGGTCTTTTAAAGACCGCGGGGTCGTCATTGTAATAAACTATTTGAAAAATTTGGGCGTGACGGCGATAACCGAAGATTCATCGGGCAACGCGGCGGCGTCCAACGCCGCTTACGCCGCCCTGGCGGGAATGGATTGTTCCATTTTTGTGCCGAGCGGCACCTCGCAGGGAAAGCTGGCCCAAACGAGGATGTACGGGGCGCAAGTACACGAAGTAAAAGGGAGCCGCGATATGGTGGCAAAAGCCGCGCAGGAAAATATTGGCAATAGCCGCTATGCGGGACATAACTGGCACCCGCTTTTCGTACAGGGAACAAAATCGGCGGCCTATGAAATCTGGGAACAAAATGGCTTTCGAGCGCCTGATAACGTCGTTTGTCCTGTCGGCAACGGCAGTATGCTGATCGGAGCTTACCTGGGCTTTAAGGAGCTGCTGAATTCCGGCGAGGTTGCGAAAATGCCGCGCATGTTCGGCGTACAAAGCGCAAATTGCAACACAATTCACAGGGTTTTTCATGGATTGAGCGTCGACTATTCTCCCGCTCCCACCGTCGCCGAAGGAATTTCTCTCTACCGTCCCGTCAAGACAGACGAGATCGTTCAAATCGTCAAAGAAACGAGCGGTTCCGTCGACGCGGTCTCGGAAAACGAGATAATAGACGCTTTGAAAAGCGCCGGCAAAAAGGGGCTTTATATCGAGCCGACTTCCGCGGTCGCCTTTGCCGGGTTTTCTCGGCTCATCTTGCAAAACGTCGTCTCGGAAAACGAGATGACCGTCGTCATCGTTTCCGCGTCGGGGCTGAAAGCGACCGACAAAATTTTGACGCTGCTGTAAAGCGACGTCTCAAGGAGGGTCCCCCAGTTGCCGCCTCTTACGCTGAATACCTATCTGATTTTATGCCCCATGCTTTTTTTAGCCGCTTTTATCGACTCAGCGGCAGGCGGCGGAGGCTTGATCTCCATTCCTTCCTATATAGTTGCGGGGTTTCCCGTGCATTTCGCCCAAGGTACGAACAAATTTACGTCCGGCGCCTCGGCGCTGTTTTCTTCTATCCGTTATTTCAGAGGCGGTAAGGTTGCCTTATCTCCGGCGCTTTTTGCCTCGGCGGGAGCGCTGTCAGGTTCGTGGGCTGGCGTTAAAATCGCTCTGTTCTTAAGTAACGAGGTTTTTCAAGCAGTGCTGTTGGTGCTTTTGCCTGCAGTCGGAGTATTTGTTATTTTTTATCAGGAAAAAATTTCTGTCAGGCAGGAAAGCCTTGCGTTGCCCGTTGGGAAGAGAAACACGCTGTCGGTCGTCATCGGTTTTTTTATCGGCGTGTATGAAGGATTTTTCGGGGCGGGTTCCGGTACTTTCTTGATTCTGGCCTTCAATATGATTTTGGGACTCGAGCTTCTCACGGCGTGCGGGAGCGCCCGCGTCGTGAACATGGCGGCCAATATGGCCTCGCTTCTTATCTTTATGCTCAACGGAAAAGTATTCTGGGAGGTGGCCTTACCCTGTGCGCTGTTTTCCATCGCAGGGGGGCAGTTGGGTACTCGGCTTGCGGTCAGCAAGGGCGCGAAATTTATCAGGCCCGCAATGGCGCTCATTGTGGCGTTGCTGTTTACGAAGTTGTTATACGAATTCCTTTTCTGAGCGATAACGGCATGAGAAATTGACCCTACCCCTTCTCGGACGAAATAACAGCGTTGCCCCCTGCCATTTTAATTGTGCCGGCGATACTTGCGTGGATATGAGTGCCGAGTTTGCCCTTAGGAGAGGAGGCTATCAACTGTCCTCTTGTCACAGCCGCGCCGTCCTGAAAAAGAGGCGCGCACGGAGACCCGATATGCATAGACATGGAAATGGTGACTGTATCGGGATGAGCTTCCGCTATTTTGTCGATTTGCGCTTTGTGGTATTGATACACTCCGGCGCGGGCGGCGGCCCTGACGGTAGCGACTTTGCGCATATCCCTGAACGGGTGCGGGGGCTTTTGTCCCGCGCCGGCGGCATATCGTATTCCGGCTTTGCTGAGCATCTTGCGTAAGGCCGCGTTGATTCTGCGCGGCTGCAAGTCCATTGGGCAGGCAACGAGCTCGCATACGCCGCACTCGCAGCATAGCGCCGCGCTGCGGATTACGGGGTCGTCTAAAGAAAGTTCCTGCACGTCTCCGCATAGGGCGAGGGCGCGCATGATTTTATGCGGTTCAAGTGGGTGGCCCAACAAATTGCGCGGGCATAGCTCTGTGCATTGACTGCACCTGATGCAGGCGGCTCTGGCGCGCGCGGCCATTTGCTTGACGCCCATGCTCTGGATATTGGACAAGCGGGTATCAGCCGGCAGCAAGATAATGCCGGACATCGTCTTTGTGACTGCCATAGACGCGAGATTTTCTTTTGATATTACCTTGCCCATCATCGGCCCGCCCAATAAAACACAGTAATCTTCTATAGCGGCGCCTCCGGCGAGCGACAGGCAAACCTCCAATGGCGTCCCTATGGGCGCGTCAACGATGACCGGGTCGCGAACCTCTCCTCCTACGGTCAAAAATCTATGGATAAACGGTTTATCGGAAAAAGCGTCATACGCGGCCAGCATGGTGGCCGCATTAGATACGACGGTTTTCACGTCAAGCGGTATCCCCCCCGGCGGCACGACGCGTCCCGTGGTTTCGCGAACTATTATCTGCTCGTCTCCCGCCGGATAAAAGCTGCGTAACAAATGCAGCGAAATTGGAGCTTTAACGTCTTCAATGGCCTTTGACAGCGCGCTTATCTCATCTGAATAGCTCTCTTTCAACGCTATCACGCATTGTGGGGCGCCGATGCTCGCGCTTATTTGTGTGACGGCCGATACGATACTCGAGGCGAAATGACGCATGATAAACCGGTCGGTGCGCAACAGCGGCTCGCATTCCGCGCCGTTTACAATAAAATATTCGACGTCGCCCGTGAATTTGGCGTGAGTTGGGAAGCCCGCTCCGCCGCAGCCTACAACGCCTGCTTTTTCCAATATACTCGAAACGCTCACTTGACATTCCCTTCTTTTTCGCGTTCGACCTCAAGGGTATCTATAATACCCACAATAGCGCAATCCGCCGGCACGTCGCCGCCTCCCGCCGCAATCCGGGCGGTGCTTCCGCTCACAACCAGCACCTGTTCGCCGATACCAGCGCCGACCACGTCCACAGCCACAAACGCGCTCCCCTCGAGGTCGCCGGAGGCGCCTATTTCACGGACAACCATAAGTTTCAAACCCGTCAGAGATTCCTCTTTTTTTGTAGCCCATACGTGCCCAACCACCCGGCAAATTATCATGGCGCGCCCCCCTCTGAAGGCCGAACAATAGTCTTTTTCGCCGAGAAGAACACGTCTTTCGCCGAAGGGGTTAAAATGGTTGTTCGTCCGACGAGAATGACGCTGTCTTTATTGGAAGCGACTATATCACGCGCTATTGTTTCAGTTATCAGAGCCTCGTTGCGGCAGTTTGCAGCAGGAGGATTGGGGGGCGGGCATTGATGCTCGCCGGCAGCGCTTTTGCCCATAATATAGGCCTTGCTGTCCGAATCCAAGAGACAGGCGTTCGCCTCGTCAAAATCTATATGTACGGCCGGCGCAAAATTGTCGCTGACCCGAACGATAACACCGTCGAACGTCACGGGACGTCGGCTTTGCGCGCTCACTCGCGCCGCGTCCCCGTCGCTAAGGCCCAAAGCTATAGCGTCCTCAGGCCTTAGATGAACGTGGGCACGCGCGATTATAGCGCTGCCTTTCGCTTCAAAGGCGCCATTGTCCCCGATTAAAAAAACATCGCAGGCGCCTTTTAGGTTTCCGGACAAGTTCAAAGGGGGTTTGATGCCGAGTCTTTTGCTGTCCGTCGCCGAAAGCTCTACCTGAACTGAGTCGCGCAGCGGCCCAAGTACGGCTGCTTTTGATATTTCCCCAGCGGACGTGACTATTTTGACCCTCTGTTCGGCCAAAAACTCACCTGGCTGCGAGAGGCCGAGTTTCTTTTTCAGAACTTCCCCTTTGCCAAAGAGGCGCTCCGCGGCCTCGGCGTTCAGGTGCACATGGCGCGCGGAGGCCTCTATCGGAATCGTCAACCGAGCCGATCCCGCGCTGCCCTCGATGCGTTTTACAACCCGCGAGACGACGCTCTCGATTTCCTGCGCGTTCACGCCCTCACCTCCCATAATATCCGGCCAGCAGACGACATAGCAAAATATAGAACGCGCTGCTCATGCGGTTCAGCGCAAGCAAAATATCGTCCCTCGCGTCTTTTTGAAAAGCCCGCTCCGCCGCAAGCTCAACTTCTCTGCTCTTGGCTCTCAAAAGATTCAAAACAGCCGCCATTCGCCCCATGCTGTAATCAGGCACCGGGTGAGGAAAGCCGAAATGCTCTTTTACATGATGCGAGATACTTTGCAGTTCGTCAGAGCTAAAACCGAACAACGTCACGGGCGGCATATCGCGCCCCGTAACCTCCGCGCCCAACAACCCTCGCGCCAACGCAAGGGTCTCGCTCAAATCCTTAGCCAAAGATGGTTTCCCATCAGCCGCGGCCTCCGTTTGGGCCATGATAATTTCGCCCTGCAAGGTGTCCAACTTGCCCCTGAGCGCGATTCTGGGGTGCGTCTTAGGTACTAACTGATTAGCGAACAAGTGGGTCATGCGGGGCGGCTTTTTGCTGAAACCCTCACCGCTTTGCGCGTCTATATATGTTTCCTCTCCCCTGTCCGGAATCGGAGCGTAGGGCATACTCTCATGTCCTGCGCGGAACACCAATTCGACGCCTCGGTCATGAAGAAGCTCAAGAGCCAAAGGGGTCACGAAAGTACCCGCCTCCACGCAATATTGCCCGCATGTTTTGTCTTTAAGAGCCGCCCGCAACATGCTCTCATTCAAAATATTCATCGGGGCATGAGCATGTTTTGTTTATTTATCGCTTGTGCTGAGCGCAGGCAGTATAAACTCCACTTCATTGTGAGGTCTCGGTATGACATGAACGGAGACCAATTCTCCAACTTTGCCCGCCGCCGCCGCGCCAGCGTCTGTAGCGGCCTTTACCGCGCCGACGTCACCGCGCACCATAACGGTGACGAGACCTCCGCCGACGTGAACCTTGCCGATAAGAGTGACGTTCGCCGCCTTCACCATAGCGTCGGCTGCCTCTATAGAGCCGACCAAACCCTTTGTTTCTATCATACCCAGCGCCTGCAATGTCTCAGCCATTTTCTTGACCTCCATAGATAGAAATGAATGAAATTTTAAACGAAAGCCGACCCCAAAGAGTTGACTTTCGTTCATTTCCTGAATACAAATAGATATTCGTGCGCAATTAGGAGAAAATTGTACTTCACGCTATTCGTTTTCCAGTACCCCGTGGCCTTGCAATTATGCTGTTCCTTTATGATGATCTCTTTGGTGATGAAGCCGACGCCCTCAAAAATTTTCATAACCTCGAAGCTCATCGGCACGACACAGCCTTTTTTGCGCGTATCTCCCATAAGAATGGCACAAAACTTGCCCGGCTTCAAGACGCGGAAGCACTCGCTTGCGACGCTTTTCATTTGTTCCAAGAAATCTTTAACGCCGTAATTTGACAAATCGCCCTCAATGCCGTCGCTATAGTGAATGATGTCCGCATATGGTGGGTGAGTACAAATAAAATCAACGCCGCAATCGGGAACGAAAGAGAGATTTCTTGCGTTGCCGTGCTTGATGTAAACCTGTCCGCCACCGTTCCAATCAAACGCCGTCTTTTCACGGCAACGCTCAAGCGCGGAGGGGTTAATGTCCACGCCAATAATATTACGCTTCAGCAATTTCGCTTCAACCAACGTCGTCCCGCCGCCCGCGCATTGGTCAAGAACCAAATCGCCCTCCTGTGAATAGCGCAACAGCAAATTGCGCGGAATATACGGAGACCAATTGCCCCTGTATTTCGCATCGTGCGTCGCCCAGTCGCCGCGCTTAGGAAACGACCAAACCGTGTTCATCTCCAACTCAAAATCGTCGGGTTCCCACTTTTTCTCCTTCATACGAAAATTCGCCCCATAACGCCATTCTCTAAATCGGAAATGCTGTAAATATGTTCCATAATGTCAAAAGTTTCTTCGAGATTATGTCGCGCACTGTTCCAACCTTTGCCATCGGTGAACCACATAAACGTGAAGTCGTCTATATTTTTCGCTTCAAGTGCGATATTCTTATAGCTCCGCGCCGTTTCGTTCAGTTTGGAACCTCTACTGGAGTAAAAATTTGTTTCAATCCCATAGATCATGTTCTCCATTTTAACAACAAAATCAAACCGCTTAACGGTCTTGCCCTCGTTAGTAAGCGCGGACAGATCTATTGACCATTTCTTTTCAATTTTACCTATTTTCATTTCCTTGAAATAGGTATCGCCTTTTGCGAACCCCGCCTTAATCAAATAGCTTTCCACAAGACTTTCCATAAGATGACCGCCGCGATTTTTGCGCCCGTTGGAATCGAGCCCCGTTTCAACGCCTGTGACGTAATCGACGAGATTATTCACGATATGTTTTTCAAGCAAGTCGAACAAGCCTGTCTTTCGCATAAACGCCTTATACTCGGCGACGGTGCGGTTAAGCTTATTGAAGTTATAGCGAAATTCTCCATCATCGTCGATAGCGTAAATCTCGTTCTCACGGACGGCAATCAAGAGGGGAATACACTTCAGCGTTTCGGGGTAACGCGCAACCAAGGCGCCAAAATCGGCTTCGATATTTGTCGAACCGATTAACGAGTTGAGAATGTTCAGCTCAACCTTAATAACGTCCACGTTTCGGTGGACTTTGGCGAAGTCTATGTAGTAGCCGTAGTCCGATATGCTGTCCTTGAATTTAGATAGCCACGTTGTAAAATCCCGCATCACTAAACCGTTCCCCATCTCACGCCCTCGCAATCAATAATTCACTAACCCGCCCCCGCCCATTCCCGACAGAGTTAATCGCCCTGTTAGCCTCAATCCTAAGCACCGCGTGTTTGGCGTAAAGTTTATCAAAAAAATCATCGTTTTCATCTGTATTTTTGGGGTCAGAATTACTCGCCACTACCCACGCGCCGCGCTCGCTCATCTCGTCGATAAACCGCGCCAAATCCGTCTGCTCTTTGTCGCCAAAGCCGTCCGGCGCGTATGTCGTAAAGCTCGCCGTGGCGGTCAACGGGCGATACGGAGGGTCAAAGTAGGCGAACGTCCGCTCGTCGATAAAATCACGCGCCAATTTATAATCGCCGTGAACGATCTCAACCCCACGCAGTTTTTCCGAAACGGCGCGGAGGTTGTCTTCGTCGCATATGCAGGGGTTTTTATAGCTCCCTTGCGGCACGTTGTAACCGCCCTTAGCGTTTACGCGGTAAAGTCCGTTAAAGCATGTCCGATTCAAAAAGACAAACAGCGCCGCCACCTCGGGCGTTTCGTCGTTTTTCGCCTTCAAATGGTTGAAACGCTCTCGCTTAGCATAGTAAATTTTTTTGCGAATATCATCGTCTGAAGGCAGGTATTCACGTTCAATCTCGTCAAGAATCGAAATAAGCGTGTCAACGCTGTCACGCGCCGTTTTATACGTAGTTATAAGTTCTCGATTCACATCGCTAATATAGACCGCGCTCAAATCGAAACGGTTCAGCACATCAAACAAAACCGCGCCGCCACCCACAAACGGCTCGGCATACTTATTAACCCTGCCACCGAAATCCGTAGGGTACTTTGCTCGTATCTCGTCCAAAATCTGTGCCTTGCCTCCCGCCCACTTTACGAACGGCTTCGCCTGTTGTTTCACGCTTATTGCCTCCAACTAAATCTGATTGTATTTATTATATCCCAAGCGGTTAAGCACCGCTTTAGTTATAGCCTCGATGTCCTCGCGCGTGAAGCTGACGTCATCGGGTATTTTTATATCGGCTCGGGGCGCAAGATCGGAACTTCGTAAATCGGAACTTCGTAAAGATGAAAGCTCTCTTACGCCGCGCGCCACTCGCCGGATGTTTATCAGATGCAGCGGAGTTACGTTGTCCGATGTCGCGCTGCCGCCAATAGCTCCGCAGCCGAGCGTCAGAGCCGGGGCCAAGTTCGTTGTAACCCCAACGCCACCCAATGCCGCCGCGGTGTTGACCAAAAGCCTTGAAACCGGTTTTTGAAGGGCAAACTCACGAATAACGCTTTCATCCTCCGAATGTATGGTCATGGTATGCCCGACGCCTTCGTTTGAGAGTATTTCGATACTGCGCGCGCAAGCGTCGCGCCAGTTTTCCTCCACGTAAAAACCCAAAACGGGGCATAATTTTTCGCGCGAGTAAGGATTCCTATCCGACACCTCAGTCTGAGGCGACATCAGCACACTCGTATCCTGCGGCACGGAGATGCCGGCCATTTGAGCTATTGTCACGGCCGATTTACCTACAATTTCCGGGTTCATACTGCCGCCCGCGCGCAGCAGTATGCCGGCGACCTGAGCGGATTCCCGTTCGTTTAGGATATAAGCGCCTCTTTGCTTGAACTCGTCAATCACTTTTTGCTCTATACAGCGCTCCGTGACGACCGATTGTTCCGACGCGCAGATTGTGCCGTTATCGAAGGTTTTGCTCTCTATGATATGGCGCGCGGCCACCTTTATATCCGCCGATTTCTCGATATAGGCTGGTCCGTTGCCGGGGCCCACTCCCAGCGCGGGGTTGCCTGAGGAATACGCCGCTCGCACCATCGCTTCTCCGCCTGTTGCTAATATCATGCCGATGTCTTTGTGTTTTAGTAGCGCGTCCGTGGCCTCCATGGTCAAAGTCGTGACGCAGCCTACAAGTCCGTCCGGCGCGCCGGCTTTACGCGCCGCTTCGGCGATGAGTTTCGCGGTGGCCTCGATACAGTTTTTGGCTCCCGGGTGCGGGCTGAAGACGATGGCGTTGCCGGCCTTGAGGGATATCAGCGCTTTATACATGGTCGTAGAGGTAGGGTTGGTTGACGGTATAAGCGCCGCCACGACGCCCAACCCGACTCCGACCTCCGTTATGCCGAGCGCCTTGTCTTCTCTTAGCACGCCGACGGTTTTCATATCCTTGATGTACTCCCATGTCATGCTGCTGCCGAGAAGGTTTTTCAATACCTTGTCCTGCCATATGCCAAATCCCGTTTCCTGGGCCGCCATCTTCGCTAAGGGTTCGGCTTGGTCGGCGCAAGCGCGCGCGATAGCTGCGACCAATTTATCTACTTGCGTTTGATCGTATCTTGCAAATTGCCGCCCCGCTTCCTTGGCTTTCGCCACCAAATGGCGCACTTCCTGAATCGAGCGCAGATCTTTGTCGAGATCCATATTCATGTTACTTATCTCCTTTTATAGCTTATGGGAGCGTCGGCAATATCACAAACAGTTTGGGCAAAAGCCTCGCAAGCGGCCAGACAGGCCGCCTGATCTCCGCTGAGCAGCCCGCCCGCGAAGTTGGTCTCAGTCGGAGGGCCGTAGAAAAGTTTCATTTCCACCCCTGCCGCCTTGAGGGCGGCGTCCAACCCCAAAATCGCCTCGAGCGGAGGGGCTATCAGATACGCTAAGGCTCCGCCCTCCGGTATTTTAGCCTGTTCCGATAAATAAGAGCCGGTTCGCGAAATACAATGGGCGAAATACACTATCGAGTCGTCGGCGTTGGCGCTGTAGAAACTGCCTTTGTTCTCCACGAAATCGACAGCCGCCTCCAAACCGCTGCTCACCTCTTCGGGGTCGGAGCCCGCTATGACGCCCAGAAATTCGCCGGCCAAGGCGGTGTTGGCGTTCGCCGAGCCGGCGTACATGCTCTTCGCGTAGGCAACCCGCACTTTTGCTTTTTTAGTCGCCTCGTCGAGCGCGGCGTATGAAACGTCGTCGCAGTCGGTCGTTATAAGCCCGAGACTGCAACAATCTCCGCGCAAGCTCAAGGCTTCAAGCAGCGCGGCGTCCGCTTTGGGGATTATCCTGACGCTCAATACGCTCGGCTTTACAGCGTCCCCCTTCATTTTGCGGACGTCCTTCTCAAATTGATTCCGCTGGCTTTGGCCTCGCAGACACGGTATAAAAGGTCCGCGAGGTAAGCCCCAGCCTCTACGGCCGGAACTCCATTGGCGTGTATGTTGGAGACCACGGTGCGAAGCGCCTCCTCCATGCCGACTCTGGCGTTGTAGGCAATGTAGGCGCTCATGCTTTCCGCCGTCGCGAGGCCCGGCCGTTCTCCTATCAAAACGCAGGTCACGCGAGCGCCGAGCAGTTCGGACACCGGCTCCATTATGCCAACTCGGCCGTTTTTGACGAAAAAGGGCGTCCCAACGACGGCTGGCTTATTTTTCAATCCGTCAAGCAGACAAGGCAAGAGGTCGGGCAGGTTAGCCGAAATGGCCGTAGAGGAAAGCCCGTCGGTGGCGAAAATCTGTATATCGGGGTTCAGGACGCATGACGCGCGGATTTTCGCGCAAGACTCTTCATCAAGCTGTCTGCCCAGGTCCGGCCTTGTCAGGAATTCGTTTTTGCTCGCGCAGCGGCTATTTGCCGTGAACAGCCCCAGGTCGTCCAAGATTTTTTGGCTCACGTCCAAAAAAACGGCGTCCCGCGCGGAGGCGTGGTCGGCTCTGAGGGTCAGCAGCGTCTGCGTGTTGTATCTCGCGCCGGTTCTCCCCACTCCGATGCGGGCGTTTGTCCGCGTCTTCATTCGCGCCAGAGCTTGCGCGTCGCGGGGGTTTTGAAGCAGTATATGTTTGCGGCTCTCCTGTGTCGTTATGTCACGCGGATTTTGTTCCGGCGCGCCGTCCTTTTTGCTTAGTTCCGCCATCACCGCGCCGACGATTTGTTCGATCAGACGCTCTAAATTTGCGCCGTTTATATTATTCATGGCTCAAAAACCCTTTGCCGAGGAAAAAAGTCGGGTCGCCGGCCCGTTTTGTGAGTCGTCCGTCTTCCATGATGCCTATTTTTTCCAACCATTTTTCAAATTCGCTTATCGGGCGCAGGTTCAATATTTCGCGTATGGCCGCCGAATCGTGACAAGCGTTGCTCTGATAATTGAGCATCACGTCGTCGCTTGCCGGCACGGCCAAGATATAGTTGACCCCAGCTCCGGCCAGCAGAACAGCTAAGTTTTCCACGTCGTTTTGATCCGCCATCATGTGATTGGTGTAACAGCAGTCGCAGCCCATAGGTATGCCGGATAGTTTGCCCATGAAATGATCCTCAAGTCCGGCCCTTATCACTTGGCGGCTGTCGTACAGGTATTCCGGGCCTATAAAGCCGACCACGGTATTCACCATGAAAGGGGCAAAGCAGCGCGCGTAGGCGTAACAGCGCGCTTCCATAGTCACCTGATCGGCGCCGTGATGCGAGGCGCTCGAAAGTTCCGAGCCCTGACCCGTCTCGAAATACATTACGTTCGGCCCGCTTTGTTTGTCGGCGAGACGCAAAAGCTCGGAAGCTTCGCGCAAAGTCTCGGTGGTGAATCCAAAAGCGCGGTTGCCTTTTTCGCTGCCGGCTATCGATTGAAAGATAAGATCCGTCGGGGCCCCGTTCTTCACCGCTTCGATTTGTGTTGTTACATGCCCCA
Organism: Synergistales bacterium; assembly: GCA_026002715.1. GTDB lineage: Bacteria > Synergistota > Synergistia > Synergistales > Aminobacteriaceae > BNVG01. The sequence goes on from BOCC01000003.1 coordinate 48,571, forward strand.
GCACGCATATTTGAGTGGGAATTTCAAAGCGGTTCTTAATTTCTTCCAACCGCTTCAGCACCTCCGACAGGCTCGACACGGTGTCGTTGACCGGATTCAGCCCCAGCAGGGCATCGCCGCAGCCATAGCTCAACCCCTCGAAGACGGACGCCGTGATGCCCTCTATGTTGTCGGTCGTGTGGTTTGGCTGAAGCCGGGTGGCCAACGTGCCCCGCAGGCCTATCGTGGTGTTGCGTCTCGCGGAAACGCGCATTTTAGCGGACGCGTAGAGCAAATCGAGGTTGCTCATCAGCTTCGTCACGGCCGCCACCATTTCGGCGGTCAACCCCTTGGAGACGCGGGCGAGGTCGCTCTCACCGGCGGTCTCGCTCAGTATCCATTCGCGAAGCTCGGAAACCGTCCAATTTTTGATACCGCCGTAAACGGCCTCGTCTATGGAGTCCTGGTTGAGGCGGGTGACCTCGTCTTCATCATAAGGCACAGCAGGGTTTTGTCTCAGCGTGTCGAGCGTCATGCCGCTCAAAACGTCCTTAGCCGCGACGCGTTCCAACTCAGAACCCGGGGCGATTCCGGCCAGCACGTCCCCGGATTTTTGTTCGTTCGCTTTGGCCAGCACCTCTTTTACCGACGAGAAAGCGTATGTCTGACCAAACAGTGTGCTTTTATAAGCCATAAATGATCTCTCCTGTTCGCTAACCAAACGCCAATGTTTTGATAACTACCGGGATTATCATACCATCCATCATGGGCCGTCCCAGATCGACATAATCTCCCTGCTCGGTATGCAAGGCGTCGACGCATATCACGGAGCGCCCCGCGCCGGCCAAAGCCTCGATCATCCGCCCCAAAGCGAGCGCCGTGTCGCTCTCAAGCGCCAGCAAAATGGGCACGCCTTCAGGCAACACGGCGTTCATCGCTTCATATACGCAGCCGGCCAGCGTCCTTAATCTATTATAAGAAGGGCTGCTATCGCCGGCAAGGGCCAAAATCAACTCGCTCGCGTCGCTTTGATTCAAAAACCAGCGCAATTTTTCGCGCAAATACGGCGCGTCGCCCTCGTAACAGCGCTCCTGTTCCAAGCTATCCAACTTGAGAACCGGTATATTTTTCATCGGCAGAATATCTTCCCTGTGCAGTATCGTGCTGCCAGAGACACTGGTCGTGTGAGCGCCGGCGCCCACAACTGTGGCGCAGATGGTCTCCTCGGGCTGATACTGAAAAAAGTCAGCGCAAAGCCGGCTTTGCCTTATAGCTTCCCCGAGCATAGGCCCTATATCGCCGTAGCGAAACGGGTCTCCCTCCGCGGAGCTTACGCAATCGGCGACCCCGCCCGAAAAACAAAGCGCGCGAATATCACTCGGCGCGCAAAACGGCGTGCTGCCGTGAGTGCGTATCGCCGAAAGCAAAGGGGAGGGCGGAGCAATGCCGAGGGCCTGTTCCAATAAACCGGCCATCGTCCGACAGACCTTCCTCAGCAAATCAGAATCGGCGCGTCCTCCCAACTCAAGCCGCAAACCCTTAGACAGAGCTATTTTCACGGCGCTTTCGCTCACGTGGACAAAGCGCCCGTCCTCAACTCGCACAAGCCTGCCGCCTATATCATAGGAGCCCTTGGCGACTGTTTCGCCGTCATCGAAAACGGCGATATTTGTCGTGCCGCCGCCGATGTCCATATTCGCGACGCGGATGCCGCGAGACTGCGAATACCGCGCGGCGCCGCTGCCCTTGCCGGCAATAACGGCCTCGAGGTCTGGGCCGACCGTCGATACCACAAAATCTCCGGCGAGATCCGACAATGAGTCGAGCAACGCGGCGGCGTTCTCCTTACGCGCTGACTCGCCGGTTATAATGACCGCCCCCGTATCGACGTTTTCGGGCGTAACGCGCGCGCGTTCGTACTCGCGCCGCACGATACGGCGGACGGCTTCTTCGTCTATCATTGTCCGCGTCAAGAGCGGCGTAAAATGAACCGGGCTTTTGTAAATCAATTCTTTATCCGTAAAGGCGACGCGCGGCACCGAAAAATACCGAGCCGTGTTTTCCATGACGAGGCGCGCGAACGCCACCTGCAAGGTAGAGGTTCCTATATCTATACCGACGCTGGTTATGGTGTTTCGGTCCATGACAACTCCCTTTTGAGCTGCCTTTTTTTTATTTTAAAGGTAGCTCTTATTTGCCGCGTTTGTTGTCGCTACTTAGACATTGCCTTTCGAATGAGTTCCCCGGCCTGGAATATCTCGGACATGGGGTCTCCCGCCTTGAGGCGCGCGAAAAGGGTTTTCTCACTCTCCTGATATTCCAAAGCCCTTTGAAGCTCCCACTCGGCCTCGTTTGGCGGCAGAACCACGAAGCCGTTCTGGTCCGCTACGACTATGTCGCCGGGGTTGACCGTCGCCCCGCAGCAGTTGACGGTCGTGTTTATCTCGCCGTCCGTGCCAAACAGGCGGGTCGTTATAGCCGAAAGCCTGCGATAATAGACGACCAAGTCCATCTCCTGAATTTCTCCGATGTCAGTAGCCGCTCCGTCGAGAATGACGGCCTCGACGTTTTTGACCTTTAAAGAGTAAGCAACACCTCCGCCAAGACAAGCGTACTGCTGGTCTCCCGCCCTGTCGATCATCAGAATATCTCCGGGGCCCATCAGCTCCGCGACTTTGTGGCACAAAACGGAGTCCATCGAGGGAATGCGCAGCGTCACGGCGCGGCCTATGGAAATTCTGCCCGGAACGGAGACCTGCAATGAGACCGTGTTGAAGCCGAACTGACGAAAATGGCCGATAGTCGCCGGCTCGGCTTTCGCGTATTTAGCGAGCGTTTCGTTGGACAGCGTCACTACGGATTTATTGATAATCATAACAATAGCATCTCCTCTGAATAGTTTAGCGTTGTTATCTGAAAAGCCTCGGCAAAAGCAGCGTTATCGACGGAAATGCCGCGATGATGGCGAGCGCGAAAATAAGCGCGCTTAGAAGCGGTATGACGGGAGGGACGATTTCTTCCATAGAAAGCCCGCTCACTTTAGACCCCACGTAAAGGTTGACCGCGACGGGCGGAGTGACGGCGCCTATGGCGAGGTTGATGGTCATCATCACGCCGAACCAGACCAAGTCCCAGTTGAAGTGGTTTATTATCGGCATCAGAAGCGGCAAAAACACGTACATAATGGAAATGCCGTCCAGCAACATACCCGCGAAAAACAAAATTACGTTGATCATAAAAAGCACTATGTAAGGCTTGTCCGACACGCCCAAAAGAACGGCCGACGCTTTTTCTATCAACCCCACAGTGGAGCCTATCCATCCGAAAAGTCCGGCGCAGGCCACTATAAGCATGACCACAGCCGTAGAGTCTATCGTGGAGACAAGAGAGTCGTAAAGAATCGCCCAAGTCAGCTTTCTGTTGACGACCATGCCCACAAACAGCGCGTACATCACGGCGACGACCGCCGCCTCGGTAGGCGTGAATATCCCGCCGTAGATACCGCCGAGCACTATCAGGGGCATAATCAGAGCCCACAGAGCGTCGATAAACGCCTTGAAAATTTCCCTCCTTGAGGCGCGTTTTTCGCCGCCGTACCCTTTTTTCTTGCATGTCATCCACGCGCTGCACATAAGAATGGCGGTTATGACCAACCCGGGAAGGATTCCGGCTATGAATATAGTCCCTACGGAAACGCCGGTGATAACGGCGTAGATGATGAACGTGATGCTGGGGGGAATGACGATGGCCAAACCAGACGCCACACAGATGACGGCCGTCGAGAAGGGCTTGTCGTATCCGGCGTTCACCATACCGGGAATCAATATTACCCCAAGAGCCGCGACAGTCGCCGCGCTGACGCCGCTGACCGCTCCCCAAAAAGCCGCGACCGCTATGGCGGCGATAGCGAGTCCGCCGGTAACGCCGCTCGTCAGGAGGCGGATAAAGGAAATAAGTTTCTCGGCGATGCCGCTTTTATCCATCAACGCTCCGGCGAGGATGAAGAAGGGTATCGCCAATAGAGGAAACTTCGCGATATTGGCAAAAAAGTTATATGGCAGCATCATGACGCCGAAATCGCAAAACCACGCTACCAAGATAGAGGACGCGGCAAGGGCCATCGCGATAGGGACGCCCAGCATCAGCGGAACCAAAAAAAGCGCCAGAGTCCAAAAAGCGGGATCGTGAACCAGTTCGCTCATAACGCTTCCCCCTCAGTAATTCAAAGAGCGCATATCCGAACGCGCTCTTTGAAAAATACGCACAATGGTCAAAGCTGATACCAAAGGTATGGAAACGGTGAAAATCCAAGCGGGAAGCGCCATAGACTCCGTTATCGTATTCAGGCTTATCTCCTCGTAAACCTGCAAAGTTCCCCAATAGACCAAAGAGGCGAAACAAAAAACGGAGAACAGCACGGACAGAAAATAAAGAACTTTCCTGCCGCCACCGGGAAATTTTTTATAAAGCAGCGTGACGCTCATATTGGTGCCCTCTCTGAAGGCGCGCGACGCGCCCAGCATGGTGAGCCACACAAAGAGATAGAGCGCCAGCTCTTCGGTGAACGCGATGGAATATCTCGCGACGTAACGCGTCACGACGTTGGCGAACGCGATACCGATAATGACCACCAATAAAACGATGCCTATATACTCTTCCAAGTTATTCCAAAGTTTTTTAAGCATCTCTATCGGACCGACTTCATGTCCTCTTCCGCGGCCGCTACGAGCTCGATACCGACCTTTTCTATCCAGTTCTTGAGCACGGGGGCGGTCTTTTCTTTGAAAGCGGCGATTTCTTCCTGCGTCAGCACCGCGACCTCGCAGCCGCTTTGTTCGAGGAATTTATATGGCTCGGCGGGCAACATCGTCGGCATCGCGTTGATGCTTTCAAGGAAGGCCTTTGATTCGCCGTTGTCCAAGCCCAACCGGCACATAGCTTTATTGTACCTCCCGGCCTCTTCCGCGCACTCCCGGATTATCTTCTGCTGTTCGGGCGTGAACGAAGCCCAGCTTTTCTGGTTGACGACGAACGCGTAAGGGTCTACGTTGTAGCTCCATATCGTGATGTATTTTTGCATCTCGTGGATTTTGTAAGAGATGATGGTCGACATGATTGGGTTTTCCTGCCCGTCGACGACGCCCTGCTGGAGGGCAGTCAGGGACTCGGCGAAGTTTATGTTAGTCGGGTTGGCGCCAAGGGCGCTGAAGATGTCCAAAAACAGGGGGCTTCCCACGACTCGGATTTTCAGGTCTTTGATGTCGTCGGGTTTGCGGATAGGGTGTTTGCTGTTTGTCAGCTCTCTGTAGCCGTTCTCTCCCCATCCGATGACGACGATACCCTGCTTGTCCATCATCTCCTCGATAATCTTCCCGGCCTTGCCGTGCTCTATGGCGTCTAAGGCTTTATACTTGTCGGGTTCCCCTGAGATGAACCAAGGCAGCAAAAACAGGTTGCCCTGCGGGAACTGAGGGGCCCAGTTGATAAAAGAAGAGTGCGCGAAATCGATGGCGCCTCCGCGAATAAGTGAAAATTCGTTGCTGGGTTTTCCGGCCATGAGCTGCGCTCCCCAGTACGGCTTGATGTTCACCTCGCCATTGGTGCGCTCTGAGACCAACTTAGCGAAATAGGCCGTAGCCTGCCCATGTCCCGACGTCTCCGAAACGTTGCTGCTCAGCTTGTACTCAGCTTTCAGCGCCGCGTCCGCGGAAGAGATCCCAATCATACCAACAACAGCGATTCCTACCATTACGAATACGAATATCTTTCTCATACTTGTCAGCCTCCTCAAATTCTGCGTCCGTCCAACTCTCTCGCTTGATACACCCCTGTGCGCCGTTTTTTTAAAGTCGAGTTCAGCTCGCGTCTCTCACCTCTTCTTTCGCCTCGCGCTATTTGAGGCTCATGTGCTTTCTGTAGGATTCGATCCCCTTCTCAAAATGGCGCAAAAGACAATCGATAGCAAGCGGCATGTCTTTTTGCTCAAGCGCGTCGACGTATTCGATATGCTCCGATAGAAGCTCTCCGCAAGGACGCCCTGTGGCGACAAAGGCGCGCATCCCCACGGAAAAAAGACGGTCGCCCAGCCTCGATATAATGTCGCGCATCCACTCGTTTCTGTAAATCTCCATCAGGTACATATGCATCTTGAAGTCAAACTTGACGAAGCCAGACCTGTCATCCTCCAAAACACAGCGCCTTTGTTTTTCGATAAAGCAACGCAGAGCCGCCGTGTCCTCCGCTTTGAAGAGCGGCAATGCCCTTCTTACAACGTAAGTCTCTATCGCCGCCCTGAGGTCGAACATATCCGCCACCTCGGTTACGGTGACGCTAGACGTGACAAGCACGCCCTTTTTGGGTTTGATTTGAACGGCGCCCTCCAAGGCTATCATCTGCAGCGCCTCGCGGACAGGGGTCCTGCTCATATCTTCGTTCGTGTCCTTATGCACCATGTCCGCTATGGACTGCTCCGAGTAAATCTCCCCGCTGATCAGGTTCCCGTTCTGAATGAGCTTTTTGATCTCATCGTAAGCGTACTGTTTTTTGGTTTTTGGTTTATTCATCACAAAGCAGGTTCTGAAAAGACCCTTCCTCTCTGTTACCCATTAGGGTAGGTTGTTGACAATCTCGCTTTTGCTGATATATACTACGTAGTATTTCTGGTAGTATATTATGGTAATGTACTATTTATGTCAAGCACAAACTTGAATTTTCAAAAACGAAAGAGCTATCCTAAATAAATCGGGATAGCTCTACTGTTTAGGAGGTCGCCAATTAATCGATTGGGTGAACTACAGGAACCCGAGATACCTCGGCAGGAACAATGTGATGCTTGGAAACATGGTCAGGAACGCTAACGCCAAGAGAGTCGCGATCATGAGCGGAATAACGGGCGGTGTCAGTTCCTCTATCGTGATGTTGGATATTCGGCATCCGACGTAGAGGTTCATGGCGACAGGCGGAGTTACCGTCCCCACGGCGACCATTATCGTCACCATTACGCCGAACCAGATAGGATCCCAGTTATACTGAGCCATCAGGGGAGTCAGTATCGGCATAAAAACGTACAGCATCGATACGCCGTCGAGCAGCATCCCCCCAAAGAAGAGGATTATGTATATCATCAACAACAGCACATACTCGTTTGACGAGACGCTCAAGAGAAGATTGGCGCTCTTCTCGATTATCCCAACCGTGGAGCCGATCCACGCGTAAAGTCCGGCGCTCGCGCATATAAACATTATTGTGGCAGAACCTTTTACGGTCTCTACGAGCAAGTCGTATACGTCCTTCCATCCGATACGCCTGTATATAACCACGCCGACGAAAAGCCCGTAGAAACACGACACAGCCGCCGCCTCGGTCGGGGTAAAAATACCTCCGTAGATGCCGCCGAGAATGATTATGGGGGCCATCAGCGCCCAAAACGCGTCTCTCAGCATCCGGAAAAACTCGCTCCAAGATTTTTCGAAGACCTCTCCGCGATAGTTCTTGCGGCGGCACGAGATGTACGCGGAGATTATCAGGAACAACGCTATTATGAAGCCTGGGATGAAACCGGCCGCGAAAATCGCGCCGACCGACACTCCCGTTATAACAGCGTACATGATGAAAGTGATACTCGGCGGGATAATTATCGCTAGTCCGGAGGCAACGCAGATGACAGCTGTTGCGAACGCCTTATCATATCCGGCTTTGACCATGCCGGGTATGAGGATGACTCCAATAGCGGCCACCGTCGCAGCCGTCGAACCACTGATAGCGCCCCAGAAAACGGCGACGCTTATAGCGGCTATGGCAAGTCCGCCGACCATGTGGCCAAAAACATATCTTAACAGATTGACTATTTTATCCGCGATACTCGCCTTGTCCATTATGTTTCCAGCGAGTATGAAGAACGGTATCGCCAACAGGGGGAACTTCGCGATGTTCGCGAAGTAGTTGTAGCTGGTCATTATCACGCCCATATCCCAAAACCAAGCTACGGACACAGCGGATAGCGCTAAGGATATCCCGATCGGAACCTTCAGAAGGAGCGGGACGATAAAGAGCGCTACAGTCCAAAACGCCGGATCTCTTAACAGATCGTCCATGCCGCCCACCTAATAGTTTCCAGAACGCAGATCGTCCCGCGTTCTAAACCATATGCGAACTATGGTAAATATACCGGCTATCGGCATAGATCCCGTGAATACCCAGACTGGAAATTCCAATGCTTCTGTCATAGCGTGCATATCTATCTCCTCCATAACCTCGAGCGCTCCGAAATATGCAAAAAACGCGAAAAACGCGACGGAGCATACAGCGGCGAGCAGATAGAGAAACTTGCGTATCGATGGATCAAACCTGTTGTATATAATGGAAACTACAACGTTAGCGCCCTCCCTGAAAGTCAGGGATATGCCAAGCAATGTAACCCACACGAACAGGTAAAGGGTCAATTCCTCTGTGAAAGCCATGGAGAATTTTAAAACATATCTGGTTATGACGTTCAAAAAAGCTATGGTAACCATTATTCCCAAAAATAACGCTCCAAGAATCTCTTCGAAGTGATCTAAAAATCGCTTCAACGTCGTAACCTCCAATCGCTGCGAATTTATATGTAATTAACCGGCGGTAAAAATTCAGACTGGGTATAAAAATTAGATGAAGGGAGCTATGCTGACTCCCCTCAAGCCTTTAGGGGAAGAGTCTCAATACTTCGCGTTCTTCATATCCTCTTCAGCGGCTTTGACCAAGTCGACTCCAATCTTTTCAATCCACTTCTCGCGCACCGCGGTCACTTTGTCCGCGAAGGCTTTTATCTCCTCAGCGCTAAGAAGGGTAACCTCGACACCCTTAGACTTAACAAACGCCCTTGGGTTTATCGCTGCAAGGTCATCCTCGGAGGGATACAGGCCGTTGGCCTTGAGCCATTGCTCGGATGTGCCGTCGTCGAGCCCGAGGCGCGCTAAGCATTTAGCGTACTGGCAGGCCTCAGTCGCGCAGTCCGCGATTATCTTCTTGATATCCTCAGAGAATGTGTTCCAAACCTTCTCATGAACGACGTAGATAAGCGGGTCCATGTTGTAGCTCCACTCGGTGAGGTACTTCTGGAACTCGTATATCTTGTTTGGAAGGTACACAGCGTATGGGTTTTCCTGCCCGTCGACCGCGTTCTGCTGAAGCGCGGTGATAGCTTCCGCCCAGCTTATATTCATGGGATTGGCCCCAAGAGCGTTGAATATATCTATAAAAAGCGGACTGCCAACTACTCTTATCTTGAGGTTCTTCAGATCGTCCGGGGAGCGCACCGTGCGAATGTTGTTTGTGAGCTCACGCGCACCCTGCTCGCACCATCCGAGAATTCGGAGGTTCATCTTTCCCACTTTTTCGGTCAGCATAGCGCCGGCCTTGCCTGAAGTTATGGCGTCCAACGCTTTATATTTGTCCGGGTACGAACTGATAAACCACGGCAAAAGGAACAGATTGCCCTCCGGGAATTGCGGCGCCCAGTTTATGAAAGAGGACATGGAAAAATCCCCAACGTTGTTTTTCATAAGAAGCAGCTCATTGGTCGCCTTGCCGGAAAACAATTGGCCGTTCCAGTAAACTTTTATGTTTATCTTTCCGCCGGTCTTCTCATTGACCTGCTGTGCAAACCTGGCCGCGCCTTTGCCCATCGGTGTCACGTCGGAGATATTTATGCTCAACTTATACTCGCTTTTGTAAGTCGGCTCAGCGGCGAAGGCATACGCGCACCCAAACATCACAAAACAGACGCCCAATAACAGAGCGGAGATAATCTTTTTCGTGTTCTTCATGATTTTCGCTCCTCCTCCTAAAGTGTTTGGTGCATTGCGACGTACTTGTCGACTTCCATGAACTTGTAAAGCTCTCCGCGCTTGATGTACTCCTGCCGCTTTTCGTCCTTCTCGTCCGCCGCTTCCGCCACGGTGATGAGTTTTTCCGCGGTCTCAAAGGGAATGACGGTGACGCCGTCCTCGTTCGCTAATATCAGGTCTCGTGGATTGACATTGACTCCGCCTACTGACACTGATGGGCAAAGGCGCGGCCAGGTTTG
>BOCC01000004.1 GCA_026002715.1 Synergistales bacterium
CGTGAACGCTCTTTTTGTTCACGGGGCCGAAGTATCGGCTGTCAAAGCCGCGTTCAGGGGGTGGATAGGGGGCCGGATTACTTGTAGAAACGACCGTCCTTGGTTGGTCGGTCTTTTTTATGCGTTTGTCCTGAGATTTTGATGATTTTACTGACGAATGTGGGCTTTGCTGTGCTATACTGATAAAATACGCTTACAAAATTATGAAATTATACGATAGGGTGATTTTAGTGGTTTTTACTGATGTGCTGAGACCGGATTTGGGCTATAATAGTTCGGAGTTCGGAGTTATAGTCTAAAATTACAGCGCTCTAAATCGGGTTCTTTTTCTCTGAACTCGCATAATATATGTATTGCGCCCCTTTTCGCGGTCGGTTTGCGCCGACGCGGAGAGGGGCTTTTTTGTGCTTGATTTTTTTGGGGTTATGAAAATAATTTTATAGGGAGGTATTTTAAGTGAAGAAAAGTTGGAGTTCTTGGGTATTGTTGTTTGTGGCGGCTGTCGTGTTGATGGCCGGGGGATGCGGAGGAGGAGGCGGCGGAGACGGAGATAACGGTAACAATCCCGGACCTATACCGGGACCCGGACCCGCACCGGGACCCGGCCCTAATCCTGAGATAACAAATGTCGCGCTCTCCAACCTCACAATATCGAACGGTATTCTTGCGCCGGTGTTCAGCTCTGGGGTCACGGGTTATACGGCGAGCGTGGGCAATAATGTCTCTTTCATTACGGTAAAACCGACAGCGGCATCACCTGACGACGTTGAGATCACGGTTAATGACGCCGAGGTTGACAGCGGCTTAGCGAGTGAAGCAATTGCCCTCAATATAGGGGCGAATATTATCAGCGTGACCGTAAAGGCGTTTGATGATCCCGGCAACACGAGAAGATACACCGTTACAGTGACGCGCGCGGACGCGGGGGTGAATCCAAATCCAGCGAATCTGAACCTCTCCGCTCTTTCACTCTCTTCCGGCACTCTCGCGCCGGCCTTTGCTCCGGGAACTACGAGCTATACGGCGAGCGTCGAATTTGATACCGCATATATCGTTGTAACACCAACAGCGGCGGCTCCGCAGAGCGTCAAGATAAAGATTAATGGCTACGACAGTGTATCAGGCTCCATGTATGGAGTTTACATCAAAGTCGGAGAAAATCCGCTTACTATAACCGTATCGGAGGCAGGCAATACTACTAACGCTAAGAACTACATAGTGACGGTGACGAGGGAGACGTTGGAGGAGTCGAAGCCTGACCCAATTGTAGACCGTTATGATCCTGCCTATGGTCCGCTTCCTTTTACTCAGGAGGAATTAGACGCGTTTGTGGAAAAGGCAAATCTTCCGCTGGAATATGAAGAACTGACGATGTCGGACGGAACGAGCATAGCGAATTATATAAGCGCTCATACGCCGTTGCCTTCATTAGCAAAGGGTGATGTTTCGACTTCAAAAATAGCCGCGTCTCAAGCCGCTTCAATAGAAGATGTACAAGCGACGCTTTTATTGATGCAGCAGCGCGCTTGGGAATTAGCGTCAAGGGGTCCAGATACTATTTCTAGTGCGAGCCACCCAGATCTTACGACCGATACCAACCCTGGCGGACGGATATTGCAAACTCGTTATCTTTATGTGTATCCTATTTTTAACGAAGAATATGGGAGGCTAGATATTCCTATTCATCAATATCCGTCTAAATACAATAAAAGTGCGTCCCCATGCACACACGGTGTACAGGGGATGGATTGCGCGGGGTTTATATATCAGACCGCCTTGGCAATAGGGGTTAAAGATATGGGCGGGAAATGGGGTAATGGCCCACTGGTACAGGCCACGGCCAGCACATGGAACAAAGTCCTGAACAACGAATTAGTAATAGCGGAAGATGTGACTCCGACCGGCAATCCGGAACCTGGTGATATTATCGCGTGGAGTAACCATGTTGGAATAGTGGTAAGAAAAAACAATGGTGAAATAGGCGTAATTCACTCATTGGGTGTGCCGGGCTATTCTTGCGCTGATTATTATGCCGCCGAGCAAGATAAGAGGCAAGGAAAAAATGTCGCGAATGGCCCAAAGGTTTCGAGATACAGCGACACCGTAGCGCAGTTTGGCCCTGTGGCTCGCCGTGTTCATTTTAGAGTAGTAGGCGGCGGCACGACCCCGACCCCGACCGCCCCTAACATTCTATGGCAGAAATCGCTCGGCGGGTCAGGTAATGATTACGCTCAATCTATCCAACAGACATCCGACGGCGGCTATATCGTAGCGGGATGGTCCGACAGCAGAGACGGCGACGTAACAGGCAATCACAGCAGATTCAGCTACGATTACTGGATCGTCAAACTGAACTCCACAGGAGGTATCGTATGGCAAAAGTCACTCGGCGGGTCCAGTTATGATGCAGCCTACTCCACCCAACAGACATCCGACGGTGGTTATATCGTAGCGGGATCTTCCACAAGCAATAACGACGACGTATCAGGCAATCACGGCTACTACGACTACTGGATTGTCAAACTGAAATAGCGCGGCAGTCGGTATAAAGCAACCTCCGGCCGTAGCGAGAGCCGAGGCCGGAGGGCTATGCCGAAGGTATGTGGTGGGTATCGGTTTGCGGAATAATGAAACATGACCATATGGGCTTTACTCAAGACGTAATTCAAACGCAGGGGCGATATACCCTCGGTCGCCCGTCTTTAATTTTGGTCGCCGGCAGATTATATAATCGAAACTTTCCTTGAAAGCCCTCGGATTAAATCATATCCGTCCCAAACGAGCGAAAAATCCATAGATGTCCCAATTGGCACGATACGGTCGACGCCGCGCGGCGGGCAGGCCAATAATTTCGTCAGTCGCTCTCTTGTCAGCCCGTAGTACGTAAGGGTTTGACAACGTCCCGCGCAGGCCGGCAATATGTCGTCAAGCGCGCTTATATCGTATTCAAAAAAGAACCCGCTGTTATATTTGAACCGCATTAAATCTTCGTCGATTGAATCAACGTTGACGCGCGTGACATAACAGTCCTCGCCCTTCTCCAGGCGCACGTTTCTTTCAGCCGCCGCCCTGTAAAACGCGGCCAGCTTTCCGACCGACTGAACCGGGGCAAGCGCGTAATTTTTCTTTGCCAAATCATGTATGTTTTTCCAGAATATTTTCTTGGCGGATTCTTTTTCTTCGCCTATCCAAAAGATTATACGCGGACTCGTGCAGGCGTTTTGGTCGCTGAAATACGTGTCGTTATAAAAATTCCGCGCGAGTTTGTCTTTATCTTCGGACGCCAAGTAAGCAGGCGCGTCAATCACCGCTATGGAATACCTGTCGGCGAAGGTTATATCCGTGGCCCTCGGCGAGAGAGGTGATTTTCTGATGGCGGCAATCGTGTCATCCCCGCCCCATATGACGCGAACATCGCACATACTCGAAAATTTATCCGTAATTTCCGCGCCGGTCGGGTATTTCACCATACAAATATACGGCCGCAATTCTTTGTGATCATGTTCTAGCAAGTCGTTAAAAGCCGCGCATATTATGTTTACCTGTTCAAAGTTCAGAGCCGGAAGCCTGACGATATTGGCGTTTCCGGCCAGCAATCCGGCGGCGAAGCTAAACGCGAAATTTACAGGCACGTTCGATGGCGTGCTGTGAAATATAACGCCCTTACCCAAGCGACAACACAGGTCATCATATTTGCTCTTTTCTTTCAAAAGGGCGGAGCGTCTGCACCAAAAACCGAACGTGAACACGTCGGAATACGCCCTCCCTCGGGACATGACCTTTTTAGATAAATCATTCAAAAAAGCTATAGCTATATCCGAAAACGGTCGCATAGGCGCGACGGACGGCATATTGTCAGCCACAGCCCCGTCGCCGACAATAAATCGCAATGCGCTGAAATTTTCAAAACCCGACCGCGTAAGTATCGCTGCACCCCCGTATTTCGGCGTTTTTCAACCTGCCGCTCACCTTGAAATACCGGCCCTTTCTGCCGCAGGGACAATCATCCTCACCCAGAATTACGCCCCAGTCCTCGGTCAGCAGTGAGTGGCCGGGATATGACTCCGGCAGCATAGACACGACCTGGATTATTCCCGGTTCCCCTATATCGCAGGGCGAAAAATCAATATGCCGCCGCGTTACGACGTCGGAAAAAATACTCGCGTGAAGATGTCCTTGTTCGCATTCCATATATATACAACCCGTCTGCTCCGCCATTCCATAATAATCAAATATATCGGACAGCCCGCAGGCGTCCGTTAGCCGTCTCTTAAACTCTTCACGCGAAACAGATTCGGATACTAATTTTTTCCAACCGCCGCCATGTATGAGCATACCGTTCGACAGGTCAAATTTATTTTCGTTCATCAGGAGTTCTTTGTAAAAATGCTGCCATACCATAAAAGTGAAGCCAAAAAGCAATACTTTTTCGCCCCTGTGACGTTCGACGAACGCCTCGACGGCCGGAATATCGATTTGCATATCATCACCTAAGGCATACGTCTTATCAAGGCCGAATATAGAAAATCCAAGTATCCCGGCCCCTCTTGCCGAAAACATGGCGCGGTCTTTGATAACGGACGGAGTGTCGATTATGAGCATCGGCATCCGAGCGGAGCCCGTAAAATCCGACACTATCTTGACAAGCGTTTTTTGTTGGTTTCCGGCGGTCGCGCGGTCGAGGTAAATTTTAGAAACGGCCTGAGCCGTCGTGCCGGAGGAAGTCACGCACTTGAATATATCGTTTTTTGGCACACTGACTAAATCGAGCTCCTTAAATAAACTGACGGGTAAAAACGGAATGTCATAGTAGCTGTCAATGCTTTCAGGCTTAAAACCTACCGCGCGCATCATTGAGGCGTATTGCGGGCAAGCGTCTATATGGCGCTCGGTCAGTTCTTTCAGCCTTTCGGTCAGTATTCCCTCTTTTTCGCTCTTGTTCAGGGAAAACGGCGAAATTTTCAGTATTTCATCATACGTCATGTATTTCACTCAATTTCATTCAATTTATTATATAAAATTTTACCCGAGTCATTTCTCGGTATTTCGCGAACATCCACGACGTTGAACGCGATATGGTTAAATCCTGTTTTATCGGTAAGGAATTTAAGCACGTTTTTGCGAAGCGAAGCGTTTGTCACAAACACGTTCATCTTATCGTCAACGCCGCCGCAGGCGCAATCCAAATCTGGGAAAGCGAGCTTGACCATGCGCTCTATTTCATCGAGGTTCACCCTGCTTCCAAAAATTTTAAGAAACCTCTTTTTGCGCCCTACGATGTAATAATAGCCGTCAGCGTCGCGCTTAGCCATATCCCCCGTAACCAAAACGCCGCCGCGCTCGTCGCCCTTTATCAAATCGGCTCCGCTCTCGGCATAACCCAAAGTGACGTTATCGCCCTTATAAATCAACTCGCCCACCACGTCAGGCGCGCTTATTTCAGAGCCGTCAATGTCGATAAGCGACAGCCGCCCTCCCGGAATCGCTATCCCCATGCTTCCGTATTTCTCCAAAGATTTTTGATAGGGCAGATATGACATTCGCGCCGTCGCTTCCGTCTGCCCGTACATGACGACAAAATGTTTGCCCGCCTTATCCGCGTACTCGGCGAACTTTTTATGAAGATCGGGTGAAAGTTTGCCGCCCGCCTGCGTCATGGTCCGCAATGACGGAAGATCCATTCTGAAAAAGCGCAACTTATCGAGCATTTCATAAATATAAGGCACACCGCCGAAAGACGTGGCCTCGTAATCTTTGAACTGTCGCCAAAATTCCTTTTCCATCAACGTTTTTTGTGTAAGAATGATTGACGCTCCAACATGCAAATGGCTGTTTATTATGGATAAACCATACGTATAGCTCATCGGCATCGTTGTGACGGGGCGCTCCGTTTCGTCAAGCTCTAAAAACCGCGCGATTGCTTCGGTGTTGGACTTGATGTTGGCGTAACTTTGGCGCACGAGTTTGGGACTTCCCGTGGAGCCTGATGTGGTGAGCAGCAACGCGAGTTTGTCGTAAAGCGGAAAAGCGTTTGCGTAACGCGTCTTGCCAAGCGTATAACCCCAAGTGGAATAAACCGCATCGAGCCCCGGAAATTCACCGACGTTTACCGACGGAAGCCATAAAAAATCTGGCTTGTAGTTTTCAATTAAGGCCGCGAGAAGTTCTCTGTCAAGATTCTTATCGAGCATCACCGGCACAATTCGGTTGTTGACGAACGTCACATAGCCCAACAAAGAGCCGATTTCATTTGTACACATGCAAAACACAAGACAACGGCTGATTTTTGCGCTATTCACAAGAAGCGCGCCCTCGGCTTCAAGCCGCGCGTACGAATATTGCCGCCCCATTTCGTCGATTACAGCCGTGTTTTCGCCAAAAACGCTAAATCGCCACATCGTATTTTTTCAAAATCTCCTTGCCCTTTTCAAAAGAACTGAAGTCGATAATGTCGTCGGTGTCCATCATAATGTCGAACGCCTCTTCGAGAGCGGCGATTAGGGCCATATGACCTACGGAGTCCCACTTGGGGATTGACTGATACTCTAAGTTCGCAAGCTGTTCTTCTTCGGCTTCAAACGTATCGGCAAACGCCTTTTTGTATTTATCTAAATTACTCATTCTTCATAACCTCCTCAATCGACATAATCTTGTCCAAAGACAACCCGGTGTTTTTGGCTATGAAATCAGGCGCTACTCTGTTTAAGAGCATATTTCTTACCAAATTTTCCATCCCTTTCTCCATCCCTTTCTCTATTCCTTTCTCCAATCCGCTATGATAATTAGCTCCCATAGCTATGCTCCAAGCCGCAACGGCCTCTTCACGCTGACGGGCTCTTTGCTGTTCAGCCTTGTCTTTGCTGAACAATTCGCCTATAGTCAGTGCGCGGGCGATCATGGGTTCTTCCGTGACTATCTGCTCCATAACCTCACCTCCGCAGTCATTTAGGTATAGCACCCATTTATCTTCCTTGCTCAGTTTATCAGGCGTGGTGTTTTTGAGCAAATCCATTATCTTAGGCACCTCTATATAATGAATGACGAACTTCTCCGTCAGAGTTACAGAAGAGTCCTCGTTGCGCAGCTTGAACGTCGTATGGTAGCGAGGAATATTTATCAGCTTTCTGTGGCTGAAAGCTAAAATATTTATCATTACCGTTCTCTTTATCTCATAGTATCCCTTTCCTTTTCTTACGGAACTCGAATAGACCTTTGCTCCATAATACAGCATTCTGTCGTCGAAGCCTTCGTGATACTGAATTTGGACGTCTACGTTAAAGAGTTCTTTATTCTTGTCGGTCGCCAGAATATCCATACGTCCGAGCTTGTCGGTAAGAGACTCGGGAGGAATCTCGGGGTTCAGTATCTCTACTACTGAGATATTCTCTCTGAGAAACCCGGATAAGAGGTCGCTCAGAATTTCTTTGTCACTGAAGATTTTTTTGAAGACGTAGTCATTGGTATGGCTGATTGGGGTGTAGTCGAGCTCGTCTTTCATGAAATCACTCCTTCGGTACGGAAACGTATAATTTTTCCGTGCCCCGGCAAAACGCCTCCGTTTTGTTCAAACTGCTCCAAGTGTTCTTTCGCAAGCAATCCCGTTTCATACATTGCGGCATACCAACATAACGCGCCGTGTTCCTTGCTTAGAATAAAATGGTCTTTGGGGCGTATAATTTCCTTATACAGAACCGCAAGAATATCCACAATGGAAAGAGACGGCCCTATATGCCCGCCGCCATGGACGTTATGTACTAAATTGATAATATCACGCCTGATTTTTAGCGCTGTAGTTTCGTAAGTTGCAACAGCGGACTCGAAATCTGACATATTACATTCCGCCGTCAACCCTTAAAACTTGTCCGGTGATATAAGAGGACATATCGGAAGCGAGAAACACCGCGGCATCGGCGATATTTTTAGGTTTACCGATATTTTTTAACGCCGTTTCCGTCAACACGTCAGCCACAAATTGTTCTGTCATATCCGTAAATGTCATATCCGTATCGGTTACTCCCGGGGCAATGGCGTTTGCGCGAATGCCTTTTGGGCCAAGTTCCTCGGAGATCACTTTCGTCAGGCATATAAGAGCTGCCTTTGCGGAACCGTAAGCGGCTCTTCCTGAATTAGCGTCTATACCCGTCGATGACGCGATGTTCACAATACTTCCGCCGTCGCCACGAAGCATGAGTTTAACGATGGTCTGCGTCAACAAAAACGGAGCGTAGAAATTGACGGCGAATTGCTCTTTCAGTTTGTCCATAGATGTCATTTGAAACAAAGCGTTATGCCCAATTCCCGCGTTGTTCACCAAAATGTCGACGGGGAGTTTTTCTTTCACTATAATTTGCGCCGCGCTCTTAATTGCCAACTCGTTCGACAAATCCGCGTAAACCGGTTTTACCCAAACACCGTGTTTTTCGGACAACGTGAGCATATCGGATTCAAACGCCTCGTCTTGGCTTCTGGCAAAAGCCCATATATTGGCCCCGTTCGCGGCGAACGCTTCGGTTATGGCCCTTCCTATCCCCTTCCGCGTCCCCGTAACTACGGCGTTTTTGCCATCAAGCAGTTTTTTCATCACGCTATGCCTCCGTCAATCCTAATGACCTGTCCCGTAATATGTTCAGACATATCTGAAGCCAAAAACAGAATAGTGCTTGCCACTTCTTCCGGCAATCCTTTGCGTTTCAGTTTCGAGCGGTTTATTTTCTTGGCCGTAACATCAGACGCGAGAGCGCTTGTCATGTTCGTATCAATAACGCCGGGGGCTATCGCGTTCACGCGTATGCGTTTCTCCCCAAGCTCAACAGCCATTGTTTTTGTCGCGGCAACAAGCGCGCTTTTCGAGGCCGCGTAGGCAAGCTGCCCTTTGTTTCCGTCCAGTCCCGAAATGCTGGCTGTATTTATTATGCTTCCGCCGCCATTATTTTTCTGCATCAGCTTTACAATATATTGGCTGAATATGATTTGAGAGAAAAAATTGACCTGAAACGTGGCCTGTAAATCGTCATATGTCACCATCTGAAACAGCGCGTCTTTGTTTATGCCCGCTATGTTGACGAGTACGTCTATACTCTTCTTTTTCTTTTGTATTTCTATCGCCGCGCTCTTTATCGCGGCGTTATCGGACATATCAAAATACACGGGGATTATCTCTACCCCGAGTTTGCCGGAAATTTCGGCTATATGTCTTGAAAATTCTTCCGTTTCATATTGACAGCAAGCGAATACGCTCGCGTTGTTGCTTGCGAACAAATCCATCGTACATCTGCCTATTCCCTGCAAACAACCTGTTATAACAGCGGTTTTTCCGTTTAACACAAATATTCCCCCAAAATCTATTTTATTTGAATACTTTTCTCTCGTCGTTGTTTTTCATGATTCTGGCCGGATTTCCAATGGCGATTGCGTTTTCTCTGATGTCATTGTAGACAACGGATCCCATTCCGATAATCGTCCACTCTCCGATACTTGTTCCTTCTTTGACCGGCACGCCCATCCCTATATAAACACCATCTCCGAGCAAACAGCTGCCCGCTAAAATGGCGTTGGATGATATAACGGTGTGCTTACCCAGAACACAGTCATGCCCGATATTGACATGAGGCTGAATATACGAGTTAGCGCCTATTTTTATGTTGCACGATATAAAGGAAAAAGCCCCCACTACAACTCCCGGCTCGATTTCAGAATAACCGGAAACTATGGCCGTCGGGTGAACAATCGCAGTTAAACCGTAACCCTCTTGCTCCAATTTGTCGTATAGTTTCTTGCGGGTTGACGGTTCGCCGACCGCGACGCTTATTTCAAGCGTTTTCGTTGAATACGTTTCTTTAACTTTTGGAAACGAGAAAATTTTCGCGCCGTTTCTCTCGGCCGTCTCAGCGTAATCATCGATAAATACTATGTCTTCCCACTTTTGTGAAACGGAATTAATTTGTCTCGCGTTTTCAAGAACTTCGCGTCCAAGTCCGCCGCTTCCGTAAATTCCTAAAATCATTTTAAGCTCCCCGTTTCCTTGTCAAACTTAGGTAAATCATATCAAATTCAGCAAAAATATCAACCGAAAAGCTAATCCAAATTCCGCTTGACTAATGTTGGAAAGATGTTATATTTCAACAAGAAAAAGTTATTTAACCTTTATGAGGGCGCTATAATTTCGGAGGAAGAGGAAGGGGAAGAGAAAATGAAAAAATTCGTAAGATTGTCGTTTCTCATGTCTTTTTGTCTGTTGTTTGTTCTCGGGTGCTTAACCGGAAACGCCGAATCCGCCGGCAAGCTACAGGAAGTCCTATCTCGGGGCAAGTTGATTGTGGGCACAGGCAGTACCAACGTCCCTTGGCACACCAAAAATAACAGCGGCCAATATGAGGGTATGGATATTGATATGGGTAAAATTTTGGCGCGTGGATTGTTTGGCGACGAAACCAAAGTCGAGTTTGTGGAACAGGCTCCCGATCAGCGCATTCCCAATTTGCTCGCGGACAAGGTGGATATCTGCCTTCAGTTTATGACAATCACCCCGGCCCGCGCCCAGCAGATAGCGTTTACCGTTCCCTATTATACGGAGGGCATCGGCCTCATTCTCTCGCCCAAGAGCCAGTACAAAAAATATGACGATCTCGTAAACGCGGTCAAAGGCGGCAAAAAAGTGACTATCGCTATCCTGCAGAACGCTGACGCCGCCAATAACGTGCAGAGAATGGTTCCGGGCAGCAAGGACGACCAGTACGAAAATCAGGGCCTTGTCTATCAAGCGGTCACATCCGGACGCGCGGACGCCGGCGCGGTGGATCTTTCGTCGATCAAGTGGTTGGCCAGCAAACAGCCTGATCTCTACGTCGACTCCGGTTTTGGGTTCAATCCCCAGCTTTACGGCGGGGGAGTGAAGCCCGACGAGCAGGAGTGGCTGAATTACGTCAACACGGTGTTTATTGATTGCATGGCCGGTTCTACATACGAGCTCTATAACACCGCTTACGCAAAATGGTTTGGAGAAGCGCTTCCCATCCCCGCTATCGGCAAGCCGCTCATGTACCGTTAAGCGGTTTTGTTTTCGGGAAATTTTCTGAAAACTTTTTGCCTGCTTGCGCAAAAACGCTCAAGCAGGCATGTTTTTAATTTATAAAAAACGTCACAGGGGGTAGAACATGAGATATTTTTGGAATTTCAATATTGTGTTCGCTCAAATAGATTTGTTACTCAACGGACTTCTCCTGGGTCTTTTGCTCGCGGTCGCCTCGCTGATGATTGGTGTGTTGCTGGGGCTGTTCATGGCTTTTTTGGCGACTTCCAAACATCTATGGCTGAGGGTCGTATCGAGATTTTACGTAACGCTTTTGCGTAACACGCCTCTTTTGGTGCTGATTTTTATAGTGTATTTCGGATTGCCCGATATATACGTCAGGCTTGGCAAAAACGAGTCGTTTGTCTTCGCTCTTTCGCTTTACGCCGGCGCTTATATGACCGAGGTTTTCCGCGCCGGCTTAGAGGCGATTCCAAAGGGGATTATCGAGGCCGGGCAGGCTATAGGGCTGACCCCGTTGCAGATATGCTGGAACATTCAGCTTCCGATAATGTTCAAGAACGTTCTGCCCTCTTTGGGCAATTATTTAATATCGCTCTTCAAAGACACCTCGCTCGCCGCCTCCATAACCATACCCGAACTGACATATAGCGCCAAAAAAATCAACACTCTCACGTTTCGCGTGTTCGAGGTTTGGTTGGTCACGGCCGCCCTTTACATAGTGGCCTGCTATTTAATGGCCTTTATCTTGAGGCGCGTCGAGCGCAGGTTCGCGATTCAATAGCCTCCGGACGGAAGGGAAGGTGAAAATGACCGATGATGGTCTCAATTGGTTTTTGGGAAAGTTTGTTCGCCGCGAAAACGGCTATTTTTATCGGAATCACCAATTCGATGCTCGCGGCCGTCTGCGCTATCGTTATCGGTTCAATATGCGGTGTCGCTATGGGCTTTATCATGACCTACGCGCGAAAATACGTGGTGTTTCCGTTTCGCCTCTTTGTGGACATCGTCCGCGGGATTCCGGGCCTTGTCGTCGTTTTTACCATTTATTATTTTTTAGACGTTTTTCTCAGGTCCTACGGCATAAAACTGCCCGGGTTGCTGGCCGGCATTATCGCGCTTTCTGTGACAAACACCGCGCAGATGGCGGAGCTGACGCGAGGCGCGCTGCAGTCCATTCCGCGCGGGCAAATCGAGGCCGGCAAGGCGATCGGGCTGCGTTTTGGACAAATTTTATACTACATTCTTTTGCCGCAGGCGCTTATTCAGATGCTTCCGCCCTGGGTAAACACCGCTACCGAGACCGTCAAAGGCACCACGTTGTTGATGCTTATCGGCATTTCGGAGCTGCTTTTGGTAACTCAACAATTGATAGCGACTAACAATCATGCCCTGAAATATTATTGTTTCATCGGTCTTGTCTACTTTGTGTTGAATACAATAATCGAACTTGCGGGCAAGGCAGCCGAAAAACGACTTCGCTTTTGACGGGGGTGGAATTTTATGGATGAAAATTTACTGCAAATCAGAGGTTTGGAGAAGTGGTTTGGAACCCTGAAGGTATTTGAAGGCGTGGATTTGGACGTTAAGGCGGGGGAGGTGGTGTCCATCATCGGCGCCAGCGGTTCCGGCAAGACGACTTTGCTGCGCTGCGTCAATCTTTTGGAGACGTTTCAAGCCGGTACAATCCTTTTGGATGGAAACCCCGTGGGGTATCACGAGGCAAACTCGAAAAGAAAGCGCTTTTCCGAGCGCGTCATAGCGCGTCAGCGCCTGTTGACCGGGATGGTGTTCCAGCAGTTCAACCTGTTTCCTCATATGACGGCTCTATGCAATGTATCTCTTGGGTTGATCAAGGTGAAGAAACTTTCCAAGGCCGAGGCGGAAAAGGAGGCCTCTCGTTGGTTGGAGCGCGTCGGATTGAGCGACAAGATTCACTCCCGCCCGTCGCAGCTATCCGGCGGACAGCAGCAGCGCGTGGCGATTGCGCGCGCGGTTGCCATGAACCCCAAAATCCTTCTGTTCGACGAGCCCACGTCCGCGCTCGACCCTGAGCTCGTCGGCGAGGTATTGAACGTCATCAAGCAGTTGGCCGCCGACGGCGCTACGATGGTTATAGTCACGCATGAGATGCGATTTGCCTATGAGGTCTCGGACAAGGTCGTTTTTATGGACAAGGGCAAAATTGCGTCGATGGGCACGCCGGCCGAAATTTTCGAGGAGAGAAAATCCGACCGCCTCAAAGAATTTCTGTCCACGTTCAATAGCTGAATATATACAGGAAAGGGGTTTTAAATCCACTATGGATGAGAACCTTCCCGGCAAAGATAAAATATTCGCGGCTGTATTTCCTCATTCCGACGATTTTTCCATATCGGTGGGCGGACTTATTATCAAACTGCTTAGCGAGGGAATGACCGGATATTTTATCCGCACATCCAACGACGAAATGGATTCCTACGACCTCACGGCCGGCGAGACCATGTTTCGTATCGAACAGGAAACCCGCGCTGTCGCCGAGTTTTTTGGGATTCGACATGTGTACGATTTCAACTATAAAAATCATTATTTAGACCACGCGCTCGTGACGGAGATGCGCCACAGGCTGATAACGCTGTTCCGTTTTTTGAAAGTCGACACGGTGATTTCGTTCGACCCTTGGGGACACTATGAAGAAAATCCCGACCACTACATCACGGCTATGGCGGTAGAGCAGGCCTGCTGGATGTCAGGTCGGCAGCTTGATCTCCCTGAACTCAAAGACATGGGAATTCTTCCTCATTTTGTTACCGAAAAATATTATTTCGCGCGCGGGGCGCAGGAGAGCAATTTGGTGTTGGACATTTCAGATGTAGTCGATAAAAAAGCGGCCGCGATAGAGATGCACCAAACCCCCATCGACAATATGTGGAAAGAGCGCATAGCGGCGAATAAATACCCGCGCTTCGAGGATAAGAAAGAGTTTATCCGGAAGACCATGCTTGAGTCGCAGCCGGCAATGGAGGGCCTGCGATATTATGAGAAATATCGCCATATCGCCGAATACGCGGGATCACTATGCGCGCAAAATGGTCAAGAATGAGGGGAGAATACTATGACGCTATCTATTTATGAACAGCTGAAAGTTAAAACGGCGGTTAACGCCTGGGGCACCGTGACGAAGGTAGGGGGCTCCAAAATGGCGCCGGAGGTGCTTGAAGCTATGGCGGAGGCCTCTAAACATTACGTCGAAATCGCGGCGTTGCACGAGGCCGCCGGTAGGCGCGTCGCCGAATTGTTGGGGGTTGAGGCGTGCTGTATCACGTGCGGCGCGGCCGCCGGCATCGCCATTTCCGCCGCGGCCTGCATGACGCGCGGCGACGCGGCAAAAAAACTCCAGCTTCCCGACACCACTGGTATGCCGGACGAAGCCCTTGTGCTCAAATGCCACAGGACGCTATACGACCAGGCGATGCTGCTTTCCGGTGTGAAAGCCAAAGAAATCGGAACGGTGTCTTTTGCCTGCGTAGAGCAGGTGGAAGCCGCTATTTCGGACAGATCGGCGTTTTTCTTTTACGCCTCGGAAGCCGAGCCGATGCGCGGCTCGATTGATTTGAATAAAATCATTCCCATCCTGAAGAAACGCAACGTTCCCGTGGTTGTGGACGCCGCCGCGGAGGTTCCCCCAAAGTCGAATATCCGTAAATATTTAGATATGGGGGCAGACTTGGTTATTTTCAGCGGGGGAAAGGAACTGCGAGGCCCGCAGTCTTCCGGTTTAATTCTGGGGGGCACGAGCCTTATCGCCGCCTGTGACGCGAATTGCTGTCCCAACTACAGCATCGGGCGCTCCATGAAAATCGACAAAGAGACCATCGCCGGAATTGTAAAGGCGGTCGAGCTCTTCGCCGCCAAAGATTACGACAAACAAATAGCGATATGGGAATCTATGGTACATAGAATCACCGAAGAGCTGTCCAAGAGTCCATACGCAACCGTGCGGGAGGGTTTTCCCATAGAGCCCGGCATACAGCCCGCCGACCTCTTGAGGGCTTACGTAAAACCCACGCGCAAATCGGCGGAGCGGCTTTATACGGAACTGTTAGAGCGCGATCCGCAAATTTACACCGGGCTTTCCGGACACGAGCTCGCCGTCAATCCGCAATGCTTAGAAGAAGAAGAGATTCCCGTTCTCGTCAAAGCGTTCAAAGAACTTCTTTGACATCCTCCCCTCCCTAAAGTGAGGGGATTCCCGTCAGTACCATGATGATTTGTGGACTACGGGAGGGTTCTTGCTTCACAGAGATCGCCCAGAGGGTTTTGAGCTTGGTTTTCGCATCGTATATCCCCACAGTGGGGAATTTTACGGCTACGAGCCAACGCCCTATTCCCCCAGGTCTCACTATCTCTCCACAAGCTGACACGGCTTGCCCAGCCGCCAAGTTTCATTTTAGAACATGTGGCGGAAAGAAACAAGAGCAAAAGGCTATTCGCCTGCGGCGAATTGTTCCTTATATCCCCGCCATGAATGGCGGGGTTTTACGGAACGGGGGATAAACTAAAACGCAAAAACTCGCGCCGTCTAACCCAAAAGACGGCGGAAGGCTTTCGCGCAATCTCGGCGGTGAATGACATCGATATTAGCGGTAGCAGTACGGTCAACGCCACCGGCACAGGGACGGACGCCATCGGAATTTTCGCTGCCGGCGGCAATATAACCATCGGAGGCGCCTCAAAGGTAACGGCCACCGGCACGGGAACCGGCGCGGGCGTTATTGCCGAAAATGTCACCGTTGACGGCACAGGCACCACCCTGACCGCGCAGACTGGCACAGCTATTAACGCATACGGCGATGTCACCGTCAGCGGCGGCGCGACCGTCACGGGCGCAAGCGGCGAAACGGCGGTTGTACTTACAGGTTCGGCGCAGACCGTCACCGTTGACGGCTCCGGCAGCAAGATAGAAGCCACCGGTACCGGCACAGCGATAGACGCAACGGACGCAAGCGGTGCGGTTACGGTCAACGTGACAGACACGGGCGCGATAAACGCGCCAGACGGTACAGCGGTTGACGGAACTGCCACGGTCACAGGCGACGGCACGGGCTCAGTCACGGACGCCAGCGGCACGACAAATCCGGGAAACGAATCCGGCAAAGGCCGCAGATCCAGCGGCGGATGTGACGCCGGAGCCGGGTTAATGGGCTTAGCGGCCCTCGCGCTGCTCGGAGCGAACCGGAGCGGGAAGGGCAGATAGAGCGGACTATGAAAGTTTGCCCGTAAATCTTTTTGCGTAAAAAACAAGCCCCTCTATGCGCATAACAGGCGCATAGAGGGGTATTGGCTTTTGATACCCCGCAGTCTCTGCTGCGGGGTTAGTTTATTCGCTAAAATTCTTAAAAAGTTAAAAATTTACTATTTTAATTTTATACCTTTTGATTTATTCTATGATGGGGTGATATTTAATGTTCGGTTTTTTATCTAAGCGTGACTCTGAGCGTAACTTAGAAAAAATTTTATCGGAGATTTCTTCGGTTCGCTCTTTTTTGGAAGAACAATTGCAGCAAATGCAGCGTCAGGAGCGCAGGCGTCAGACGGCCCTCGAATCCATTTTGGATAGCCAGAACAGGACGCTCGATGTCTTGGCGCGGTTAGAAAGGCATGAACCATTAGACGCCCTTATGGCCTTGGCCGAAAATTTTGCCTTGACTTTTCTGTCCGAGCCTGAGAACGCGGCGTCACAGGTGCTTTTCGGCAAGCTGACCGACCTGTTAGACTGTTTCGATCTGTCGCTTATAATGGATGTGAACGAAGCGTTCGATCCCGAGAGACACGAGGCCTGCGACGTTCGCGGCGACCGCTCCAAACAGGAGAACTCCGTCATCGAGATAGTGCGTCCCGGCTTCCTGCGGGGAGGACATGTGCTGCGCTGCGCGACGGTTATCGTCAACCGTTATGACGCCGCTTCGGGAGACGCTTCAGAAGAATTGTAAATTGTAATCTGAGGGGGATAATTTTATGATCGAGTGGGCCATAAAAACTTTGAAAGTCGAGCGCGACGCCGACCCCGAAACGGTGCGTCAGGCTTACGTGCGCCTCGTGCGCCGCTATCCGCCCGAGCATTTTCCGGATAAATTCACCGCGCTCCGCAAGGCTTATCAGCGGCTTACGGCGGACGACGGTTTTATCGAAGAAATTTTCCCGAGGATAGCTAAAGACGCAACAGCGTTAAACTTGGCCGGCCTTCTTTGGGGCGACAGGGATGAGTTGAAGCCCGACAAGGAAGTGACAGTGACGGATTTGATTCCCCTCCTGACGGGAAGCGACATAAGCAACGCCTTAGACGAGGTTTTGGAAAAAGCGGCCTCCGAAAAAATGGAGTGGAAAACGGGACAAAAAATAGGGCAGAACACAGAGCGGGAGGCACAGGCACATGGATAAAATTTACGGTATCGACCTTGGAACCACTAATTCATGCATTTCCGTACTGAAAGACGGGAGGCCCCATACGATTCCGGTGGACGGAAACGGAATTGTTCCTTCGGTCGTCAGTCTTGACAAAGAAAATCTGTTGGTTGGACGGGTGGCCGCAAATCGCGCGGCGGCATTTCCCGAGCAAAGCGTCCGCTCCGTCAAGCGTCTCATGGGAACTACGGAAAAGCTGAAACTCGGTAAAAAAGATTATGACCCGGAGGATATCTCCGCTATGATATTGCGTTACCTCTGCGATGAGGCCGGGAAAATCGAGGGGGGCGATATTGACCGGGTGGTTATCACCGTTCCCGCCTATTTCAGCGACGCGCAGCGGCGCGCTACCATGGAAGCCGGCAAGCGGGCCGGGCTGACCGTAGAGCGTATCGTCAACGAGCCGACGGCGGCCGCGCTTTTTTATGACCAAGTTAAAATTGCCTCAACGGACGCGGCCCCGGTTCATAGAGAGGACGCCGGGTATGTTTTGGTGTATGACCTTGGCGGTGGAACATTTGACGTGTCCGTGCTGCGCATGGGGGAAATTATCGAGGTCATGGCGAGTACGGGGGATACGCACTTGGGCGGCGACGACTTCGACAGGCGTATAGTTACGCGTATTATGCGGCAGATAAAGGAAAAGGACGATATCGACCTGAATGATCACGTCCCGGCCCTTGCGCGCCTCGCGGGCGTGGCCGAAAAAACTAAGATAACCCTTTCCGAAAACGCCGTAGCGCGGGTCAACGAGACGCATATCCCCGCTCCCGGGAAAAAAACCTGCACTGTCTCCATGGAGTTTTCGAGAGAAGAATTGGAGAAGATGACGGAGGACTTGGTTGACCGCACTATCGTTTGCGTGGAAAAAGCGATGGATGAGGCCAAACTGACGCCGGATAAAATTGACAGGGTTCTGCTCGTCGGGGGGATGACCCGTATGCCTGTCATCGTGTCACGTATAGAGCAGATATTCGGGGCGGCGCGCATGCCCGTCGTCGACCCGGACCTCAGCG
Organism: Synergistales bacterium; assembly: GCA_026002715.1. GTDB lineage: Bacteria > Synergistota > Synergistia > Synergistales > Aminobacteriaceae > BNVG01. The sequence continues at coordinate 18,490 of BOCC01000004.1, forward strand.
TAGCCAACGGAGCGGCGATTCAGGGCGGTATAATATCGGGCGAGAACTGCGAACAGATATTAGTGGACGTGACGCCTCATACGCTCAGCCTCGAAGTCCTCTCTGACGAAGATTATACTTTGCAATGTACGCCCATCATCCCGCGCAACACCCAAATTCCGGCGACGAGAGCCCGGATGTTCGGCACGGTTGTTCACAATCAGGAAACCGTTCGTCTGAATGTCTACCAAGGCGAGTCGACCGACCCGGATGAAAATACCCTCATTGGCAAGACGGAGCTGAAATTAGCCAAGGCGGAGGCGGACTGTCCGATCGTCGTAGAATACTCTTACGACCTCAACGGAATCGTACACTTAATCGCGGAACAGAAAGGCTACAGCAGAAAGACCGAGATACGCATCGACAGCCGCAATCCTCAGCCCGTCTCTCAGAATCTCTCGGAGATCGAGGATGGAGAATGGTATGAAGAGGATGAGCCGGAGGCGGAGGCGAGGGCAATCAATTTCGTCACCCAGCGCGCAAACACTTTGATAGCGAAAATAGAGGACAAGGCCAAGAAAAAACTTCTCTCGGACGCTCTCGCGCGCTACGAAAAGGCGTTAAAGGACGACGACGGCGACATAGACGGCATCGAGGACGAATTGCTTTCCTTGATAGAAGAAAATGCGGAAGAAAATGCGGAAGAAAATTAGCGGGCGTTCAGACCGCGCGCTGACGATAGGTTGATGGCAGATGTCAAAAAACAGTAAAAAAAAGCCTCAGAAAAATTTACCGCTGAAGGATCGGTTGGAGAAACACTGGAACAACCGAAGCTGGGGCGCTTTTGTGTCTCTTTATATAAGGGACAGAGAGGCTTCGGAGCGGACTTCCTGGGGAGAGCGATGGCAGGACGCGCTCTATAATTGTCTGACGAACGCGTTTTTTGTAGACAAAGACTTTCAGAGCGCGGAGATGGCGCTTGACCTCATTTACGGAGAGAACGATTCTCTCTTTCCCGGTCTTCGCGACTGCGCGGACGTCGTGTCGGACTTTTTGGCCACCCGCAAAAACATGGTTTTATCCGCCCCATCTCCGCTCACGCAGGAGGCTAACTTACCCCCGGCTTACGCCTCTTTGCGCAAAGGGTTTGCGTCGCTCGTCTCCGCTGAATTGAAGGTGAGACGCGCTAAAAAAAACGAGGCCGCGCGCCTTGTGGAAAAGCTGTCGGCGCAATACGGCAAGTTGGAAAGAGCGAAATCCGCGTCTCCTTATTCAACCTGGCTGAAGATCGCGGAGCAGCTCGAAACGGCAGCCGCCGCCGCTCCCTTCGCCGATACGTTTCGCGCGGTGCGCGCTATAGTGGCGCTTACCCGTGAATTGTTTCGCGGGGAAAGGGAGGAAAATATCCTGCGTGACGTCAACAAACTTGCCGGTCACCAGCTTTTCAAGGCCATTCCATGCGGCCAGACTCATCCGGTCGTTGTTACGCTGTGGGATTTTTTCTGCAGGTCGGGGGAGCGAAAATACGGTACGGAATGGGGCGACGCCGCGCGCGTTCTGCAAATGTCCTTTATGGCGGGTGAGCCGCATCAAAAAAATGAGCCCCTAAAACTATCGGCGCGATACAAACGTCTGATGAACGCCCCCGAGCGCCATATGGCGGGCTTGCTGCTGTCCGTTTTGTCGAACGCGTCTTCGTATTTGACAGAACAGGAGCATTACATTCTAAGGACGCTTTTTGTGATGTGCTACAACGATCAGGAAATGGACACTCCCTCTTTATTTGCCGGTTTTATAGAGTCGTTCCCCATCCTGGGGCGGTTGGGCCTCAAATGGCGCCCACAGGCTCCGTGGCCCAAAATAGTTCAGGAGGCTTTTGAGGAGGTGCTTCTCTCCTCGCCGAAGAAAATGCTTTCCGCCTTCGCGCAGATGAGTATCCCATACGAGGCCGTTTCCGCTCTGGGGCTATTGTATCTCGCTATGTCCGACCGAAATATAGCTGAGAAAATAAAGGAAACGATGGGCTCCAAGCTGCCGCTGCGCCTCTCCGGAAGCGAGATTCGAGATATTGCCGAAGCTCTGTCTGACGAACTGACGCGCAAAGACATGCGGACGATACGGCAATTCCTTGACGATGCCTCATATACCGGGCTTTTTATGTATTGGCTGAGAGAACTAATCATGAACTCGGGGGAGGAAGCCCTTAACGGCTGCCCCCCTTCCCGTCAGGGGTGGGCTTCGATCAAGAGCGAACTCTTGGAGGAATTGATATTGACGCTTCCCCAGGGCACTCCGGAGATTTGTTTCTGTATCCTGAGTCTGAATGCCGGGCACCTGCGTCTTTCGGAGGACCCGTTAAAAACCGACGCCTTTTTTGACTCGTTTTCTTCCAAGCCCATATTCGACAACTCTGACGACAAGGTGACGCGCTCCAAGTTAGAGGTGGCCATTTTTATGTTCCTGCTGACATGGCCCGATATTGAGCCGAATTTTCTTATTCGCCTCTTCGGGATGAGCGTTCCCGCCCATAAAGAGGCGGCATTTTACATCTTCGGCTATTGGGAAAGCATAGCCAAATTAGTGGATAAAATGCCGGGCGAGGCCGGTCGAAAAGCCGTGGCGGCATTCGTTTATGAGAATATAACGCAGTTTGCGGGATGGAAAAGCGCGGACCTTAAAAGCGCGATTAGGATTTTGGAAAAGCTTTTGGGAATAGTGACTAAACCCAACGGCAAAAAGCCAACCCCGCAAAAGAAAAAGAAATCTGCCTTAGACGCTATCAAAGAACAGATTTCTATAATCTTTGATGAAGTTAATGAAAATCTTGGTAAAGATTAGACGAACGCAAGAGTATTTCTTCTCATTCTAACATTAAGTAATCTGCTGTATACTAAGATGATTCATTATTTTATTTTATTTTATTTTATTTTATTTTTTTGCAAAAAAATCTGAAGAGGGAAGAGAGAAGTGGGAAGTATGCCGAAAGAAAGAGAGTCTTTGGGAAGTCGTTTGGGTTTTGTCCTTTTGTCCGCGGGGTGCGCCATAGGTTTGGGGAATGTTTGGCGTTTTCCGTTTATTACCGGCCGTTACGGCGGCGCGGCGTTCGTCTTGATGTATCTCGTGTTTATCGTGTGCTTTGCCATGCCCGTCATGGTGATGGAGTTCGCGGTCGGGCGCGCGTCGCGCCAGAGCATTATAGGCTCGTTCAAGACCTTGCAGCCTAAGGGGACGGGCTGGTCGGTCTTCGGATACTTCGGGTTGGCCGGAAACTACGTCCTGATGATGTTCTACACCACTGTGACGGGCTGGATGCTGGCCTATACGTGGCGCAACGTCTCGGGCGGGCTTGAGGGGCTGACGCCCGACGAGATAGGCGCGGCTTTCGGGGGGATGCTCGCCGATCCTGTTGGGCTTACCTTTTGGATGTTCTTGGCCGTGGCGCTGGGCTTCCTTGTCTGCGGCGGCGGCCTTCAAAAGGGAGTCGAGCGTATAACGAAGTGCATGATGGGCGGGCTTTTTTTAATCCTTATCGTCCTCGCGGCCCGTTCCGTCACGCTGCCCGGCGCTGAGAAAGGGCTTGACTTCTACATCAAACCCAACATGGAGAGGCTGCTTCAAAACGGAGTATGGGAGACGGTTTACGCGGCTCTCGGGCAGTCGTTCTTCACGCTCAGCCTCGGAATCGGAAGCATGGCCATATTCGGAAGCTACATCAACAAAGATAGATCTCTTCTCGGAGAGGCCGTCGTCGTCACGTCGCTTGACACTTTCGTGGCCCTGTTTGCCGGTCTCATCATCTTCCCGGCCTGCTTCGCCTACGGCATAGAGCCGAACGCCGGCCCGGGGCTTATCTTCGTCACTCTGCCGAACATGTTCAACAGTATGCCGCAGGGACGTATATGGAGCACTCTGTTCTTTTTGTTTATGACGTTCGCCGCCATGTCTACGGTCGTAGCGGTGTTCGAGCTTCTTATCGCGAGCTTTATAGACAACCTCGGCTGGAGCCGTAAAAAGAGCTGTTGGTTCAACTTCATAGCCGTTTTCGTTCTCTCGATTCCATGCGTCTTGGGGTTCAACCTCTGGAGCGACTTTGCGCCTCTCGGCGCCGGGACTATAGTTTTAGATTTGGAGGACTTCATAGTCAGCAACAACCTCCTGCCGCTCGGCTCCATAGTCTATCTGCTCTTCTGTTCTTCTCGCTGGGGCTGGGGATGGGACAACTTCATAAAAGAGGCCAACATCGGCAAGGGTCCCAAAGTCCCCGAGGGCCTGCGCCTGTATTGCGCTTATTTCCTCCCGGCGGTTATAGGCATTCTCTTTATTTACGGTTATGTCGATATTTTCGCCAAATTTTTCAAATAGCTTAGGGTTATAGACTATAATACGTAAGGGCATGCGCGGGGGCGAAAGTCCCCGCTTTAAAGTCTATACAGGAGGCCAATGCCGATGATAAATAAAAAAATATCCAACACAACGTTCCGCATAGTTATTTTGGTTTTGCTGCTATATTGCGCGGCCGTCTCTTCGCCCGCTTGCGCCGCCCTCAGGAAAGAGAAAAAGCTCAATATAGTCACATCAGCGTTTCCGCCTTATGATTTTACCCGTTCGATAACAGGCGACCGCGCGGAGATTTTTATGCTGCTCAAGCCGGGCTCCGAGCCTCATTCTTTTGATCCGTCCCCGAGCGACATCATAAAAATACGGGACTGCGACCTATTTGTATTCGCAGGAGGGGAGTCTGATTCGTGGGTAAACGGAATACTCGAGTCCTTGGGCGCAAACAAAAAAAAGCCCGAAATCCTGCGGCTCATAGACTCGGTGAATGCCTTAGAAGACGAGTTCATAGAGGGTATGACAAGCTACGAGGAAGAATTGGGCTACGACGGGCATATCTGGACGTCTCCCGCTAACGCCAAAAAAATCGTAAAAACGCTCTCCGATACCATTTGCAGGCTCGATAAAAAGAACGCAAAACTTTACCAAAAAAACACCGACTCTGAAATCGCGCTGATAGACGAGTTGGACGCGTCGTTTCGAGCTATCGTTGACGGCGCGGTGAGAAGGACCATAATTTTTGCCGACCGTTTTCCGTTTAGGTATTTCACCGACTACTACGATCTAAATTATTACGCCGCGTTTCCGGGCTGCTCTTCCGAAACGGACGCCGGCGCCTTGACCGTGTCTTTTTTGATCAACAAAGTGCGCTCCGAAAAAATCCCCGTCGTCTTTTTTGTGGAGTTCTCAAACGAAAAAATGGCCGACGTCGTCATCTCCGTCGTGCCGACGACAAAAAAACTCCTGCTCCACTCAGCTCACAACGTCTCTAAAGCCGACTTCGATGGGGGCGCGACCTACATCTCGATAATGAAACGCAACTTGGAAAACCTGAAGGAGGCGCTCAATTAGACGCGCGCCCCTGACGGCGCGGTGAGATTCGCCTGCCGCGTCCCGCGCGTATGTCAAATCACGTAATCCCAAAATTCTTCCTGGGCAAACTCCACGTTGCGTACCATGGTGTCGGAGGCGTCTTCTTTGAGTTTCAGCTCGGGATTTCTCACGCTCACGCGCGTCTTCTCCGGTACGCTTTTTGTGATGAAGGCGTTGGAGCCTATAACGACGCCCTCGCCTATCACGGTGTTACCGCCGAATATGGAAGTGCCTGAGTATATAGTTACGTTGTCCTCTATCGTTGGGTGCCGCTTTACGCCTTTTAGCGTCTGGCCGCCCCTCGTGGAGAGCCCGCCGAGCGTTACGCCCTGATAAATTTTTACGTAGTTGCCTATTACGGTCGTCTCGCCTATGACGATACCTGTGCCGTGATCGATAAAGAAGTGGTGCCCTATGACGGCGCCTGGGTGAATGTCTATGCCGGTGCGGCTGTGGGCGTGCTCGGTCATCATGCGGGGAATCAGCGGTACGCCCAGCAGGTGCAGCTCATGCGCCAATCGGCTCACCATGATGGCGTAAATGCCGGGGTAGGACAAAATCACCTCGTCCGTGCTGTAAGCCGCAGGGTCGCCGTCGTAGAACGCCTCCACGTCCGTCGCCAAAACGCGCCGCACTTCGGGGACGCGGGACAAAAAGGTGTTGGTGATATATCCGGCCTCGCGCTCAATATCAAGGCCCTCTTTTTTGACGTTGCGCAGCGCTCGCGTTATCTGCTTTTGAAGGTGATATATAAGCCCTTCCAAGAGCTCGCCGACGTAGTATTCGATTGAATCCTTTTTAAGTAACTTTTTGCTGAAAAAGCCGGCGAAAATCAGATCCCGCAGATTGTCGATAAGCTCGGTCACGACGGTGTCGCTGATTTGATTTTTTGCCTCTATCTTGATTATCTTCTCCTCTTCCTCGTAGCTCGCCAAAATCGCGTCGGTCAATTTGTGAATGTTGAAGCCGTCCTGAATACTCATAGCGATTTTTCTCCTCGTATAATAACAATAACCAAATAGGGCGACCGAGGGCGGTCGCCCCTACATATTTTAACGCGCCAATGTGTGAAGCGCCCGAACCAATAGGTCGATTTCAGCGGGCGTATTGTAAAACGCGAGCGAGGGACGTACCGCGCCCTCATAACCAAAATGCCGCAAAATAGGCTGCGCGCAGTGATGCCCAGCGCGCACTGCGATACCGGCTTTGTCCAAGTACTTACCGACCTCCATGTTGTCATGTCCATCTAAGACAAACGACAGTACGCTTGCTTTGTTCGCCGCCGTGCCCACCAATGTGAGCCCAGGAACCGTGCTGAGCTCTCTCATTCCGTACTCGACCAATGCGCGCTCGTAGGCGGCGATGTTCTCCATGCCAACTGAGGACACGTAGTCTATAGCCGCGCCGAGACCTACGGCGTCGGCTATGTTTGCGGTTCCGGCCTCGAACTTGTCAGGCGCTTTTTGATACAGCGTCCGCTCGAAGGTGACGTCGGCTATCATGTTGCCGCCGCCCTGCCACGGGCGCGCCGCTTCCAAGACGTCCTCTTTACCATACAGGGCTCCGATGCCGGTGGGGCCGAAGATCTTGTGTCCCGAGAAAACAAACCAATCGGCGTCAAGCGCGGACACGTTCACGGGCATGTGCGAGACCGACTGCGCCCCGTCCACCATTACTCGCGCCCCGAAGCCGTGGGCGATGGCAGTCATCTCCCGCACTGGGACGACCGTGCCCAAGACGTTTGAAACATGCGTCATAGACACAAATCGGGTGTTGCGGTTAAACAGTTTCGCGTACTCGGATATGATTATCTGCCCGGTTTGATCCACGGGGGCAACTCGAAGGACGGCTCCTGTTTCCTCGGCGATAATCTGCCAGGGGACGATGTTGGCGTGGTGCTCAAGCAATGTCACTATTATCTCGTCGCCCGCCTTCAAAAGGGGCTTCACGTAAGCGTGAGCGACGAGGTTTATGCCCTCGGTGGTTCCGCGCACGAATACGATGTTGTCCTTGCTCGGCGCGCCGAGAAAACCAGCGATTTTGCCGCGCGCGTCCTCGAACGCGTCCGTCGATCTCTCGGCTAAGGTGTGCGCGCCTCTATGTACGTTGGAGTTCTCGTGTTCGTAGTAGTACACCAACCGATCAATGACCTGCCGCGGACGCTGGGTCGTGGCCCCGTTGTCGAGCCAGACCAACGGCTTGCCGTTCACCTTCTCCGACAGAATCGGGAAGTCGGCGCGAATTTTTTCAAGGGACACCGTGCCCACATATGGAAGCTGAGCGCCGCTGCCACCCTGCTGAGCTACAGGCGCCAGCGAGTGAAACTCACTCGCTCTCGCGCCGCCCTCAGGCAAAACCTTGGGGCTGTATGCCTTGCTCGCCGCAGGACTTTGAGTGGAGTAGAACTCAGGGAAATAAGACGCGACAAGCGCGCCTATCTCCCGCTCATCCGGCAGACCCAAAGAGTTTGGAGTCAAATCAAATCTTTGTATAGTCATAGTATTCACCGACTTCGACATCCTCTAATACCGCGATGGCGTCGTCGGCCAAGATAGCCGCGGAGCAATACAGGGAGAGCAGATAGGACGCTATGCCGTTGTCGTCGATGCCGCGGAAGCGCACCGACAAACCACGCGACTGCTCGTTCGGCAGGTTGGCCTGATACAGCCCTATGACGCCGCGTTTGCTTTCTCCCGTGCGTACCAAGAGAATGTTGGTCTTGCCCGACTTGCCCTTAGGATTTTTCTGACCGTCCACAAAGAGTTTATCTGTGGCGATAAGCGGAATGCCGCGCCAGGCGATGAACGTGCCCCCGGCGACATTGACCGTGACGGGCGGGACGCCGCGTCTCGTGCACTCGCGCTCAAAAGCCGCGATGGCTCTGGGGTGCGCGAGGAAGAAAGAGGGCTCCTTCCATACCTTGGATATAAGCTCGTCGAGGTCGTCTGGTATCGGACGCCCCTGGCGAGGCTGGACATGCTGAGAATCCGCGACGTTTTTCAAAAGCCCGTAGTCGTCGCTGTTGATGAGCTGACTCTCCTGACGCTCCTTCAGGCTTTCGACGGCAAGGCCTATTTGCTCGCCGATTTGGTCGTAGGGGTAGCTGTACAGGTCAGAGACTTTTGTATCCACGTTGATGATTGTGGAGATGGAATTGAGCTCGTACTCGCGGGGCTCTGTGGAGTATTCGATGTAGCCCTGAGGTATTACGACCTTCTTGGGATCCTGACTGCACAGAACGTCGAGCGGCGTTTCGCCCTCTACGACTTTGTTCACGCGGTAAATTCCGGCTTCGAGGCCCTTGAATTCCAATACGCGCGTCAGCCACCGGGGCGTGAGGGCCGCAAACTGCGGCGCTGTTTTAGTTACGTTCGCTAATTGATAAGCGGCCTCGCGGCCAAGCGCGTTAATGGGTCTGTTGGTGACGGGTGTATCTGACATATTTTTTCCTCCTCTGATTTTTTAGTGGCTTTAGTGCCGTTGGTATCAATACTGTGGCAAAGAATTGTCGACGTCCCTTGCCCAGGCGTTCACGCCGTCTTTTAAGTTGAGCAGACGGCCCGTATAACCGGCATCGAGGAGCGCGCGCATGGCGAAAATACTGCGCTGGCCTATCTTGCACAGGAATACCGCGTCGATGGAGGGGTCGAATTCACCTATGCGGCGCGCCATCTGACCGAGCGGAATGGCCTTGCTCCCGGCAAACTTGGCGATGGCGCGCTCGTGCGGCTCGCGAATATCTATAATTTGAAGTTTATCCCCCCTATCAATGCGTTCTTTCAGTTCAATAGCCGTGATGGTCTCGAACGTCTTCTCGTCCTCGTCTGAAAGCTTTATATTGCAGAACTGCTCGTAGTTCACGAGTTCGCGTATCGTGGGGTCGCGCCCGCATATCGGGCAGGCGGGGTCTTTTTGAATTTTAAGCTCGCGAAACTTCATGCCCCAAGCGTCGAAAAGCAAAAGACGCCCCACGAGACTGTCGCCGCCGCCCACTATGAGTTTGACGACCTCGCAGGCCTGAATCGTGCCCACGATGCCCGGCAGCACACCGACCACACCACCCTCTGCGCATGAAGGAACAAGACCCGGCGGCGGCGGAGTAGGGAAGAGGCAGCGATAGCAAGGCCCTTCCTTGGCATAGAACACGCTGGCCTGTCCCTCGAACTGAAATATGGAGCCATATACGTCAGGAATGCCGAGCAGCACACATGCGTCGTTCACGAGATAGCGCGTCTGATAGTTGTCGGCGCCGTCGGCCACCACGTCGTAATCCTTGAAAATATCAAGCGCGTTGTCGCGGGAGAGATACGTGTTGTGCGTGACGACTTTGACCTCTGGGTTCAGGGCGCGGATACGGTCTTGGGCTGAGGCCACTTTAGGCCTGTCGATGTCCCTTGTGCCGTGTATGATTTGGCGTTGAAGGTTTGAAGCCTCCACGAAGTCGAAGTCTAAGATGCCGAGCGTACCCACACCCGCCGCGGCGAGATAAAGCGCCAGCGGCGCGCCGAGGCCGCCCGTCCCCACTATCAATACCCGCGCGGCCCTTAAGCGTTTTTGCCCTTCGATACCTATTTCGGCCAATAACAAATGACGGCTGTAGCGCGATATTTCGTCATGCGTCAGGTCGTTTAAGCGTTCGTCTCCTATTATGCCCATGTCCCATCCCCGCCGGCGATAGCCGGAACGAGCATTATCTTGTCCCCGTCTTTCAGCGGCGTATCCAAGCCATTCAAGTTTTTGATGTTCGTCTCCCCGAAATAAATATTGACGAAAGAGCGGAGGACGCCGTTTTCGTCGTACAAGTGCTTCTTTATGTCGGGATAGGCTACGGCGAGAGCATCGACAGCCGCGCCTACCGTGGCGCCTTCTGTCTGAACCTCGGACTTCTTATCAGTCAGCGCGCGCAGCGCTGTGGGAATCTGAATAAAAACCGGCATAACATATCTCCTCCTGATTTTATAGTTCTTGGACAAACCGCGCGCGGTCGGGTGTAAGTTTCCAGCTTGTAAGTTCCGCCGCTTTCCCCTTTTCCACGCTCACAATAACGTAAGAATAAAACGGAAGCGCGTGCTCTCTGTCATAATCGGAGGGGCGTGAGAACCAGTCGGGGTGAGAGTGATAAAACCCGGTCACATCCAACCCCAGCTTCCGCGCATCTCTTTCCGCTTTCATAAAATCATCGGGGCCTATAACGAAGCGGTGATGCCGCTCCTCCGCCTCACGCTCGTTGTCTATCGGAAGAATAGCGGTCACTTCCCGCTCCTCATCCCCTAGTTTGCCCAATATGACGCCGCAGCATTCGTCAGGGTAGGCGCGTTCTCCCTCCGCGCGGATTGCGAGATTTATATCCTCCGGCAACTTTATCATTTTGTCTCCTTAGTTTTGTAATGAGCCTCTAACGCAATAAAAAAAGGACCCCAAAAAAAACCGGGATCCCATCACCAAGCGCGTATGCATAAACAAACGGCATACACCCTGGCGGGGATCCGTTGCGCGTACACATCATAATCAAAGCTATCTTAGCTACCAATACATATAATTTCAACATTTATACCTCTTAGTTAATCGATAGTTTTACTTAATATAAGCAAGGACTATATATCTATAGCTCGTACTTGTCAAGCCCTTCATTACAACCCAAATCCGCAACTCTCACCAGCGCAAGAGATGGACTGTTTCTCATATTTCACCCAATGGGTGAAAGCCTTAAACGCCATAAATACTCTATATTACTGTCTTTGCAGAAATTATAGAGTTTTAACCTGCGGATTAGGGGTGTCTTACGCCACAAGAGATACGCAAGCTCAACCGCCGCTCATTCAGGCCTGTGTCGTATCTTCTTCTGTTCATGTATAGTATAATACAGTCATACCGTATATTTAACATAAGTAATTGCTTTTAAAACATGCCCTTAGACAAATGTCCTATTTTTTACGCGTATCTCGGCTGGATACCTATAATGGCTTACAGGACGGCAAACATGGAAGGACGGATTTAGATGAGTGGCGCCGAAAAAGAGAGTAAGGCAAAATTAGCGATTAATAATAAAACAAAAGACGACAACCTCCATGATACTGAGCGTTTAGACAACGACAATTTATGGAAAATCGTTATTCACCGCTTTTTCTGGGATGCCTTGAAAATATTCCTGCCCGAGCTTTATGAGGCGGCGGACAGAGGTCAGAAGCCTGAGTTTTTGGAGCAAGAACTTCAAAAAGTGACTTTTGATCTGGGAGGCGGAGCGAACCGAACGGATTTACTGGTTCAAATTAAACTCAGAAACGGAGAAGATGAACTAATCCTTTGTCATATTGAGGTGCAAGGCAGCGGAGGAGAGGGCGACTTACCTACTCGAATGTATCGGTACAAGTCGTTGATTTACCTCAAGCATCAAATTGAACCTGTTGGCATAGCTGTTATAACAGACAGCAGACCAAAGGGCGAGAAGACGTTTTATCACTCAGAGCGTTTCGGGGTCGAATCGCTCTATAAATATGTGAACGTGGTTGTTTCAGGCTTGGAGGACTCTCTGCTTCTGTCAGAGGACAACCGAGTCGGGTTAGTTTTGTATGCCGCAAAGTGCAAACTATTGAGCGGAGACGACGAAAGTAAAAAATTCCGGTACTTACGCGATATATCGAAGCTGTGGTTAGAACGTGGATGGGATAGAGAAGACAAACGCTTAGTATTATTGGCTGTAGACTATCTTATGAAACTTGCCAAAGACTATCGAGAGCAGATATTTGATTATGTAGAAACGCTTGCGGCGTCATTGGAGGAGGGGAAGAAGGCTATGTACGTATCAATTTTTGAAGAGGTTTATACGGCAAGAGGTGTAGAACAGGGTATTGAAAAAGGACGCCTCGAAGGACAAGCCGAAGTTGCCCGAAACTTGCTGAACGATGGACTACCTGTAGAAAAAGTAGCTCAATATACGACTCTTCCGCGCGAAGAAGTTGAAAGGTTACGAAACTAAATCGTTTTTATAACGATAAAAGCGGCCAGCGCGGTTACGGTCAACGTGATACACACAGGCGCAATAAACGCGACAGGCGGCACAGCGGTTGTCGGAACCGCCACGTTCACAGGCGACGGTACGGGCTCGGTCACGGACACTAACGGCACGACAAATCCCCGACGAAGACCGCAGATCCAGAGGCGGATGTGACGCCGGAGCCGGATTAATGGGCTTGGCGGCCCTCGCGAAAACGGAGAAGATGAACTAATCCTTTGTCATATTGAGGTGCAAGGCAGCGGAGGAGAGGGCGACTTACCTACTCGAATGTATCAATACAAGTCGTTGATTTACCTCAAGCATCAAATTGAACCTGTTGGCATAGCTGTTATAACAGATAGCAGACCAAAGGGCGAGAAGACGTTTTATCACTCAGAGCGTTTCGGGGTCGAATCGCTCTATAAATATGTGAACGTGGTTGTTTCAGGCTTGGAGGACTCCCTGCTTCTGTCAGAAGATAACCGAGTCGGGTTAGTTTTGTATGCGGCAAAGTGCAAGCTATTGAGTGGAGACGACGAAAGTAAAAAATTCCGGTACTTACGCGATATATCGAAGCTGTGGTTAGAACGTGGATGGGATAGAGAAGATAAACGCTTAGTATTATTGGCTATAGACTATCTTATGAAACTTACCAAAGACTATCGAGAGCAGATATTTGATTATGTAGAAACGCTTGCAAAGTCATTGGAGGAGGGGAAGAAGGCTATGTACGTATCAATTTTTGAAGAGGTTTATACGGCAAGAGGTGTAGAACAAGGTATTGAAAAAGGACGCATGGAAGGACGCATAGAAGGGCAAGCCGAAATTGCCCGAAACTTGCTGAACGATGGACTACCTGTAGAAAAAGTAGCTCAATATACGACTCTTCCGCGCGAAGAAGTTGAAAGGTTACGAAACTAAATCGTTTTTATAACAAACTCGTTCGAGCGGGCGTTTAGCGAACTATTAGGAAAGTTCTTTCGCGTAAATCTTTTCCGCGTAAAAACAAATATGACTCGTATGATAAAGATACTATAGGCTTGCCTCAGTCAGAGACGGGCGGCCACTTGCCGCCCGTCTCTGTGGGGGCGATGGGTTTTATGAGTAAGCACTACAGTCATATTTTAATATCCGCTACGCAAAAGGCGGCTTTCTTCCGTGGCCTACGGGAGGGAACCGCCTTTTTGCATGTTCGGGGACAGACCAAATCACAAAACCATTTCTGCCCCGCATGGCGAGGCAAAACAGGCACGGGGGCACACCCCCGCGTCGTTCCTGTCCCCTATCCAAGCGCGAGTATGTCTTCCTTGTCCAGTCCGGTACACTTTTTGATGATGTCAGCGGAAAGCCCCTCAGCAAGCGTTTTTCGCGCGACCTCGAATGCCTTTTTTGCTTCTCCTGCCCCTTTGCCTTCCTCTCTGGCGTCGCGTATATGAATATCTCTTACCACTTCATCAATCGGCACCCATCGCATTTTCCATGTCTCCCTTACTTTGGGGTCAACTTTTTCGTCGTTGACTCTCAATATGTGAACGATGAACTTTAGAAGCGATCAAGAAGACCGTATCTATTGGATTGAAAGTATATCCCGCTCGTCCAGTCCGGTGATGTCAATAATATCGCTGACGGACATTTTGCGGGCAAGCATTTTTCGCGCGACCTCGAATGCCTTTTTTGCTTCTCCTGCCGTCGAGTAGACAGTCTCGACACTCCTTTCATCAATACTTACTGAGTGAAGGAATTGCCTACTGCCCCTCACAGAACCGTACTTGCGGTTTTCCCGCATACGGCTCTTCAAACCAGCTTCGGTTCAACAGTCCAAATGTCCTTCGTCAGGTGCGGTTTCACTATGTAGTAGTTCCATATCCGCTCAAATGCTTCGCTCTTCATCTTGCCTTTTTGGTCTCTTCGGTTCAGCATTCGGTAGCTTGCGTATTTTACATACTCGTAAAATTTCTGTAACATCCTGAAGTTTCCGCTCACCCCGTAGTAGTTGCAGTGACCAAGAAGCGATACCCTGACTATCTTCATCGTATCTGAGATTGGTTTAGTCAACCTTGACCTGAGCCATTCCTTTGCGGCTGCTCTCTTCGCCTTCAGTTTCTTCTTGCTTGTGCGCACGCCTACGCAGTACTTTCCGCTTCTGGTTTGCGCGTTGAAGAAGGTGAAGCCAAGAAAGTCAAAGTCTTCCTTTGTTCCTTTGAATCGCCCGAAAGGTAATATACGCGTTTTGTCTTCTGCGAGTTCTAAACCGAATTTCTTCAGTCTGTCTTTGAGTAGTTCCATAACGGTCTTCGCTTCGTTTTCAAATTGAAACATCAATATGAAATCATCGGCGTAACGCACATAGTGTACTTCACCCTTCAGTTTCGCTTTCAGAACTTTCTCTACCCATAAATCTAATGCGTAGTGAAGGTATACATTGGCAAGTACCGGCGAAATCAGACCGCCTTGCGGCGTTCCTAATTCGCTTTCTTTTCTTTCTGTCCCCTCCATTACGCCGGCTATCAGGAATCTCTTGATATAACGCAGAAAGTTCTTGTCGGCTATGTCATGCTCAAGAAACTTCATAAGCCAGTCATGGTTTACGTTGTCGAAGAACCCTTTAATATCCGCTTCCAGCACATAACCTACTTTGTGAGTCATGATGGTCTGGTCTATGACTTTTACCGCGTCGTGAGCGCTTCGACCTGGTCTGAATCCATATGAGCAGTCAAGAAAGCGCTCTTCATATATATCGCTCAGTATCCCAGACATCACGCCCTGAACCAGCTTGTCCTCATACGATGGGTTCCTAACGGACGTACTTTCCCGTTTGCTTTGGGTATAAATACTCTTCTAACGGGTAACGGTTTATAGCTGAACTTCTTCATGCGCTCTATTAAGTTCGCCACGTTTTCGTCCAACTTTTCCCCGTATTCGTCCTTGGTTACTCCGTCTACTCCTGTCGCTTTGTTTCTTGCCTGTTTGCGGTGTTCTTCCTTGAGTGACTTTTCATTGACACGATTCATCAGTGTTTCTAATCTCTCGTACTTGGCTGATTGATACCTTATATCCTTCAGTTCATGTTCCACGTTTTAAAGAACCTCCTGTGTCCCACGTGTTTCCCTTTAGGAAACGCTGATTTGTTATCCCCTTCGCTCCATGTGCTTTCACACACTTCATCACTACTATGAGATAATCCGACTTCTGACAGACCATCGGGTTCACTCCATTTTCAAGATTTCATTTACCCTTACCGCTTATGTGGTCTGTAGTTTCGTAGTAGTAGTTTAAGCAGAGTCTGTCAGACCTCCCAGGTATGCGCGTATTATCTTTGTATGCTCGCGCACGCTCTTGGACCCCGACGGAAGCTGCTCACTCTCGCTTAACGAGTGAGACATTGCTGCCTGCTGTACGAAGGAATACATCGGCTTCCGCTTGATGTAATTACGGGGCTGAATCGCTTCACGCTTTCGCATTGCGGCTCTCATACTCCCATGCCTACGCTTAAACCTCACCTCGCGGCTTTGGCTCCAAGGCTTGGTACTGACTGCTTGCTAAGCTTTATCAGGTCGGGACTCTCACCCGACTATATTACGCACACCGAACTGGCGCACCCGTCGTCGTACTCTATCTCGAACTCCAGTTTCAATCCCTAAAAGGAAAGCACAAAACAAATCGTGTGAGATATTGTAAAAATGTATTGACACGTTTCAATCCCTAAAAGGAAAGCACAAAACGTCGTCTGCGCTTCAGCTATTTACTACTTTACAGTGTGTTTCAATCCCTAAAAGGAAAGCACAAAACTCGGCCAGCCGAGGCCGTGAAATGCGTCTATCACGGTTTCAATCCCTAAAAGGAAAGCACAAAACCAACCGCGTTAGCTCGCGGACAGCGTTTACAAATTTGCAAAAATTTCAAACGTGATGTTAGATATTCTATAACATAACATATTCTATTGTCAATGTGCGGTTTTTAGCTTTTTTACACTCGCGTCGATGCCTCGGGTTTTTTGCGCAATTCGACATCGACGCGAAGCAACGGCGTTGTCAGATCATAAAATCGACCGTGCCCCTTTCCACGCCGAGAATATCTTTTGTCATATAGCGCTCCGTCCGCCACGCATATAATAACACGCTGTCATAGTCATCTTTAAGAATTTTCTTTACGTCGATTTTCAGCGACTCAAATTGCGCGGGTGACAGCTCACCCTCAAGGACAGAATTCTGAATCCACGTGAGATACCTTCGCGCGGTCTTCAGGACTTTGGCGACGCGCTTTTCGCCCACGTCATAAAACATCAGGACAAACACCGTCACCACCTGCTGACGTATGGGGTATATTTTTCGCCCTCCAAAATATGCTTTTGCAGCTTGTAGACTTCCATACGAACAAGCCCTCTGTAGCTGACTTTTCTGTTGAGCTTGGGGTGTTCTATAGTCTCCTGTATCCGCTCCTCCCACGCGCGAAGCGCTATCTCCCGCCCTTTTTCGCTCAGGTATATGCCGCCCCCGCTCTGTTTCTCGAAATGTTTCTCCTGTATCTCGCGCTTATTGATGAGCGAAAAAATTATCCTATCCACGATAATCGGCTTAAAAATCTCCGCTACGTCCAAGTTCAGGCTGAAACTTCTGAAGTTGGTCTCGTGCAGGAAGCCTATTCTGGGGTCCAGATATGTTCTGTATATCTGAGAAAGCGCCAAAACATAGCACATCGAATTCAAAAAACTGATAAGGGCGTTCATCCTGTTGGACGGAGGGCGGCGGGTGCGGGACTCCATTTGAAAAGCGGGGTCGGAGTTGAGCCGGTCAAAAAATTGGTAGTACCTGTTTCGCGCGTTGCCTTCTATGCCCATCAGAGCCGCAACATCGCGGCTGTCCGGCGCGGCGCCGGCGAATTTATCCAAGTCGGACAAAATATCGTCTATGTCCAGGCCGGCCCGACGCTTGTAATACTCCATGACCTTCTTCATGTTCTCTATCGCGCCGACCACAAATGTAGAGGCGATTTCTACGCGTTTGGCCGCGTCGGTGTAGTGCGAGGCCTGCGCCAGAATCACAGCGCCGGAGTTCATGTGCTCACGCGGATAATATGTACCCATGTAGTACCCGTAATAATTGAAAATGTGCAAAATGACATTTTTCTGCGTCAAAAACTCGAGCAGACTTTTATTGAAGTCTATTTCACCGAAAATCATGATCTCGTCCGTGGACTCCACGGGGAGAAACTTGGGCTTCTCCGATTCGCGGACTATGCAGAGCGTGTCCCCTCTGCGCTTCAATTCGCCGGAACTCATAAGATAGAGAGTTTTTCCCATGATCTTGCCTCCCGATATTACTCCAACATGGTGATACGTTTTGACAGTTCTTCTGTTTCGTAGCCCAAAATCAAACGAGTCATAGCGTCAGACACGCCTCCGCTTATATGGAAATCGTCGAAACAATCGTAATATTTGCCCCTGTCCGCAAACTTTATATTCACGGGGAGAAATCCGGCCCTGATAAGCTCAAGGTTGAGTATAAGCCGCCCCGTGCGGCCGTTGCCGTCGATAAACGGATGAATATTTTCAAAGCCGATATGAAATTCCGCCGCGGCTTCTATGATATGCTTGCCGCTCTTGCCGTCGTTATAGGCGCTTATCAGGTTTTCCATTTGCTCACGCACGAGATAGGGAGGCGGCGGAGCATGAGCGGCTCCCACTATTCTGACCGCCATGTTGCGGTATAAGCCCCGATTTTTCGCGTCGTTCATCAAAACCAAAGAATGCAGTTCTTTTACGACGCGCTCCGTAAGGAAAGCGTTGTCATGTTTGGCTTCGGCTAATTCCGTAATATAGCCGAAAGCATCTCTGTGCCCTATTGCCTCCAAGTGTTCTTTAATAGGCTTCCCCGCTATGGTCAGCCCGTCGCGCAGAATGAGCGCCGTCTCGCGAAGCGTTAAGGTGTTTCCCTCAATGGCGTTTGAGTCGTAGGTGTTCTCTATTATGAACTCTTCCCTAAGACGTTTCAGCTCCGCGCTGTTAAGCGGGCGCAAAGAATCAAGCCTCGCCTTGAGTTCGTCTATCGCGCTGAAATCCATGTTTTGCGCCCCCTTTGTTTTTAACTCCAGCAATACTCGGCATAGGCGCATTTCGGGCAATACTTGGATTGCGTCGCGGCGGGAGGCGTTTGCTGCGACGCGTTCGCGCCTATATCGGCATAGACTGCTTCGAGCTCGGCAATCAAGCTATCGGTAAGGATTACATCCTCTTTTCTTTTCTCGGTCGGAAAATGCAAGACGCCACGCGCGTCGATGCCTTCTTTTTTGAGCTCGTAGAGGTAATGAGCAAGCTGCAACGCCGACGCCTTTTCGGCCCTGCTGCTCTTTTTGACCTCGGAAACGATCAGCGCGCCGTCTTTTCCGCTCACAAAGTCAAACTTGTTGTCGCCAAACGCCACCTGGTGTTTTTCGCGCGCGAACGTATTTTGGTCGATAAGGCGGCCGAGGGCGAGGGCGTCGTTATCCTTGTCCGGCGCTACTCTTCTGGACATAAGCCATACTTGCCTGCGGCAAATAGAGTGATACCAAACTAATGTACCCCCAATACGCGCGTTTTCGGAAAAAACCAAGAAATCACCCCCAAGCGCGTAAATATCATATCAATAATCTTCTTCCGACGATTCCGCGAGAGGCTGGAAACCCGCTATGGGATGATAGAGATGCTCCGCGCCGACTCCAATCCCGGAACCCCGTATCACGCAGTAGTCGTCGCCGACAAACTCCAGTTTTTGCTCTTCATCAGTGAAAAAAGAGCCTATTTTGTTACTCCAGGCCTTCAAATCTCTCTCGTTGACGCCGATAGCGTACTGTTGCAAACTATTTTGAAGGCTTTTCAAACGCTCGCGATTCTCCAAAGACCTGTCCATGTTTCTCAGTTCATCAATCATGCCATCCAAAGTTCCGTCTCTGTCAATATAAACCGGAACCTCGTAATAATCTTTTTGGAAGAGCGACGTATAATCTCCCCACTTGCCATGCCCAATCCGTTTCCATACTTCGCATGGGTTCAGACGGTTTGAAAGTGTCTTATAGTAGGCCGCGATTATCTCCTGAACTTCCGCGTCACTAAATTCTGGCCTACCGCGCAAAATCTCGAGAGTGGCTTCCAAAAAAACGCTGTCATATACCATCTTGGAGAAGGTTTTAGATTCATCGCTGATTTCAGCGATAATGACTATTCCTTCTTTCCTCAATGCGCTGCGGTTACAGCGTCCCGCGACCTGAATAACGCTGTCAAGCGGCCCCAAATCCCGAAATACCCAGTCAAAATCAAGATCGACGCCGGCCTCCACAACCTGTGTCGAAACGAGATAATGCCGCTCCCCGTCCTTTTGATGACTCTTGATTTTTTCAAGTGTTTCGCGTCTATGCTGAGGCGACATCCATCGAGATAACATATATACAGGGATGTCTTTCATTTCTTGCTTGATAAGCAAAAACACTGATAACGCGGATTTGCGGGTGTTCATGACGATAAGCCCGGATTCTTTCGCAAATGGCGTGTGCTCTTTGATGACTCCCGGTAAATCGGCGACAGTATACTTGCCGGGCAGGTATTTATATCTGTGACGCTTGAAGGGGAATTGGATTTTTGGAGCAAGTTCGACGCCTTTAGCTATTTCGGGTTGAGTGGCCGTCATGAAAATAAACACGGTTTTCCATTTTTCGTGTATATACTCAAGCGTCTTGCCAAACTCATACCAAAGGCGCGGGGATATTCCCTGCGGCTCGTCCAAAATCACGACGGCTCTGTTGAGTCTGTGAAAATCCATCGTGGCCGCCGCTCTTGGGCTGTAAATGGTCTCCCACAACTGCACCATCGTCGTGACGACAACGGGAGAGTTCCAATAGCGGAACAATCGGCTCATTCTCTTCCAGTTTTCGCCGTCTCCGTAGTTTTTCTCTTTCTCGTTTTCGTCGTCCGCTTTGGATAGCATTAAGCTGTGGTCTTCCTGTACTGTCGATGGATCAAAGACTTGCTTGGCAAACGCCGCGTTCTGCTCGACTATGCTAATAAATGGCAGAGCGTAAATAATCGTTTCATATCCCAAATTTTCCGCGATAATACGGGCTGAATTGAGGCCGATGTTGGTTTTTCCAGATCCGGTAGGAAGCGTCAACGTGTATATGCCGGGAGAGCGAATTTCTCTCGCCCGCTTCTCGCAAGCCTCCGCGACGTCGGCCCGCCATTTATCCATTTCATTGCGCTGGGGGAAAATCGGCTTTTGGTACGTTGGGAGATTATGAAACTGTATTTTCGCCACGTCGATAGCGTCCATTCTGTCTCCGGCAACTAAAAGCGACAGGATCGTGCGCAACTTGAACCAAGCGTCGTGCATCTCTCCGTCGTCGGGGTCCATATCATCGATAATATTGATAAGCGTTTCCAAATTCTCCGCTTGAATGAGGCGTGTCCATTGGGGCGCCAACAATTTTATGTCGGCGTTGATTTTTTTCAGCGATTTGTGATATGGAAGCCAATAGGCGTTTATCTCCTGCCAGTTTTCGACCCCCGTATGGTGACGCCGAACGGCTTCGGCGCAAAGAAAAGCGTCGAAAAGATCTATATTCAGGTCTTCCGCAAGAGATATTGTGAAAAAGGAGGAGGGAGCGGAATGCTCCACTCCTTTTCCCTTGCCGTTTTTGCGAAGGCGCTCCTGAAAATCAGGGTGGGTTTTCCCCACGTCATGCGTATACGCGGCCAACAGGACATCAGGTTCCAGTTCGTCCAATCCGTGCAACCGCAACAAATCTATGGCTAACAGCGCCGTTCCCGAGAGATGGTCACATAATAGCTTGTCTTTATGGCTCTTCAGATCACCACTCAGGGAACCACGCAACAACTTGTTCAATTTTTCTTGTGGCGCTGACGCTTCTTGTAACATCAACCGCACCTCGATTCTTCAGCGCAATTCGGCATTCGCCGGTATCGGAGTACAAAACCGTCATGCTGTCAATTAAGGTCCTGTCCTCGCCAAACTTAAACGGCACAACCTCTTTCAGCACTTTGCCGGAGGCGGCTATGTCCAATGAAACATCATCTTCGAGCGGCAATACGGTATTGACCGAAATTCCTTCGCTGGGAGAGATAGGCAAGTCATCAAAATATCCAAGATAATAGACATCAGCCAAAGCGTAAGCCACGCCCAAAAACGGCGTGTAGATAAAGCTGTTTTGCTCTAATTTCTCACGCAGGCGTGGCTCTATGCCGTTTTTGACAAATATTCTGTACTTGGGGCGCGCGAGAAACTGATGCTTCACCTGAATATGAGGCGAATTTTGCGGATTTTTGACATTCCAGAAATTGACGGCGGCGCGAAACCACCTGACCGGCCTCTGTATTGCAACGGCAACCATTGTGCCCTTAAACGCCTTCCAATAAGCGGCATTGGACGCGTCTTGCGACGCGCGGTTGTCTAAGCCGACAATCGAGCCTACGAGGCCGGCAATGGCTGTTGGCGGCGGGAAGGCAAACGACATAGAGGATGTCGTGGTGTACGGCTTCCTGAACATCGCTATGTCCGACGAGCAATCAAACGCAACGGACATAAAGACTCACCTCGCTTCCAACTTCAGTTTCCCCTCTAAAATTTTCTCTAAGTCCGAGCGGTTTGTTATATTGAGCTCCGGCGAAAGCCATAATTTCACGGCTTCAACATCGGCCTTCACTCTTCCGACTGATTCCGTAAGCCTTGATATATCCATAGAAAAATCGCCGCAGGACCTCAGGCTTCTTTGTTCGTCGGAGGATAGAATATGTCCGTCATTGCCGATGATGGCTATTTTCTCGTCAAGCGAGCCGATTATGCCGTCAAAGCCGTCACGGTATTTTATCTCCATCAAAAGGCGCGGCGCGTGCCCGACCTTGCTTCGCGTGATGAGATTTGTTGTCCCTTGCCATATCGCGCCGAAAAGCAAGTCCAAGTCCTCGTCAGTGGCGCCCGTCGTCTTGGACGCGTACTGATTCGCTATGGCGTAATCACCTATCACAACAAACGGCACAATATACTCGCTGCGAAAAGAGCGCTGTTCACTGGTTTCTTTTGTAGCAAACGCCGCTGTCCCTTGAACCATCGCGACTTCGGCCTTATGCAGAGAGCGCCCCCACTTGAACTGAACGGGCCCCGTCCAGGCGAACGATTCTTTGCCGAGCGCGAACGTCACCCCGAAAAGTTTAGTGTCGATGCACTTTGCTAAAGCGTCCTTTCCGCTTTGTACACCGAGCGTCTTTTTAAGCTCTTCGACTCTAGCGGCCAACGTCTTTGATTCCCCGTCAACAAAAACGTCCCTGCCTTCTCTCAGCCACTGGTCTCTTACCGTGCGCTTTACGCGAACGTCAGAGACTAAAATTTGTCCGCTGCTATCGTCAAAGCGCGGATGGTTGGCGTTCAATGGGTCGCCATTAGGGTTCGCGTCCTTTACACTGTAGACAAAAAGTATTTCTCTGCGGTTTTTGAAAGCCATTTCAGTTTCCCTCCTCTGCTCTATCCGTGCCGTCAGTATCGGACGCTTCCGATTCCTTGTCCTTTTTCTTAAAAATCTTTCCATAAAAATAATCCGGCGCGTTCATGAAGGCCACGGAAAAAGCAAAATTTCCGTTGACGCCAAGCTCAGCGTCCCCGCCGCGCATTATAAGGTCTCCGGCCTTGGCGCAAAGAGATTCAATCATCCCTGCGAGCCCTGTACTGTTTTCACCCATAGTCGCCCTCGCTAGTTCAGGCACTCTCGACATGAGAGCCGTGATATTTCTTCTCTGCAATCTCCCAAAGCGCAGCTGTTTATAAAGCGGCGATGAATCTATAGAAGCGCCTTTCGCTATCTGTCCCCGCGCCAACATCCCAAGCGACACTCCCGACAAAAAAGCGCCTTGCCCTTCTTCCGTGCCAAGATACGGATCCTTGAATTCGCCAAAAAAACTAACATCCATCTTTGTCACCCCTAACTCTTCTCATTTACGCGATACAAAAAATCGACAATACGCTGAAGTCTGCGCATATTAGATACTCCATATCTCGCGAGCCATTCCCCATCCGAAAACAATCCCTGCAGACGCGACACGACAAAGCTCTTGACCGTATAAACATCTATGGGTTCATCCTTCATCAGTCGCCCTATCGTGTCCAACAATAAATCTCTCAATATGGCGGTGTCGCCGTCATTTTTGCCGGCAAGTGACATGACAGCCATTCTAATCTCGTTTATAGCCTGTTGCAACGTAGAGCGGTTAGAGTGGCCGACAATATCTTCGGAGCTCGCCGTTTTGACTGTATCGTCCCATAATTTTTCAAGATATTTCAGTCTGGAGGGCGGCACATCCTCAATCATCAGCAATAATCTTTCCTGAGCCTGATTCTTTTCCCAAAAAACAAAATGAAATACAAGCTCGTCATCCTGATCAAGGACTCTCTCCGAGAGAAATTGCTCATTTTTCAGCCCCAACTGAACAAAATCTTTCGTTTTCCCGGACACTTTTTTCAGATTGGCGTCGTTCAGTAAAAGTTCCGGAGCTATGTAGATGTTGATGCCCAGAATCGTTTTACTGTCCGTAAAATCCCTGTCGGTAACGTTTCGTCCTTCAGACAATAGCTTGTAGCACCGCTCGCATATAGGAAAAACCTTGGATTTTGCGCTCTCCGACAATCCGGGCAGGAAACTTTTTTTGTCGAACGTGGCAAAAGCAAAAATTTCATCGAGGTTCACGGCATTAGTTGCGTCTGAGTGACAGAGCGCGCAATCGCGCAAGGATAAAATTCTCTCGCCTTTTACCGCGCCGCCTGATTGTGTAGATGTTTGAAGAAGAGCGCGAAAATAAACCAAGTAGCTCGGCACTTCAAGAGGATACAAGAAGCAAACTCCGTCACATGGCGAAAAAATCAAAATATGAGAAGATTTCTTCTCCGTCCATTTCTCGGACAGTTCGTCAACCCGCTCCACAAGAGCTTCCATGATACGGTCTGTAGAGCCGGGCGAAAAAGTTCCCTTCTCCTCGAAAGCCCTCAAAACGGATTTATACAATTTGAAGTAACGGCTGCTTTTGTCAGAGCGCCAGTCGCCGTTATCGCCAAGCAACGCCTTGCGGCCGTCACCTACTCCCTTGCCAAGTTTGTATATAGGAGAAAAGCTCCACGTCACATTGCTCCCGCTTGGCTCCCGATAGAGATACCTGCGTTTTTTCGCTCTGTCGTCTATTCCTTGTCCGCCCCAAAAATCGGCGCTCTCGATTTTTTTGACGCCGCGCACGTCCAAGGTGTCCGCCCGCGGGTCGGTAACGTCAAGATAAATCCGTATCTCCTTACCGGGAAGACGGGAAACTTTTTTCTGTTTGCCGTCTTCATCCGCTGAAGGTTCGTCAATCCGCTCTATCGGCATATGCAAAAAACTGTCGATGTCGGCGAACTCGCCGTCCCCGGAGTGCCTATTCAACTCCATCTCGCCCAAGTCTCGTATCGCGTTCAAAAAACCCAAGACACCACCTCCTAAAGACCATCAAACCCTATTTAAGGAATGCCGACATCTCTAACATAACAATTTCAATTCTTTATATTTCTTTCTTTCTTTCAATTCTCCATCAAGAAAATTCATATAGATATTATGTTATGTTAGAGATAATAAGTCAAGTAGGAATTTTAATCATCCACCTCAGCTTTCCCATCCTCCCACGCACCCCCACCCCGAACTGTTCTTCGCCCCAAGTCCGCAGTCAACCCCAATCTGCAAAAGCTCCGTCGGCCCAGTCAGGTGGAACTGCCCCTCCCAGCCTTTAATAGGGAAAGAATTTTTTTCATTGAATTTAGCCACTCTCTCGACGACCTTTCCCACGGGGCGTATCGTCACATGGCCGCTCGGCGTTTCTTCGCTCGGGTGAAATGCGCGAAATTTCTTGAGCAAGTTGTTGTGTACGGACTCCGAGAAATCGACGGAGGACGGGTGAAAATAGACGGTGTACTTGCGCCCGTCGGCTCTTTGCATTTGCGAATAGCACGTTATGGGCGACAGCGTGCGCACGGTTACGCCCGAATCATCGGGCGCTACGGTGTAGCTTACGGCCTCCACGCTCTCGCAGAAGACGGAGTTGTTGCCTATACGGAGCGAGTCGCTTTTGAACGCGCCGTCAGCGAAACCGTCTAAAGTCTCTAGAACGGGCGTAGAGACAATCAATCGCACGGGCAAATCGTACTCGATCCTGTCGCCGCGCGGCCTTGGTTTTGTGTTCGATATAGGCCAGCTCATCGCGAAGAGCCTCATCGGCCTGCCGTCCACTCTGTAGCCGCGGTCGTGAAGAAACGCGGCGCGCTCGGGCGGCAGGAGGTTATAAAGGAAAGCCTGAAAGAGATGTAAATTGGAGACCGGGAGATTCAGAATACTTGATTCGTTTGAACTGATTTGAATCGTTATGTGCATAGCGCTCACCTCACACTTGGATAATAACACAGGAAGCGAAGACGGCTCGTGTTTATTCTATAACTGTTATACTGTTGTCTTGAAATAGTTTTCAAGGAGGCTCAAATGTCAAACGTCGTCAAGATAGACAAATGGAACCCCGACCTTGCCGTAATCGCCGGCGCGGCATCTATTTTAAGAGATGGCGGGCTTGTCGCGTTCCCCACTGAGACGGTTTACGGCCTCGGCGCGGACGGCCTCGGCGCGGACGCGGTCAAAAAAATATTTGCGGCCAAGGGCAGGCCGCGGGACAACCCGCTGATTTTGCACGTTTGCGATAAACAGGAGACCGCGCGTCTCGCGAAACGCGACCAAAGAGCTTTAGACCTCATGGACAAATTTTGGCCGGGGCCGTTGACCTTGGTGCTGCCTCTGCTCGAAAACTCATGCGTCCCTAAAGAAGTGACGGCCGGCCTTTCGACTGTCGCCATCAGAATGCCGGATCACCCCGTCGCGCTCGCGCTCATAGAGGCGACCGGGCATCCTTTGGCAGCGCCCAGCGCGAACAGGAGCGGACGCCCAAGCCCTACGGACGCATGGGCCGTGGATTTCGACTTGGGCGAAGGCGTGAGTATGGTACTTGACGCGGGGAGCGTCGACATAGGGCTTGAATCCACGGTGATAGACCTCACGGGTGAGGAGGTTTTGCTTTTGCGCCCGGGGGGTTTGCCGGCCGAGAAATTAGAGGCGTTTTTGGGTTCTCCTTTGAAGACGCCCGGCGCGGACGCGTCGAAGCGCTCGCCGGGCACGAGATACCGCCACTACGCGCCCGACTTGGATGTGCGTATATGGGACAAAAAAGACGCGCTCGGCGCGCTTTGCGTTACCCCGTCCGAGTCGGGCTTTATCGGTTTGACGAAGCCGCCCGTTCCGTTTCGCCGTATAATTGTTTTTGACTCCGTTCAGAGCTACGCCCGCGGCGTGTTTGCGTCGTTCAGAGATATGGAGAGCGACGATGGCTGTCGTTGCGTAATTGCCGAATGGCCTGAGCCGGAGGGTATAGGGTTGGCTCTGCGCGACCGGATAAGACGAGCTGCGAGTGTATGAATAAAAAATGGAAATTTTAGCAATTTTCATTTGCCAAACCACTTCTCTATGAGTATTATCTATACTATAGTCATAAAGCTGTAATTGCAAATGCTACTAAAGTATAATTTAAAATATAATAATTTAAAATATAATATATTGACTATGGAAGTATTTTGTTCTCACCGCGGGCGCGTTTATTTTTTGCGGAAATCTCATTGCGCTTCGCTTATAAATGGAGGAATGAATAATGAATTGGATAGTGCTGATTTTGTCTTTGGGCGCGATGATTATGTCCGTGATACATGGAGTGATGGCTCTTCTGCTTTCCTCCGGCGGAGCGGCTCAGGCCGGAAGCCCCTTTACTATGACCACCGGCGCGCTTTTATTGGCGGCGGCGGCGTTCGCCGTAGTAGGCGGCGGTATGGCGTTTACAAGAAGGCGTTCTGGCGGAGTGTTGCTTATTGTCTCGTCGATAATTTGCTTATTTGCCCACGCTGACACCCGTATTTACGCCGGGCTTTATATAGTGGCCGGTATCCTGGCCTTTTTCTGCCGCCGCAAGGACGCTTACGAATATTATGAAGACGACGAAGATGAGGAAGACGACGACGACGAACCCGAATGGCAAAAAAGGGCAAGACCAGAAGACGACAGCGACGACTACGAGAATATTTCCAATATGAGAAGAACGCGAAACCGTGAGCGCGTCAAAACGCTGGAAAGCCGAATCCGCCCCAACAGAGAGGAGTACAGCGAGACACGGGTACGCGGGCGTTCTGTCAAGACATGTCCACATTGCATGACTGAGGTGGATATAAGCCATAAGTTTTGTAATGAGTGCGGACATCCGCTCTCTATATCGGAGCGCATACCTTCGGAGCGCATATCATCAGACGCTATCGAGCCCGATAATACGCCTTCCGCTCCCTTAGAGGACACCCCATTCTCCCCCATTCTTCCCATAAAGGAAAAATCTCCGTTCGCTCTCTCTCCGGAAGATAAATCAGACTCGGAATCTTCGAAGTACGACGCAGGGGAAAGTGAAGAGGATGATGATACAGAAGTCAGCCCAAGTGACAGCCGGGACGATAACCGAGCTTTTTCAGAGGATGACGACGAATTGCAAGAAGCTAAATCGTCGCCTCGGCATAAAGTTTTCGTCAAGCCCGACTCGGACGGGCAACCCATCCCCAAAATGCCCATAAATATAGGCCCCGACAATTCTTATCAGGCGTTTCACAACTATACGAGACGGCGCAGACATAAGCGCTACTCGCTTTTGCGGCGTCTATTGGCTATTTTCATTCTTTTAAGCGCAGTCAGCGGCACGGCGTGGTTTTTGCTCGGGCTCAGTAAGACGCCGCAAAAACCGGACGCCATACCGGCTGAGCAGCCGACGGTTGTGCTCACTCCTGAGATTGACGACCCCGTCCTATCGGCGGACAGGGATGGCATGGCGGTCCCGAGCGACAGCGCGCAGGGCGATATTTTCTCCTCACTGCGCATAGACTCCCCCACTCGCGGCGTGGTTATCGGAAATGGCGTAAACGTCAGAAGCGATCACTCCACAAGCAGCTCAAAAGTGACAACAATTAACCAGGGAGCCAGGACCGACGTATTGAACAGCTGGCAGGGCGTTTCGGGAGCGCAAAGCGGCGCTTGGTATCAGATACGCACCCCTTCTTCAGGCAACGGTTGGATATACGGACAGTATTTTCAGCCTCTCGACTCCCGCGCTACAACTCTGCCAAGCGGCTACACAAGCGCGCTTCTCAAAACGTTTGGTTCCAACAAGACTGAATTGGCCGCGCGACTCGGCGCGACGTCGAGACAGACGCCTACAACCCTCACATGGCAGGGCGTGTCCGTAAACATAAGAGGCGACAGTGACATAACGCGCATACAGCTTACAAGCGCGCTTCACGTCCTGCAAAACGGCGTAGCCGTCGGCATAACGGAGGACAGGCTCTATCAGAGCGTGGGGTATCCGTCCGAGTACCGCGCCGGACAGCTGCTCTACCTTGAATCCCCCACTCAGGGTATGTCTATTCAGATGAAAAACGGCAAGGTCGAACGCGTGACCGTGGGGAATATATAGCCATGGCCGAGCAAAAAGGAAAGCGGCGCGCAACCACTTCAGAGGTTAAAAAACTGCAAAAAGACTCCACCTTCTATGTTTTAGGTGTAGTTACGCGGTTTGTGCAGCGCAAGGACAAGAACGACAACCCATTTTGGGAGATAGCCATCATGGATAACGATGGCCAGATAGACGGCAAGGTCTGGGGAAACTCCGAGTGGTGGAAGTTGGGCGGTGAGTCGCAATACAAGATGAATCCCGTCACGGACGAAATTCTCAAAAATTTAGAGGGTAAAACCGTCGGCATTCAGGGCAAGATAGTAGAGTTTCGCGATCAAAACCAGTGCAACTTCAACGCCGTATACTACGTCGACCAAGAAAAATACCCGCCTCATGAGTTCGTCAGACGCTCCCCGTTCGACCTCGGCGCCATGATGAACGCGCTGACTGGGCTTATAAACGAGTGCGGGGAGCCTATTAAGGGATTTCTCAAATATGTTTTCTTCGAGAAGGACTTTCAGAAGAACTTCGGCGTATGGCCCGCCGCCGTCTCCATGCACCACGCCTATGTCGGGGGGCTCTTGGAGCATTCCGTCCTCGTGACGCGCTCGGCCCTCAGTATAGCGCGCGGTTATACGCCCGATATGTCAAGTCTCAACCTCGATACAGACCTCGTGATAGCCGGCTCTCTCTTGCACGACATCGGCAAACTGGAAGCCTACAAACTTTCGCCCGCGCCGGATATGACGATCGAGGGCAGCGTCGCCGACCATATCGTACTCGGCTATCACAGCCTTATGAATTTGATAACCGAGTACGGAAAAATGGACGGAAGAACCGCGACGGCCTTGGGACATATCATACTCAGCCACCACGGATGCCGCGAGTTCGGTTCCCCCGTGCTTCCCGCCACGCCCGAGGCTTTTATAGTGGCGGCGGCGGACGATCTCGACTTCAAGCTCTTCGCATGGAGAGAACACGTGTCTCAGCTCGATGGGGAAAAGGAAATCTCGGATTATATCGCCCCGTTGCAGCGCCGTCTGTGGAAGTCTCACGATATAGCCAAGCCTAAAATGAAAGGCGCGGACCACGAAACGGAGTTTGCCAACGCCGGCATAGCAAGCGCGTTTGCCGCCGCGCAAAAAGAAGCCACATAAAACAAGGCATGAGTTGCGAGATAATTTTATCCTATGATCACGACGGGCGCAGGTTAGACAGGACGATTCGCTCCATCTGGCCGGCACTCCCTTTATCCGCCATCATGCGCGCGCTTCGCAAGGGAGAGGCTCGGCTTGACGGCGTTCGCGCCCACAGCGGAGACATAAGAGTCACGGGCGGCGCGCGTCTTTACGTCCCATGGGAAGAGCCGGGCGAAGAGGTAGAGTCTCACGAGTTGAAAACCTCAAACACCCGCACGGTTCCGATTATCTGGCGCGGAGAAAACGTGCTCGTCATAGACAAGCCCGCCGGGCTTTTGGTTCAGCCCGACGTGAAGCATGGCGACAGCGTTATTACACGCGTATGGGGCATGTTCGGCGCTGGGGAACAGGGCTTTTCACCGGCGGCTGTCCATAGGCTCGACCGCAACACAACAGGCGCGCTTCTTGTGGCCATGACAGGGGGCGCGCTCAGAGAACTCGAGCGTCTTTTCAGAGAAAGGCTCATATCAAAGCGATATTTAGCCGTAGTGGTCGGAAATTTGCCAAAAGGCGGGCTTATAGACGCGCCGCTTCTGAAGGACGAGACGACGGGCGTGGTTCGTGTGGATAGCCGCGGAGTCACGGCAAAGACACGCTACGAGCGGTTGGACCGCGGCAAATCTATGAACGGCTCCGTTTTTTCGGTCGCGTCCATAGATTTGCTGACAGGCAGAACTCATCAGGCGCGCGTGCATATGTCTCATATCGGACACCCGATATTGGGCGACGGTAAATACGGCCGACTTGAGGTCAACCGCCGCATGAAAAAAGAGGCTAAGCGCCCCTTGCTCCATGCCTATGAGCTGACATTCCCCGACAACTTGACCGGAGACCTCGCCGAGGTGTCCGGTCAAAATTTTCGCTCAGAAATTCCGGAGGATATGAAAAAGTTTATGGCATGAAGAAGTTTATGGCATGAAGAAGTTTATAGCATGAAGAAGTTTATGGTATGAAAAAGTTTACGCTTGATTCCACAAAAGCGAACGGTTAGATAAAGGCGAAGAAGAATCGCCGAGTGGTATTTCCACCCAGCCCCAGGGGGTTATGAGGATATAGCGGACGCTTACGCCTTGTTCCGCGAGGGCGTTTACGTGGGCGGCGTAGTGGACGGTATCCCAAAACGCGAATGTATCGCTCAGCACCCAGACCCTCTTGCCGTTGGCGCGATTAAAGAGCGCCACGTAATCTATGGCTGTTCTCACGCCGCTTTCGTAGTCCGGCGGGTCTATACTGACCACAATGGCGTCAGCGCGTCCCTGCGGGCGCTTTGTGTTTGGTATGACATCAACATACTCCTCAATACTTTCCAAGTCCGCAAAAAGCCTCTCCAAGTCCATATTATTGCCTTCGCTTTCGAACATAGCCGTCACTGGGTCCATGCCATTATCGGAGGGGGCGTTCACGGTATCGAATAGCCAAGTCTGAATTTTGACTATGGCGTCCATAATATAGCTTGGATACTCAGTTTCAGAAATAGCCGACAGCAATTCAGTCACAGTGATTTCCTGAGAGTGAAGATTTTTTCTGTCATCTTTTCTGTCGTCTATTTTTTCTTTTTCACGCTGTCCGCTTCGCTCAAAATTCATAGTAAACCTCGTTATTCATAATATGCCTCCGCAAAGGTCAGGCGAAAAAACATTTAATGGCAATCAAAAGACTGCCGGCCACGGTAGTCAGGAGAGAGTAGCGTTCGCTAGTCCATAAAATGCAAAGCTCAAACGGCCCCGCGATCTCTTGCCGTTCAGGCCAGCGAGCCGGGAAAAACGCGCCCGTTTTTTTTCTGTAACGCTCGTATTCCACCCCAAACTTCCCCAATAGAAACTCCTCTTCGTATGGAACTATAAGGACATTATACAGCAAAAAAAACGTAACGGCCATAATCAGCACAGACAAAGGCCCCGCCATGATTCCCCACCCCAAGCCTACCATGCCGTTTCCGGCGTAAAGCGGGTTGCGGACAAAAGCGTAAGGCCCCCAAGTCGTCAGTCTCTCCGCGCCTACACGCTCGCCCCTGTAGCGGCGCACACACCCCACGCCCCAAAACCTCAGAGCCTGCCCCAAGGCCACAAATGGGAGCCCCCACATAAAAGATATGGGCGTCGGACGGGCGAGCGCGAGAATTACCGCGAACAGCAGAGTCCAAACCCCGCCGCGCAGTTTAAACGCTTTTTCTCTGAGCCATGTAAGATGCCGGAGTTGGATAAATCGCAAATTATTCAACTTAGAGGCCGGTACGGTTTGGCGGCAGCGTCTTTGTGGGAGACCTCCTCCATGACGCCCCATCCAAGCATTCTTATGACTACGGCCACGCCCATGAATATGGAGATGTACTCCGTGAGGAAGCGCCACAGTATAGCCATGACTCCGGCCATGTTCGAGGGCATAAGCATGCCGAACAAAAACGCGCCCCCGCCCTCCGCGACGCCGCTTGCGCCGGGAGTGGGAATAAAATACAGCACAAACATAAAGACAGCCTGAACGATAAGGGTTTTTGAATAATCAAAGGGTAAACCGACGGCCATCATGAGTATCGGCAAGACGGAGAAGACACAGAGCAGATGCGCCACGGACAACATGACGGCCAACAACGTATAAGACGCCCCGCTCGAAACGGTCATCTTGAAGTCCGCGCTGTAGTTGTCCATCTCGCGCTCTAACCATCGGCATGCCTTTTTTGCTCTGGCAAGAGACAGTAATTTCAGGAGATACAAACGAAGCGCTACGCATTTTCCCAGACGTTTGAATATCCGGGGAGATATAACGGTGAAAGCTATGAACGCCCAAGTGCAGAGTATTACGACAAATACATAACGCACGACGCCCTTGATAAACGGGCTGCCATCCAAGAGCGTTGGGTTCATGTGGAGGGCGAAAGGGACGACGAGCGTCAGTATAAGGACTGTGAGCATTGTGCGGAGCGTAGTGATGGCTATGCCCTTTCCTATCGGGATGCCTTTTTTGTACAGGATGTAAACCTGAAACGGCCCGCCCCCGCTTTGCATTGGGGTCACAGCGCAGCCGAAGTAGTGTAGCCACGTCAGGATTATACCCATTTTGAAGGACACTTTCTCCCCGGCCGCCCGGGATAGCGCGCAAAAACGCCCGGTATCACAAGTCCAAGCCATGAGGACAAGCCCAAAAGCCGAAAGAACAAAACGCTTATCGGCGTTCATAAGGGACGCTATGGTTTCCTCGTTTACGCTTTTGAACAAAATGACCGCGCTTGATCCAAACACCAATAAGATAAAAAAAATCAGTCCCTTGCGTAAAGACACGGGATTCACTCCTTTCCGCGTTAAATCACCGCCAAATCACTGCGCGGACGTAACAAGCGCCCTGAGTGACGTAACATGGGCCGCGAATTGTACCACGTCAGGCAAGAGTGAATTACGAATACAGCTTGACATATCGAGATAGAGCTTTTCATTGTGAAAGTTTCCAAGTCTGTCTATGTCGCCGGCCAGCGATTCTCTGAGCTTAGCAATGCCGGGCGAGTCGTTGTTTGACCCAAGTTCGAGTATGGCGGAGCAGTTCTCGAAGACATGCAAAAGCCAGTCCAATCCCTCCGCCGCCTGAGCGAGCTTATTCTCCGCTATGGCCAGCTCGTTTTTCTCAAAGTGCGCGGCTATTTCGTCAAAACCGTTTATGAGGCGCGGCGCGTATTCGAGCGCGTCATCTAACGAATCGCGTATAAGGTCGCGGACGGGCACGGACTTGAAATGCGCGGCCATTCCGCCTGTGATGTTTGAGAACGCTTCCTCGTCAACTTCCACGAAGTCGACTCGAATCTCGGATATAACGCGTCCCTGTTTTGCCACTTCCCCTCGAACTGTGCTCAAAATATTTGGCGCGTCTGCATCTTTAGGCAATCCGGCGACTTTCTGTCCGTCCAGATATACATTCATAAGGTCTACCCCCACTTGATAAGATCTAAAACTTCACGTTTGCAGCAGTCGAAATATTGTAACACAGTAAAGCCGCTTGCTCAAACACGCCTATCCCAACTTTTACAGCAAAACACAAAAAAATGAATCTAAAAAACCACTGAAATCTTGATATTTCAGCGGTTTTTTGTTGCGATATGTTTCTCATTTTGATATATTTATATATACGCGTAAATAGCGTATATACGAATGGAGCTGCAGAGATGTACATTGCTTACTTTTTCCGTATATTCATATGACCCTTTACCGCAGATTCATCGGAAGACAACTTTGGGTGGAATTTAGGTTTACCGAAGTGGAATTTAGTTTTTCCGGTGACCTAAAATCCCCTATCGCGGCCTCGCACGACCACGGTGATGCAATCGAAAATAATACGCAAGCCACGAATACTCCCCGCATAGTATCTGCCTAGAACACAAAATATAGCTCGCACCGGCGGATGAAGACCGGTGCGAGCCAGCAGCTTTTGGAGCTTAAACTTAGAAAAAGGCGTTATACACATTCAAGAAAAATCCGAACAATCCATCCCCGGCCACTAACCCGGCTTTACGCCCATCTATCCATTTTGTTCCAAAAATAAGCCTTAAACATATTGCGAACAGGACGACCACTCCAAGTTTAGGGCTGTTGAGGAGAAGTCCTGTACCGAATAGAACTCCACACATCCATTTTCCCAGTATAGCCTGTGTCAGGAAGCCTGGTATCGCCCACATCAGCATCTCGTATAATATTTTAGAATCAGCGGTTGATTTTACTGTTTTTGCAAACACACTGCTAATGGGAGGAATGGCATTCTGTCCGATAAGCATTGTAGCAAAAAGAATAACCGCGATAACTCCAACCAAGGCGCCAACTATTTCGATTTTGACCTGTTCTTTACGACCCTTTAACTCTCTTTCCAGATCCTCTGACTTGCCGCGGATCAACCATCCAGTTTTGAGATCGTATCCCATATCAGAAAAGCATGGACCTACCGCGCCTACATAACCGACCATGACCGCGATAGGTATAGGCTCGAATCCCATAAAAAGAGTTATAGTCATTATAACCGTTGTGATTGCATAGCCTGGAAACCAACCGGAATTCATGGCGGCCATTCCAACAATAAGCGCCGAAATTATGGACGCCGCGCCAGACCATATCACCCAGACTGCGATTTTACCAGCGGACATTCCGGAAAAAATACCCGAGACGAGTCCAATGACTATTGCGCCGATCACATACATACATAGCCCTTCCAGCATGGATTTTCTGGCTTTTCTGTTCGTAACGGTTGGTTTCCATTCCGGTGCCGCAACATAGCCTACGTTCGCCTTGCGTGTTTTGAAGATCATAATCAGGCACTGAATCAATGCCATTACACCTGCACCAATCATAAATCCCTGTGGTATATTCGAAGCGCCGATAGAAAAACCATTGAACAGGGTTGTGGAGTATCCTCGTGTAATCAATCCAAACCCTAATGCCGCCATAGCTGGAATACTGGAGATGAACACAATGCCGACTCCGGCCATTGGAATCTTAAAATAACTGCCTATCATCCCCACCACTACGCCCTGAATCAATTGACGCGCCTTTTTACCGCCTTCATCTCCGGCAACGATAGCATCGGCTGTAGCGACGCCTGGCGGCCAAGCACCAACAGCCGGGAAAATCTCAGAATCATAGAACTTACCCATAATAACGATCGAAATTATCATCCCGATGGCACATGACAAGGCGGCATACAACATATAACTATGTTCGCCCATGAGAAAGAAGGTTGCTACGGCGACGAAACAAGTATTGCCAGCAGAGAAAGCCGCCGCAGAACACATCGTCTGAACAAGATTTTGCCGTTCCAGATTACAAAAACGCGTAAAGAATTTAAGAGGGATCTTTCCCAAAAGAATCGCGAAAATTACGCCTAATATCGAAGTATTTGGCGCAGTCCCAACAGTAGCAGTGATCTGCATTCCAATTGCCGCCGACAAGCACGCAAAAACGAACGCCACAAATAATAATTGCGGCTCAAATGCGGATATCCATTTTTGCTCCCGAAATTCTTTCCATTTTCCAGAGGTTATTTTTTCATTTTTCATTTTTGCATTCTCTCTTTTCTACTGAAGAGTATTGAACATAATTTCATTTTTAGTGAAAAAATAAAACAAGAAATAGTTTAAATGTTTAATAACATTAAGTCAAGCACGTACTAAGGCAGTGTTAAAAATAAGGTCACCGGAAAAACTAAATTCCACCTAAGTAAACCTAAATTCCACCCAAAGTTGTCTTCCGATGAATCTGCGGGGGTCATATGAATATACGGAAAAAGTATAGCAATGTACATCTCTGCAGCTCCATTCGTATATACGCTATTTACGCGTATATATAAAT
>BOCC01000005.1 GCA_026002715.1 Synergistales bacterium
CTTGATTTTATGACATTTTAGTACGTTCTTTCATAATTATTGTTGAAAAAACGAAAATCATACTTATGCCTCGAAACATTGATTTTACAGTGTTTTTTTGGCTTTATCGCCCCGCTGGACAGTAACGCCGTTACGCTGATAAAGGTGCTTGTATCAAGGCTTCACGTCTTCATGTGTTTGCCCTGGCTCGTCACGTATTAACTTCCGCAATCTTTGTCGTCCTGCATTTGCACCTTGTCGAATTGTCGGTTTTGGGTGATTTTGGAGTGTTATTATCGCGTGTTTAAGGATTCGCGATTTCTGTCTTTGCTTCGGTCTATTGCTTTCAGGCTGGTGCTGTTGTCTGCGGTGTAGGTTATGGCGACGCGACGGGCGTCTTTGGGGAGGTCGGTTAAAGTAGTGAAATCATCCTCGGAGATTTTAGAGAGGTTGTGGATTACGGCTTTGTTTTCGTCTACTTTTTGAATCGCGTAGTATCTGCCTATTCGTATGACATCGCCGGTGTAGGAGTAACCGGGTTGCGCTTCGGTGACTGAGGTGTCTTGCCCGAGGAGAGATTTAGCGATTTTCAGCGGTTCGGAGTATTTAGAAGATGCGGAGTCTTCTTTTTTGTCTTCAGGTGTCGGTGTTGTCTGTGCTGTCTGCGTCGCAACATTCGGTCTTGATGCGCCGATTGTTTTGTCCTTTTCTTGCGTATGGTCGTAGGTAAGCGTATAGTCGGCTATTTTGGCTGCGTTCCTTGTCGCCTGATAGAATATCTTGTAATCATCTTTAAGGGTATTAAGCCATCTTTTGGTGTATCCTGCTTGTTGTTCCGTGTGTTCTTTCATGTCCTGTTCGGATAAAGGCATCCTTATTTCCTGAAAGACGAACGCGCTTGCCATTTCAGCGTAGAGCTCTTCCATAGCGTAGTCTTTGGAACCGAAAGAAACTGACGGGTCGGTGATTGTTTCTCTGTTCATACGAGATTCGTGTCCGGTAGAGTGAGCTATTTCATGAAGCGCTGTCGCGTAGAAATGCTCGGGAGTAGAGAACCATTCACGGTCGGGCATCCTGATAATATCCTGTTTGGGGCTGTAGAACGCCTCAGAGGAACCGTATGTTATGGAAACCCCACAGTTTTCCATTATGGATTCGGCCCTTTCGTGGTAACGGAATTCTTTTTCTTCTTCCGGCGTATCCGGGTGCAATGGTTCTATACCCTCTATTTGGGCGGCGTTAAATACGGTATATATTTTTATCATGGGGTACTTGTACCCGCCAGGGGACATTGTTTTCTCTATATCTTCGTCTGAAGATCCTTTATCCATTATTTCTTCCAGTTTTTTGCTGATGGCTTCCGCGCCGTTTTTTGTCTTGGACTGGTTAACTTTAGAAAAAAATTCTATTTTCGTGCCGTGTTCGCCCTCTTTTATGTGGTATCCCTTATCTTGCGCCTGTTTGAAGGTCATCCACCGGGGGTCTGTGTATCCGTTTTTATCCGCCGCTACCATGAGATAAGCGATGTTGACGCCGTTGTATCGCTGACCCGTGACTCCGTTGCGCGGTAAGCCCTCAGTTGGGAAGTTCCATGGTTTTTGCCAGAAAGCGTTGCCGTCCTCCATGAGTTTAATGATTTTTTTGGTGAAGTCCTGTCGCATCTCTTCACTTTTGTTTTTAGGTTTCGGCCAGTTTATCTCATCAAGGATGGATTTTGCCGGAGATTGAGGTTTGCCGGTTTCTTCGAGTTTTATATTGATGGCTGATTCGAGCTTTTTTATGATCTTTGAGTTATCTATCCTATCATTTTTTTGGGCGTAGTCTAAGGCTGTTTTCTCCCTTTTGTCTTTTATGCGCGGGTCGGCACCGTTTTCAAGGAGGATGTCTATAATTTCCGCTTTATCAGGATTAGCGGCGGCGATCATCAAGGAGGTTGTGCCGTCAACATCCTGCGCGTTTGCGTCAGCGCCGGCAACGAGAAGGGTTTTTGTGATCTCCGGGTTTGAGTTGTCCAATGCGGCGTATATCAGAGGTGTGCAACCCCATTCATTTTTAGCGTTCACATCCGCGCCGGCGGCGAGAAGTTTTACGGCTATTTCCGGGGTCAGATTAGCGGAGGCGGCGAACATCAAAGCTGTCATGCCATTTTCAGTTTTCGCGTTCACGTTGGCACCTGCGTCAAGGAGAAGGGAAATGGCTTCGGTGTTCCTGTTATACCGGCAAGCATACATTAACGGTGTAACGCCGTTTTCGTTTTTCGTGTTTACATCCGCGCCGGCTTGAATGAGAGACAGAATTGTTTCGGGGTTTTCACTGTCCCGTGCAGTGCTCATTAAAAGCGTAAAACCAATTTCGTCTTTTGCGTTTATATCGTTGTTTCCGTTGACGTTGTTTGTGTTGGATTCAGACGCTGATTCGGGCACTATCGGATTTCCGTCTTTATCGAAAGTGACTCGTATATCCTCTCCGTTTATCTCCATTATTGCTCTGACAGGTCTGAAGTTTTGCTGTTCGATGTTTGAGAACCACTCTGACGCAAATTTGGTGATGTTTTTTCCTATATTAGGATTTTGGGTTTGACGGCCGTTACCATCAACACTGAGCCATGTGTTG
Organism: Synergistales bacterium; assembly: GCA_026002715.1. GTDB lineage: Bacteria > Synergistota > Synergistia > Synergistales > Aminobacteriaceae > BNVG01. The sequence continues at coordinate 2,593 of BOCC01000005.1, forward strand.
TTTTTTTCGTCGAATTCTTGGTACAGAGGAGGCATACTTTGCTGGTAAGCCATGGGAGTAAGAGTTCTATCTTCAGTATTGATTTTAAAATTGATCATTGGGTCGTACATCAGGTCGCCTTCCTGCACGTATGTGTGCATTATCGAAACCTGATCATCGCCGATATGTTCAACCGAGAGAGGCTCGAATCCATCAGATTCAAGTTTCAAGTAGTTGTATTCGCCATTTACAATTTTTGGGAACATTTCGGCGAAAGCCTCATAGTTTTTGTGTTCTGTTGTGTTGATGGTCTTTGGCGTTTCGGTTCGTTCTTCCATTTTGGACTCCTTTGTTTTGGGTTTTGAATTGAATATTTTAGCGTTCAACGCCGGAGGATTCTCGATTTTTGGGTTTGTCTTTGCCTATATTGTTTTCTCGTATGAATTTTTCGCAATATTTTAGTGTCTCATTGATGTCGGGGCGTTCTGATTCCGGTTTGTCTGCCCACTCGTAGCTGTAAGTATAGTCGCACAGTCCGCGAATGGCGTCCTTGTAGTTGTCTGTTTCGATGATTACAGGATGGGGAAGGATGGCACTTGGTGTGTTTGTGCATTTGTCACGTTGCTCTGGGGTCATGATTTGCTCGAAAATCATGAGGTCAATAACTTTCGCTGTATCGAAGCCATAGTTTTCTGAGTTCAGGCGATTTATCAGACCATTCACCATTTGATTAGTAACTTTTGTTACTTGCGGATTTTCTAAGTTGAAGATTTGTCCGTTTAGGTTGCTTTTAAAAAGCGTGAGCGTTTTTTCTTCCGCGTCTACTAATATGGAGTTACCGAGTGCGTAATTGTATCCTGCGTATCTCATTTTTTTGTCTCCTTTTGGATTGTCGGTCAGCGGTCGATAGAGTAGGATTTGGAGATTTTTTCCAAATGAGGCAGAACATCGGAATACTTTATGCTTTCATTGTTGTTGGCATAGTCTAATACTGTTTTGTTGTATTCGTTTTTTATATGTGGGTTTGCGCCGTGTTCAAGGAGAACGGAAATGATTCCCCGGTTGAATGTGAAACGAACGGCGGATATCAGAGCAGTGTTGCCGTGTAGATCCTGCGCATTTACATCGGCGCCGTGTTGGAGAAGAAGCGAAGCGACATCCTTGCTCGAACCATTTCGAGCGGCGTACATTAAAGCTGTCTGTCCGATATTATCTTTTGCGTTCACGTCGGTATCATGTTCAAGAACAATGGAAGCAATTTCAGGGTTAGAATTAGAAGCGGCGTGCATTAAAACCGTCTCGTCATTGTTATTTTTAGCAAAAATATCAGCGTTATTTTTAATAAGGGTTTTGATGATTTCAGGATTATAGTTATACTCGGCAGCAAGCATTAAAGGTGTGTAACCTCTATCATTTTTCGCGTTTACATCAGCGCCATGGTTGATTAGAAGCAAGACGCTATCAGGATAGGGATTATTTTGTGCGGCAGACATTAACACTGTATTGCCATCATTGTTTTTTGCGTTCATGTCGGCGCCATAACCAATTAAGAGGGCAATTGATTCTGTTTCGGAAAAACTTGCAATATCTTGTAAAATCGTGTTTCCGTTATCATCCTTCGCTTCTTTGTCCGCGCCATACTTAAGAAGGGCTGCAACAGATTTTAAGTCACCGCTTCCGGCGGCAGACATTAAAGGTGTGTAACCTCGATCGTTTTTCGCGTTCACGTCGGCGCCTTTTTTTAGGAGAAATGAAATAATTTCCACATTATCATGGGAAAGTTGGTAAAGATGTTCAGCAAGAATCAGTAATGGCGTTTCATCGTACTGGTTTCTTGCGTTTACGTCGGCGCCGTGGTCTATGAGATCCGCGATGACTTCCGCATTGCGTGAAGTCGAATGAGAAACAGCAGTCAATAAGGCGGTTTCTTTCCATTCGTCTTTCGCATTCACATCGGCGCCGCATCTCAGTAAAAATGATACAACTTCAGGATTTTTGTTATACTCTACGGCATACATTAATGGAGTTGTGCCATTTTCATTTTGTACGTTTATATCCATACCAGAGTCGAGAGCAGTTTTGATTTTCTCCGGTGAACCATTAGCACATAGTCTCAAAAATTCTTGAGTATCCATAATAAAATCTCCTTTCAGATTCTTTGTTAGTGTTCAAGGGAAGGACGAGGGGCGAGTTGGAGACACTTGAAGATTTCGGTGTCTTTTAGTCTTTCATTTTTTTTAGCGTAATCAAGCGTGGTTCTGTTGCACTTATCTTTCGCGTTTATGTCCGCGCCGCTTCCAATAAGAAGCGCTATGACTTTTGGGTTTAAATTATTCGCGGCGGCACGCATTAAAGCTGTCCGGTCGATATTATCTTTTGCGTTCACGTCTGCGCCGCTTCCAATAAGAAGCACTATGACTTTTGGGTCGGGATTGTAAGCGGCAGCAAACATCAAAGCTGTCCGATCGCCATCATCTTTCGCATTCGCGTCCGCGCCATTTTCAATGAGAAGCGCCGTGACTTCCGGGTTTGAATTATTCGCGGCGGCATACATTAAAGCCGTCCAGCTGTTGTTGGTTTTAGTGTTTATATCTGCGCCATTCTTCAGCAGGAGTGAGATAACTTCCGGGTTGGGGTTGCTGTGAGCGGCGCACATTAAAGCTGTATTGCCACTATTACCTTTGGCGTTTGCGTCGGCGCCATGTTGGATAAGGGCCTCGATGACTTCAAGGTTGTCGTTAGTCCCAGCGGCGTACATCAGAGGTGTTCTGTTGTAGCAATCTTTGATATTTACGTTCGCGCCGAAGTCGGTGAGGAGGGAAATGATTTTGGGGTCTTTATTTGAAATAGCGGCATATATCAAAGATGTTCTGTCCAATCCGTCTTTTTCGTTCACATCGGCGCCCGTTTTTATGGCAAATTCGATGTCTTCCGGAGTGCCGTAGGTGCAGAGTTCGTAAAAAGTTTGATTGTTCATAAATAAAGTCTCCTTTCGGGAGTCAGGATAGTGGTTCTTAGCGTTCTATGGACTGGGAGCGAGTAGCTTTTTCGAGTTGGGTGAGGGCGGTAGTGCCTTTTAGGTTACTGTTTTTTTGGGCGTAATCTAAGGCTATTTTTCCGTTATTGTCTTTTATGCTCGGATCCGCACCGCAATCAAGGAGAGTTTTTATGACGTTTGGGTTGGAATCTTGATTTTGGACGGCCCACATCAGGGGTGTTTGCCCGTCTTTGTCTTGAATATTCATATCCGCGCCGGCGTCAAGAAGAATCGGCACAATGTCAGGATTGGTGTTCTTTGTGGCCCACATCAAGGCTGTTTGTTTGTACTCGTCTTTCGCGTTCGGGTCCGTGCCGTGTTTCAGTAAAAGCGTAATAACTTCAGGGTTAAAATTATATTCGGCGGTACGCATCAAGACTGTCATCCCGCTTTCATCTCTTGTCTCTACATCTGCTCCACGTTCAAGCAGTAGTTTGACGACCTCAGTATTTTCTGTTGTAGCGGCTACCATCAAAGCTGTCGCGCAATCTCCGTTTCTTGCTTCCATGTCTGCTCCGCGACCAATAAGAAGTGAGGTGATTTCAGGATTAGAGTTAAGTTGAGCCGCAACAAGCAAAGCCGTTACCCATCCATTGTTACTTCTTGCATTCGGGTCGGCTCCCTTATCAAGAAGGAGTTTAGCGACATCGGGATTCATATTTTCCGTAGCTCTCATTAAAGCCGTAATGTCTTCTTTGTCTTTTCCGTTCACGTCCGCGCCGTTTTCGATTGCCGTATTAACTTCTGTGAGTGCGCCTTGGGCACATAGTTCGAAAAAATCTTTGTTTGTTGTCATTATAAAATCTCCTTTCAGAATTGTTGGTAAATAAACTCGTATGATAATTTTCGAGTTAGGGCTCGTCGCAAAACAACTTCCGTATTACCGTCAATAAAACCAATATATACCAATGGTTAGGTATCAAAAATACTGAAGTTATAGAGGTACGAGCCCTTAGCGTTCGATGACAGGGGAGTGAGTGGCTTTTTTGAGTTGCTTAAGAATGTCGGTGCCTCGCAGATAAAGATTTTTTTCGGCGTGATCTAAGGCTGTTTTTCCGGTGTTATCTCTGGCGTTTATATCGGGCTTGTTTTCAAATAGGATTTTAGTAACTTCAGAAACACGGTTACAGCTGGTGGCAAGCATTAAGGCGGTTTTGCCGTTTATATTTCTTGCGTTTAGATCCGCGCCGTTATTTACAAGAGCAGATGTAATTTCGGGATTACTATTATCGAAAGCGGCATACATCAGCGCTGTCCAACCGTTTTGATCTTTGGCGTCAATATCCGCACCATAGCCGTTGTCAAGGAGAAGTTCAATAATTTCCGGATTAAAGTTCTGTTCGGCGGCGTACATTAGTGGTGTTACTCCATAGTGGTCTCTCGCGTTTACGTCGGCGCCGGCGTCAAGGAGAAGGGAAATAATTTCTAAATCAACTCCCAAATTTGAAGAATTACGAGAAAAGGTGCTTATTAAGGCTGTATTTCCGTGATTGTCTTTTGCGTTTACGTCTGCGCCGTTGTCAATGAGGAGTTTAATAACTTTTACATTGGGATTCGCTGTTGCGGCGCTCATTAAGGCTGTCCATCCAATAGTGGTTCTTGCGTTCACGTCCGCGCCTGATTGGATGGCAGAGTCAATTTCCTCTAATGTACCTTTGGAACATAGACCTGAAAATTTCAATGCGGCGTTTATTGAGGTTTTTCCTTTCGGAAGTTGGATGGTTGATTGATTACTGAATATGGCGCTTTTTTCTTCAATATGTATGTTTGTTCCAAGAAATTTTTCCGCTAATTTCAAAAAATCTTTTGTTTGAGACATAGCTAATTCCACTTCTTCTTTGGTGGCAGATTTTTCTTCTGAGTAGTCTGCTATGTTACGGGTATTTTGTATATCTTCTATTTTTTTCATTGTATCTTTGGGGAAAAACCCGTTTTTCACAAACTCCATTGAAAGAGAATTATGTACTTGTTTGTGACGATCCACTTCAATTTCTCTCATATGTAGCAGAGCTTTTTCCGCATGAAATAAAGCGTAGTAGGTTCTGTTGGCTGCGCCGTCATAATCTCCATCATTAAAAATCAATATGGCCGTTTTGTAGGCTCTCTCTGTTTTTTCAATATTGCTTTTCACTAATGCAAAATGATTTTTATTGTCTAATGTCATAAAGTATCACTCCATCTCTACTGATATTTTTCATTAAGCCATAGTAACTTAAATCTTGAGTTTCTTTTTCTGAAACTGTCAAAACTTGCAAGTAAGCATTTTCATCAAAATCCATGTCCCACTTTACACCGGCGCTAATACCATTTATATTGCTGAAATGTTCAATCGTGTATTCTTTTAGAACTACAAGTACATCTATATCGGAATCCTTACCTGCTTCGTTTCGGGCCACAGAGCCATACAATATAACTTTTTCCAGGTTGTTCTTCCCATACTCAATGACTCTCTCCACAAAAAGTTCTAATGTTCTTTTGGTGATAGGGTTGATATCTGGCAATGCTCTTTCTTTATCAAGTGTCAGCATGAAAGATGCGCCTCCTTTACGAAAAATATGTTTTCTCTATTATATCTTGATTTTACAAAATCCTTATCGTTCGAGGCCGGAGTAGCGAGGGGGGGTGATTTCTTTGTTGGTGGTTTCTTCGAGCTGACGGATGGCGTCGGTGTTTCTCAGGCTTTTGTTATCTCTGGCGTAATCCAAGGCTGTGCTGCCGCTGTTATTCATTATGTGCGGGTCTGCGCCATAGTCGAGAAGGGTGGAAATAATTTTCGGTTCGTCAAAAAAATCAGAGACGGCGGCATACATTAGAGATGTCATAGAATCACAATCTATTGCGTCAATGTCCGCGCCGTTTTTAAGGAGCGTCTCGATGACTTTGGGGTCGGCGTTGCCGTAAGCGGCATACATTAAAGGTGTTGTACCATGAAGGATGTCTATTTTGTTTACATCTGCGCCGGATTGGATGGCAGCTTCGACTTCAGCGGATGTGCCGTTAGCACACAGGTCTGAGAAATCTTGAATGGTCAGCGCATCTTCTTTCTTTTTTGGAAAACTTCCTTCAATATTTTGTGTTTGCTGCTGTTTCGTATCAGGATAGGTGAGTTCGTGAAGGCTACGAAAAGCAACGCTTTTTGTCAAGCTAACATTGTTCCAAGCATATTCTATTGCTGTCCGCCCAGCATTGTCTTTTATAAGTGGATCCGCGCCGCTCTTGAGAAGGGTAGTGATGATTTCTGGATTGAAAGTGAACTTTGCGGCGTACATTAGGGGAGTTACCCCGAAAGAAGAATTTTGCAGATTTATGTTTGCGCCATTTTCGAGAAGCAGGGAAATAACTTCTATATTAGGGTTGTACGCGGCGGCATTTGCCAGAGGCGACATATCGTCATACTCATCCACGGCATTTATGTCAGCGCCGCTGTCGAGGAGGATCTTGGTGGCTTTGGGGTTTTCATTACACTGAGCGGCAAATATCAATGCTGTTGTTCTGTCGTCGCTTTTTGCATTTACGTCGGCACCGTTTTTTAATAGAACAGAAAGGACTTCCGGGTCGGTATTTTTCAAAGCGGCGATCATTAAAGGCGTTTCCCCGTATTTATTTTCTGTGTTCACATCTGCGCCGTTTTCGATTGCCGTATTAACTTCTGCGAGTGTGCCTTGGGCACATAGTTCGAAAAAATCTTTGTTTGTTGTCATTGCAAAATCTCCTTTCAGATTATCGCTGGTGTAGGTTTTATCTGATTCAGCGGTGATATTGGGGATGTCAGGTCTAATGACGGATTCGGCGATTTTTTTTCCGCGAAAAATAGCCTCCTGGTTTAGGGGGTTGTTAAAAAATTGAGTCTCAAAATCTCCTTGCCAAGCCATAATCAGAGGGTTTGGGTTTGTAATTATAGACGTGGGCGCGGCGGTAGGAGTGGCTGTAGCGAATGGACATCCTTCCTTGCCCGAGGTTTCTGTGTACCAGATTCGATTATTTCCTATAGCCTGTATCTCACAGTGTTTGTCTTTGTCTATATACGCGCGGTCTCCGACCGTATAGTACGGGCTGCCGTTGGTTTGAAGTTCGGGAATATAGGGGACGCTGTTTCTTGGTATATCGATATCTATACGCTGGCCAATATCAGTGTTAAGTGGGTTGCTCAGGACGGCATCCCTAAAGTCCTCTATATCAAGGAAATAATCTGTTACCGGGAAATTGTTTTTTCGTATTCCCAGTTTTATGTCGCTCGGAATTTCCATCAACTGCTTTTTATCGTATGCTTCTTCGTCTTTGAATAACATGATTTTGTCCGGGAGAGCTTTGAGTTCGTCCGTTTTGTAAAGGTTTGCGAAGAATTTGTTTGTGCCGTATACATAATATCTGGTTTTTCCGATATAAACCATGTCGCCGTCTTCGACGGCGGCGCGGATTTCAGATATTTTGTCTTCTCGGGTTTTGTCGCTTGTTGAGTCAGTAGGTTGAACATCGGGAAAGGCTACTTTGGTTTGGTTTGTTGGATTTTGTTGTTCCCGATTGTTGTATTTTTCAGATTGTTCTTTGTGTATTGTGTCAATTTCGTAATTTTTGTTCCGTGTTTGTTCGTATTCTTTGATTTGTTCAGGTGTGCTGGGATCCCATATCAATGTTTCCAAACTTATTTTGCCAACCATTTTAAACGTCCCCTTTCGAGTTCTACTTTGGTTTCTTTGGTTCGAAATTTCTCCGGTGTTTTTACGTCAATTGCGAGGTTTGTGTATTGTTCTGCTTCAGACTCGGTGAACTGACATTCTTCCGTAAGTATTTCGAGAATGTCTTCCTGTGACCTTGTGATATCCCAAAGGTAGCTTACCGCACTCGCCGTGAGCAGGTTGTCCGTTTATTACTATCGTTCGTAGGTTCCCTGCCTATCAATGCCGAGGCGGGTGGCAACGACAAGTTGTTTAAAAATATCGGTGTCTTTCAGTTTTGGATTTTTACTGGCGTAGTCGAGTGCGGTTCTACCATATTTATCTTTCGCGTTTACGTCGGCGCCGTGGTCTAAGAGGAGAGAGACGGTTTCCGCAATTTCGGCAGGTTCAAGGTCACAACACCTATTATTTATGACTCTCATTAACGGTGTTTTGTTGAAGCTGCCCTGAACGTTCACATCAGCGCCGTGGTCAAGGAATATCTTTATCAGTTTCGGCGCGGGGTTATTCTTGGCAGCATACATCAGGGGCGTCCAGCCGCAAAAATCTTTTTCGTTGACTTCGGCACCGTTTTTAAGAAGGGTAGCAGTAACCTCCGGATTGAGATTGTTCATTGCGGCGTAAATTAAAGCTGTTCCGCCATCCTTATCTCTCGTGTTCACATCCGCGCCGTACTGGATGAGAGATTCAATAACTTCAGGGTTCTCATTATTGCAAGCGGCGGCCATCAGGGGTGTCGCGCTGTCGAGTTCACATTTCGCGTTCGGATCGGCACCATGTATGAGGAGGAGGGGAATGACTTCGGGGGAGGGATTTAAGTTAATAGCATTCACCAGCGCCGTTTCGAACCCCTGTGTTCTATACTGGCTTCTCGCGTTCACGTTTGCGCCGTTTTGAAGAGCGGATTCAATCTCTTTGGGAGTGCCATTAGCGCATAGTTCGTAAAAAGTTTGATTGCTCATAATAAATTTCTCCTTTTTTAGTATACTCCTATGATTATATGAATAATTCTTGTAGCTTCTTCTTATGGGGTTCTCAAATCAAGCTCCACCCTTTACCTTCTCTTATCTTGCGTTTATCGGGTGATGCCGGAGCGAGAGGCAGATTCGAGGTATGAAATGATTTCGGAGCTTTTTCCACCGGGGAAATGTTTAGCGCGGTCTATTGCTGTTCTGCCATTATTGTCCTGCGCGTTCACGTCGGCACCGGCATCGAGGAGAGTTTTGACCATTTTGGGGTTGCCGGGGGAACCGGACGCATATATCAGGGGTGTCCAACCGCCATAGTCTTTTACATTTACATCAGCGCCGTGGGATATGAGAGTTTTTACAATTTTAGAACTTTGAGGATAAGCATTGAGTCTGGCTGCCATTATAAGGGATGTTGTTCCATCATTGGCTTGCGCGTTCGGATCAGCGCCAGCGCCGAGGAGGAGGGAAATAGTTTTTTGGTTAAAATCCTCGCTGTTAGAATCATTTTTGACGGCTCTTATGAGAGGCGTTACGCCGTTGTTGTCTTTTACGTTTACGTCGGCGCCGGCGTCGAGAAGAACTTTAATAACTTCGCTCTCCGCGTTGTTTTCGGCAGTGCATAGTAAGGCAGTCAGTCCATCGTTGTCTCTTGTGTTCACCTCAGCGCCATGGGTAAGTAGGGTTGCGGTAACTTCAGGATCAAGATTGTTCCATGCGGCAGCCATCAGAGGTGTCCAGCCGTTTGTTGTTTTCGCGTTTGGGTCGGCACCGACGTCAATAGCGGCTTCGATCTGTTTTGGGGTGCCAATGGCACATAAGTCCAAGAAAATTTCAAGTTCTTCTTCTGCCGAGGCAAGAGGTTTGGTATGAAAGACTTTATCTTTCTGGGTAGTTGACACCTGCATATCACATGTTCTGGCTTCGTGTAATATTTCTTTTTTTAGGTTATTGGGCAAATTCTCGTCATAAAATTTTACGGTTCGGTCGGGGTTGATATGTGCAACTTTTTTGTAGTCACCAGCTTCTTCCTGTAGACGGTTCCAAACAGACAGTCCGTTGTCCAAGTGACCGTAAGCGAGGTCGCATTGCTCCTTGTTTTTTTTATTTTTTTCTTTTTCGCCGGAGTACTCATAGGCGTTTTGCTGGTTTTCTTCTATTTGCGCGTAAGATACGACGAGGAATTGTTCATTAATACCGTCGTAAATTATCGTTTCCTCGGGGTCGCCGTCTTTCAGTTCAATACCCAGGTAGTCAACGCCGTTTTCTTTGTCCTTGGCACCAGACAATCTGCATTCAGAACCTGTGCCATTGAGTGTTTCGTTTGCATCGGATAGCAAGCCGCACACAAATTCTTTTATGTCATCGGGTGTATGGCGGTTTTTATTTTTGATAAAGTCATAAAGCTGTTCGTTCAAAGTTTCCGCGATTACCTTTTGTTCATGACTGTATTCCTGTTTTACATTTAACGTCATTGGGAGTCCGACAAGAAATTTTTTGTCAATATTGTCAAAAAGTATTGTTGGTTCTTTTTTGGGTAATCCATCAGTTTCAGCAGAATAGATATGATAGAAGTCAACGCCGTTTTTTTCGTCAACGAGATGGTCAACACTATGTCCGCCGAGTGCTTCTTTTGCTTCATTCATTAAAAAAGTTACGACGGTCGTTGAATCGCCGGGTATAGTGAGAGCGTTTTTGTAGCGTTTGTTGAGGTTTTCCGATAATTCATACAGATTGTCCTGTTCCATTTTTGGGTTCCTCCGTTTCGAGTTTTTGGGTTGATACATATCCTCCGTGCGCAAACCGCTATGTTTTGAGCGAATAGGGGATCAGCGTCCTAAATCCTGTTTTTGTTGTGTCTCGCGTTTTAAGTCTAAAAAGGCTTTTTCAGCTTTGCGTCCTGTCAAAATTTCTCTAAATTTTGCTTCTTTGGGTTTTATCAAGACTTTTTCGGAATCGTTGTGATTTTCTTTATCAATGTTTCGTGTGTCTAAATCGTCAAGTTTGTGCAGTACGGCCTGACCATCTGCTTCCTGAATCGCGTAGTCTTTTGTGAAGGCGACGATTGCGCCGTAGTATGATTTGTCCGGCTTCGCATCAATAATTTCTGTTCCTTCTGCGAAAATAGATTGGGCTTCTTTTATGGCTTGCTCGTGGGTTAGGTCAGCTAAAACGCTTTTGAAATCATCTAAGAGTGAGGGGATATCTTCTTTTGCTACGCCCCATACTTTTTTAATGTCCATTTGTTCATATTCATGTCCCACAAGGTTGCGTATTTTTCTAATTTTTTCCCATGGAATTTCATCATATTTTTCTTGAAATTCTTTTGTTGAATGAGTTGACAGTTCACCTATTTGGAAAATAGACATGCCAACCGATTTTTGATAATCACGATCTGTACTGAAAGTTTCTAAAGAGTCGCCAAAACGTTCTATTGTTTCAGGAATTTCTTCGCAGTATTCTGACATTCTCTGAACGAGAAATTCGTTACTTTTATTCGCTTTCATAAATTAACACCTCCGTGTTTTTAATTAAGTTATAAAATCTTTCACTTGTGGCTCCTGGTGTGAGAATATCAACGGGCTTGTTGAGTGTTTTTTCCAGATCAATGCAAAGTTCCGCTACGCCAAATAAAGTTCTTGGGTTTTCACCCGTAATACGAAGATCTACATCACTTTCTTCTATTGCGTCGCCACGAGCGTATGAACCAAAAAGATATACTTTTTCGATTTCGTATTTTGGCGCAATTTCGGAGACAACTGTTTTTATCCTATCAAGTGTCAGCATATCAATCGGTTCCTTTCTGTTAGATAATTGCCGAGATATTGATCGTGTTGATGAATTGGATATTATATAGGAATCATATCACTGAAAATATGGATTAATTATTGAGGCAGCCTATGATTGACGCTTTCTTTAGAACCTGTTTAATATCTTTTACAACCGGCATAAACATGGTACAATCGGTCAAAAAAGTTAAGAGGGTGCGCCAGTTCGGTGTGCGTAATATAGTCGGGTGAGAGTCCTGACCTGGTAAAGTTTAGCAAACAGCCAGTACCAAGCCTTGGAGCCGAAGCCGCGAGGCGAGGTTTAAGCGTAGGCGTGGGAGTATGAGAGCCGCAATGCGAAAGCGTGAAGCGATTCAGCCCCGTAATTTTATTGAATGGAAGTCGATGTGTTCCTCTTCACAGCAGACAGCAATGCTCCATTCGTTAAGCGAGAGTGAGCAGGTTCCGTCGGGGTCAAAGAGAGTGGCGAGCATACAAAGGTAGTACGCGCATACCTGGGAGGTCTGACAGACTCCGCTTTATTGCTACGAAACCACATAAGCGGTAAGGGTAAATGAAATCTTGTAAATGGAGTGAGCCTGACGGTCTGCCAGAAGTCGGATTATCTCATAGTAGTGATGAAGTGTGTGAAAGCACATGGAGCGAAGGGGATAACAAATCAGCGTTTCCTAAAGGGAAACACGCGGGACACAGGAGGTTCTTTAGAACGTGGAACATGAACTGAAGGATATAAGGTATCAATCAGCCAATATGGACTTTTGAACCGAAGCTGATTTGAAGAGCCGTATGCGGGAAAACCGCAAGTACGGTTCCGTGAGGGGCAGTGGACAATCTTATCACTTCGAGTGTTAAGATTGTTCGCTGTCTACTCGACTGGATATTGATGAGGCAATCGTACCCAAGTGATGTTACGCGTGAGCAGTTTGAAACTATAAGCTGCCACTTTGAAACATTTCGAAAGGTTACAAGGCCGCGCAAATATGACCTTTACGATATTTTTTGTGCTTGTCTTTACGTTCTGAAAGGAGGTTGTACTTGGCGCGGCTTACCGCATGACTTTCCTAATTGGCAGACGGCTTATCATTATTTTCAAATGTGGAGCAAAAAGGATGATATCGAAGAGAGGCTCGTTATTAGATAAAATAATGAGAGAGTTAGTTATGTCAGAGCGTATTATGCTCGGACGCGAACCAAGTACATCTATGATCATAGTCGACTCCAAAAGCGTCAAAAATGCCGACACGGCCGAAGAAAAGGGTTATGACGCGAGGAAAAAACTTCAGGCGTAAAGATACATATCGGCGTTGACACGAATGGCTTGCCGCACACGCTTCTTGTAAGTACCGCAAACATTACTGACCGCACAGGCGCGCTTGAAATGCTGCGTCCATATGCTCCGGAACTGTCTATGCATGTTGTGAAGATTTTGGGAGACGGTGGGTATACAGGTGAGAAGTTTGCATATGAGGTTGAGTCGCTTATCGAAAGCCGAGGTAGAGATTGTTAAACGCAACGAATTACACAAATTTGCTGTACTTCCAAAGCGGTGGGTTGTCGAACGAACCTTCGCTTGGCTCGACAAATGCCGCCGTCTATGGAAAAATTGCGAGCGTAAAATCCCCACAACTTTACAAATGATCTTGCTTGTCTTTGTTTCGTTGTTGTTGAAAAGATATTGAACAGGTTCTTAGATTTTTCATCCTGTTTTTAAGCTACGGAGACCCGCCGTTTAGGGCGGAGTGACTGACAACCAAGAGGTCGTTGTTTTTAGTTATCGTGAAAGTTCGATTTCGCGCCGGATAAGGCACGTTCCGTTCATTTCCTTATCATAGGTTATTTCGAGGAAAGGAATGTTCGAGTTGTTCGACGCACAGGGGAAATCTTTCAAGTTTTTGATGTCATGAATGATGCCTTGGTCTTTGTTTGTCTTTTGTATTGCGCAAAGCGATCCTCTTGCAATAATTTCGCCTTTATATGTTCGTTCTTCTATAGCGTCCGTGATGGACGGATATTCTTCACCGTCCTCGACAAACTTATCTTCTGCTTCCGCGATAAGATCTTTATATTCATCGAAGAATTCAAAGTCTTCACATCTGTCATCGTACACAGTAATTACGTCATCCCCATAGTCTTCTATCAATTGTTTTTCTACATCTTCCCAGTCAAGTTCCTCGTCAGAGACGTACTTTTCGACAGAAAACGCATAAGACCCAATTATTGTGCTGGAATCCTGAAGGCAAATATCAATGTCAATATATGTATCTTCATGTTCGTCTTCCGGCTCTTCAATGTCTTCAATTTCTTCTTCCGCTTTAGCAATAGCGTTAAGGTATTCAGCCTTTTTTTCTTGTAATTCTTGATAATATTCTTTGTAGAAGATAGTTTCACTGTCGGTTATATAGTGACGGTCATTTTCACACGGTATTATTATTTCCGGAGGATTTTCATATAAATCGATGTTGTATTTTTCAATTGCGTCTTTTACTGTGAGCCTCATGTTTGTTTATCTCCTATCATATTTGGTTTGCGAACATTCGCGGCGCGTTCTGCGCCGCGAATGTCTGATGGTTAGTCGTCGTCAAATTCTTCGATATCTTCCATGCTGTCGGTAGGAGCGGGGGCGCAGAGCTTGTCTCTTATTTCCTCGTTCAGTGTCTCAAGTTCTTTTTCTGTCATTTTTTTCCCTCCCTTTGTGAATTATTTAACATATGGCAATCTATTTGTATATAGTTTGTACAATTTTTCCCCTCCACTGTCATGGCAGGATGTCATCGCGTCGGGCGCTCTGTCCGCTATTCGGAGGGGTGGGGATTTTTCTGCTCACCCCTTTTGTCGCGTTCGGTTGTCAAGGTATTTAAAATGCTCTTTACTTCAATGTCAGGGTTGTCAGAACAAAATCACTATTATTGAAATCAATGACATAATATTTTGTGGCAATGCCTCACTATTTAGTTTGTGATTTGAAACGAGGGTTTCTTGGGGATTTCTGCCTAATGGCAAGATATCCGCGATTCCGTATTCTATATTTTGTTATGACATAATTCAACATTGGTGATTATAGCATTATTTCAAAGAATAGGCTTAATTTGTATTTTTAGGCATTAAAATCACGGCTTCAAAGAGTGAGTTCGCGCGAAAACCCAGATTCCTGTTCTTTGCTTTGGTTGCGGATTTTTAGGTTAGCGTTATTATTGTTGTCATATGATATAGAGATGTGACGAGTGTTTTTAGGGATGTCGGTCATAGCGATAAAGTCGTCGTTGGAGATTTTGGAGAGGTCGTGGATTACGACTTTTGTATCAGTCTTTTGAATAGCGTAATTTTTGCCTATTCGGATAATGTTGCCGGTGTAGGTTTGGTTTTTTTGGGCGTTGCCAATCGGGGCAAACGGGCCAAAAATAGATTTTGCGATGTCAATCGGATCCTCCTTTTGTGGTTGAGGGTCTTCGATTTTATTTAATTTGTGACCGTGTTCCTCGGTTAGACTCTCATTTTCCGAGACTTTGTACCCCTCCTCAATTTTCTTCGAGTCTAAACTGGCTTCAAGGTTTTTTTCTACTGATTTGACTGATTTTTCTTTTGTAACGCGATCATTGGGGCTGTTCTCCAAATCCGCGATAGCACGCTGTGTTTCTTTTAAAATTGGATTTTTTATCACTTCTGTTTCGTCATAGTCAGAGAGTTTGTTGTTTGCTATATTGTTTTTTATTTGGTTTTCTGTTTGTATCAGTTTGGTTTTCGTTGTTTCTTTGTATATGCCATTTTCCTGTTCAATCTCTCTTTCCTGTTTTTTCGCTATTTCTCTTTCTTTAAGATATTCATTTGGAAACTTTGCCTTGATTTGGTCTCTGGGGTTGAGGTCTTTGTTATATTCTTCTATTATTTTCCAACACTTATCTAAGTGTTCTTTTTTGCCCTTTATGTTTATTGCTCCCCATTGGTTATGAGCAATTTGCATTGCCGCTAAGAGCGTATCGTCGTCTGTCTTAAAGATTTTTATGGAGTCTTGTGCCTGCTTAAAAGACGGAATAATTTGGAATCGTTCACTTTTGCGTTTGTATGAGACGGTTCCGTTTTTTTCATTTACAATTGTTCTAAAAGCCTCTATTCCTGCCATGTTTACTGCTGTTTTTTTCTTTTTTGTTTTTTCGTTCTCTTCGTTTTTATTATCCATAGGGATAGTAGGGGGCAAAGATGGATTAATTTCGACCTTTTCGAGCATTTTTATAGCTCCTTTCAAAGATTTTTTGTATTCATCGAGTGATTGCTGGTTTTTGTTCCTTGTTTTTGTTGGGGACTTCCAGTAAAACGTCATTGTTGTTATAAGATATGGATACGTGGCGGTTGTTTTTAGGCATGTCTGTCAACGTCAAGTAGTCTTCGACTGTCATTCTTGATAAATCATGAATTACACATTTATTTGGCGCTGTTTTTTGAATAGCATATTCCCTTCCTATTCTCGCGATGTCGCCGGTGTAGGTGGTGTTTGGTTGGGGGTCGATGATTGAGACGCTTGGGCCGAGAATAGATTTGGCGATTAAAACAGGATTTTCCGCTGTTTCTAAAATTTTAGAAGGAATGGCGTACTTAATATCAAGCGGGGTAAGTGCGCTTCCTTGGTCGTCAGTGAAGTCAGGCAGTCCGTATTCATTTAAAAGCGCGTTAATATTTTGCGTTTCAGGTTTCAGATTGGTTTTTTCTTGCGCTTTTTTCTCTGCGTATACGGCGCGTAGGCGCAGTATTTCTTTTTCTGTGGCTTCATCGGCTTCTTTATGTTCCAATTCTCGTTTTGCTTTTTTGGCAGCTTCTTGGACGGCGAGTTCTATCTGTGGTGCTTCCACGTTTTCCCTTATGACTTTTTCTGCGGTTGCGTCTTGCCAGTTGCGAATATCCCGCACTCGTTCTGGTTCGTTTTCTTTGAGCCATCTGCGATAGGAGAGGAATTTTTCAAATGGTGGCAACATCTCTTCTTTTTCTTTTGCCTGTTTTCTTCGCAGTAAAATTCTTTCTTGTAGTTGATGTGCTGCCATTTCCATTCGACGTGCGTTAAGTGCTTTTCCTTTGCCTTTCCAACTGTGTTTAAATAGCTCGGATCTTTCGAGCTTTTGCCGCAGTTTCAACTCTTGGGTTTCGAGCTTTTGTACTGCAAAAAATTCCTTGCGTTTTAGTTTTTTCTTCTGGTAGGTATCTTTATAAATTTGGTATCGTTGCCATGCGTTTAGGCCCTTCTTTGTACTTGAGACTTGTTTTGTCGGTTCTTTTCGTGTTTTCTCTGTGTTTGCGGTTTTAACTTGAGCTAATGTTTGTTTTTCCGCGCTATTGTTATCACCGGGGGTGTTCTCACCTTCGATGTTTTTATATTGGCCTATTCTTTTTTCAAGGTTCGCAATAGAGCAATCTCGTCCGGCGTCGCTCGCTTTGATCCAGATGCCGTTTACCAAGATGACGGCTCCGCTGCCTTTGCGTTGGTACTTAAAACCACTATAGCTTAAATTGCTATGCAATTCATCCCAAGTTTTGGATTTGCGGATAATATCGGCAACTTGTTCTATCGCGGTTGTTTGGGACGATTTTTCGCCCGTGTGGGCTTCGAAGTCGCGAGCGCCGGTTTTTAATGCGGGAGTTTGTTTTGTTTTTTCTTGTTTTGGTTTTTTAACAACCCGCCCGTTTTTTACTTCCCAATACGGATCCTGCTCTAATATCTCCCAACCTTGTTTTAATTCAATTTCTCGTGATGCCTTCATTAAAGTTTCAAGGGGCCATCCTTTGCCGGGGTCAATTGCTTTCCCGGTGTCGGGGTCAACTTTACATGTGCAAACGTGAATATGGTGTATGCCGGTGTCGTTTTGCACTCCAAATATAGTTTTGCAATTTTGCAGTCCCAATTCCCTCAGCGCTATGTCTACTGCTTCTTCAGTTTGTTCTATTGTAGGGATCTCAGTTGGCCGATAAGATAAAATAAAATGAAATATCGGATCTTTTATTCTTGTGTTGCTGGACCCTAAACCGCTCAGTTCCGAGGCGATCGCTTTGTAATTTTCTTTGATGTCGCAAAAGAGATTTCGTGTCCCAATGTGGATGGCTCTTTCGCTTTCTCCGGTTTCTTCGTTGCGCTCGCCGACAATATAGTTGATCAGAGTACGGAAACTACTCCTTTTATCTGTTCTGCTTTTTGCAGGTTTTCCAATCATTTTATTTCACTCTTTGTCCCCCCTTGTTTTTCAAATATTGAGTTTTTTATTTGTCATTGATTTTTCGATTCAACTTCGTCGGATCTGATGTATTTAATTGTTTTTTGCATTTCCCGCAGAAGCTCGCTTGTTTGGTCACTGTGCCCTAATCCTTCGTTATGCAGGTGTTTCAGTAATCCGCCTTGCTTCGCGATTTGGTGGATTAGGTTTGACATGTCCCGTCCTTTCGGTTTGTGGTTTAAGGCGCATTCTCGGACGTAAGAGGAGAAGGATATGCCACAACGCTCTGAATGTTGTTTAATTTTTTCAAATTCTTCTTCGGTGAATCTTATAGGTTTTATGAGTTTTCTGGTCACTTTTCTTTCATACTCCCCTATCTTTATTTTGTTCCTGTCGTGAGAAGCGTAGCGCCGAATGACAGGGGAATTGGATTATGCAGACACGGAGTGTCGGCGTAATACAATTCCGTCCTTGTCCTGCATTTCATTTTACATAATGGGCTTTTTTTGTCTACAGTCATAGTTCCAGTCACTTTCCAGTCATTTTCCAGTCACTTTACAGTCATTTTACAGTCATCTTCCAGTCGCCTTGCAGTCATTTTACAGTCATCCTCCAGTCGCTTTACAGTCATAATTCAGTCATTTTGCAGTCATTTACAGTCATTTACAGTCATTTTTATCTATTTTAAATTTGGATAAAATAAAATTCGCGCCCCAATTCAGGTGACGCGAATCTGTGATGAACTATGATTGACTGCTTATTTGTAGTTACTGCTGAATTTCTTGTTTTTCGTTTGTTACTGTTTCGTCTGTTGCTGTTTTGATTTCTGTATTGCTTATGTCTGTTTCGTGCGTTTTGTCGGATATATCAGATGTTTTTGTAATAGGGCTGAATCCAAAAAGTTTTCTGTCTGCATTCCGTTTTAAAAAGAGATCGAAGTTTTCGTTTTTATTGATTATTTCACGGATTTCTTCGTTCTGCATAACAAATTCGCCATACACCAGACTTTTTCGAGTGTCCTTTTTTTGCTCGGTTTTGGATTTTTGGGTTTTCAGTTTTTTGCCCTCCTCGTCTATTTTTTTGATTTTTTCGTTTAAGACACTCACTTTCTTCAGAAGCGTTTCTTTTCGTTCTGCTATTTTTTTCTCTTTTTCGTCTAAAATCACATCTACCACAATAAGACCTCCAATGTTTTAATTCTCTTCAGATTCCCAAGATGTGAATTTATCCAGATTCACATCGCTTGGAATATACCAGCGACTTTTCTCTGGATCAAATTTTGCACCGGCGTATCTCAGTTCGTCGCCTTCTTCGGGGTTCTTCGGCATACGTTGCAAGTATGTTCTTTTTTCGGTTTTAGGCTCGTGTTCTGTTGTGTGCAATTTTTGCGTTTCCTGCTCATTGGAAACAACATCGTTTGTTTCGTGTGTTTCATTTGCGCCATATGTTTCAATCGGAGTTTCGTTGTTGTTGGGCGCGTCTGCCTTTTGCTCCGGAATAATTACTGCCGGGGTTTTATCATTTATATCATTTTTGATACTCAGGTTCCGATCTTCGGTTGTTTTTGTCGAGTCATCAAGCTTTGATGTTGAAGCATTTATTGTCTTTTCTTTTTCTTTCAATTGCTCAGTCAAGACATTAAGTTTATTGCTCAATTCGTCGATTGCCTTATTCTTTTCTTCAATCACTTCGTCTTTTGACGCGAGCAAAGTTTTGTTTTCTTCTATAGTTCTATTTTTGGACTCAATTACTTTATTTTTTTCTTCTGTTAATGTATTGATAATGTCGTTTTTTGCACTGAGTTCGTAAACCGCATCTTCTCTAAGTTGTTTTACAGTATCAAGTTTTTTGTTGAGTTCTTCGATTATTTGTTCTTTTTCTTCAAGCGCTCTGTTTTTTGACTCGATATCAATTTCTTTTTCTTTAAGCAATTCATTTTTAGAATCGATTATCTTGTTCTTAGATTCGATGATTTCGTTTATGATACTGATTTGCTCGTGTAGTATTTCTGCTTCCGAAAAGGATATTTCAATAGAATTATTTGAAAATTCCTGGTTTAAAAATTTACTTATAAACTCCGGTGAATGACCCTTATCGAACATTGTTTTGACGCCCTCTCGTATGGACTTTAGGAGGTCAAGTTTCGAGCTGAAAATCACTTCTCTTTCGCTTTGAGGTATCTCGGGTTCATCAATCATCTTTTTTACAAAATTCTCAATATCTTTGTATTTCATCACCATTAATCCCCTCTCTGTTGTTTTAAACTCTGTTTCCTTTAGCTCTGTTCCTTCCATAAAATGACACCTATCCTTTCTGAGTTAAAATATATATTACTGAAAATTACTAAATAGTTTGATCATTATACACGTTTTATTTGTGATTCGCATTTTTTTGTTTTGTTTTTTTAAAAATTTCTGATTTGACAACTCTTTGTTATGTGTTTGCTCTGGTTTTTTGGGTGCTTTTTAGGTGGCAACCTGCGGATTTGGGGGTATATAATGCAAGGGTTCCGACATTTGTAAAATCCTTAGTTTTCATATATCTGAGAGAACGCAGCCTGAACCAATAAATAATGAGGAGGAATTTTGATTATATGGACACAGAAAAAATTCTCGTTAAATCTATTCCCATTGGAGACACCGAAATAAACGTGACTCCCACAGAGTTGGAACGTTATGTCGACGACCAAGTTTTCTTAGATAACGCTGCTTATACCAAACTCTACAATGAAGCCATTGCGGGGTACCGCAAGCGTTTTGGTCTTTTATCCCCCAAAGACATTCGCGACATTCGCGAGGCATACGGTCTCTCTCAGAAGGACTACTCGCTATCTATAGGTATCGGGGAAGCCTCAATTCAGAGGTACGAAAGAGGCACTCTGCAACCCCCTAAATGCGATCATCTGTTTCGTCTGTCAACCGACCCCGATGAATTTAGGAAACTTGTCCTGCACAATGCCCCAAAATTGGAACGTGAATCCAAAAATAAGGTGAACGAAGTACAGGAGAAAATCAATGCGGCGTCCGCGAACGTTCAAAGCGCGTTGCGGTCGTTGAACGCCGTAGGGGAGACGGTTAAATTTTCTGCGATGCTCGCTCATCTGCTTATTTTGCTGTCATGCAAAACCCCTTTGGTGGCTCTCAATAAGCTGCTTTTCTATTGCGATTTTCTTCATTGCAAACGCTACGCTTCGGCAATTTCATGGCTGCCCTACGTTCATCTGCAAAATGGCCCTGTTGTGAGCGGAAATAAAAGCTACGCTCTCTTTGATGAAATAGAAGACAAGAAAATCATAGTCGTCGATGATGACGAACAAGGTGACTGGGAAGGCCGCTGGTTTAGTGCTGGGAAAAAAGCTAAAGAGGCTGCGGAATTCTTGTCCGAAGACGAAAAAGAAACCGTTGCCGATGTGGTTAAAATTCTCGGCAGCAAAACCGGCAACGAATTGAGCAGGCTTTCTCATCAAGAAGACGGCTATATTGAAACCGCGCCCAAAAAAGTTATATCTTATCACTATGCCGAGACGTTAAAGTATGTCAGTTGAATCCGTATTATACTATCTTCAAGCCTGAGCCGCTTCAGGATACAGCAAGTCGCAGTATTTAAGGAAACGCCCGTTTTCCACTGACAAAAGAACAGAAACGAATACTTGAGGCATTTTCTATTTCAGAGCCAATGTAGCTATAAATTTTTTCGGGATTTCAGGTTGTTTAATTTGGCTCAGGTAATTTCTCGATTTTACGCAGTAAAGTAATTTTAAACAGGCCCTAATAATAAAAACTCGTATTAGCCTTGCAAAGCTAATACGAGTTTTGGCGGAAGATTTAGAAATCACGCCTTAATATCCAGTCTTTCCGTCTCGGCCAATCCCTCTATTTCGACCGGCCTTTCCGCCTCGACAGGCTCCTCATGTTCGCCCTCAACGCTGTCTAACTTTTCTTTCAGTGTTTTGACAAACTCCACCACGACATCCGTGGGTATCTTACGCACAACGGTGCCGTCGCGGTTGTCTATGATATGCAACTGTACAAGCTCCGCTTCCTCTATTACTTCGTACCTCAAAGAGCGGTCGAAAACCGATAAGATCTCAGCCACGCCGTTCATGGCTTTGCGCTTCTCTTCTTCCGTCAGAGGAGAAGGTGAGAGAGGCGGTCGGGGAGTGATGGTAATCGGATGAATGACATCCAAAGACAGGCGACCAGCGCTTAAAGACGGGTGACCGGGGGCGGTCGCCCCTACCTTCGTTGTATTCGGTTTAGCCGAAGCTGGTTTGCTCTTCATCGTAAACTTGAGCTTGTCCGCGCCCTTTATCGTGTCGAGCTTCAGGGCGTGACGCCTTGTATTGGGGTCGTCGCTCATAAAATCCTTGCTTAGAACTTTGACTTCCATGTCTTATCGCCTCCATGACTGAATAAACGAGGGAAAAGGTTGAAAAAAGAGGGTATTAACCCTCCTTTTTATAGTATATTAACCCGGCAATAAAGTCGTGCGTTTTTGTCGTGAAGTATCCGCGAAAACCATTGCAAACACAAGAAGCTAAAAGTCTATAATATTACAATGCGCAGAACATAATTGGTGGATTAATAATATCTGCTCAGAAGGGGTCCTGAGAACCTGTTCAATATCTTTTCAACAACAACGAAACAAAGGCAAGCAAGATCATTTGTAAAGTTGTGGTGATTTTACGCTCGCAATTTTTCCATAGACGGCGGCATTTGTCGAGCCAAGCGAAGGTTCGTTCGACAACCCACCGCTTTGGAAGTACAGCAAATTTGTGTAATTCGTTGCGCTTGACAATCTCTACCTCGGCTCCGATAAGAGACTCAACCTCATATGCAAACTTCTCACCTGTATACCCACCGTCTCCCAAAATCTTCACAACATGCATAGACAGTTCCGGAGCATATGGACGCAGCATTTCAAGCGCGCCTGTGCGGTCAGTAATGTTTGCGGTACTTACAAGAAGCGTGTGCGGCAAGCCATTCGTGTCAACGCCGATATGTATCTTTACGCCTGAAGTTTTTTTCCCGCGTCATAACCCTTTTCTTCGGCCGTGTCGGCATTTTTGACGCTTTTGGAGTCGACTATGATCATAGATGTACTTGGTTCGCGTCCGAGCATAATACGCTCTGACATAACTAACTCTCTCATTATTTTATCTAATAACGAGATCTCTTCGATATCATCCTTTTTGCTCCACATTTGAAAATAATGATAAGCCGTCTGCCAATTAGGAAAGTCATGCGGTAAGCCGCGCCAAGTACAACCTCCTTTCAGAACGTAAAGACAAGCACAAAAAATATCGTAAAGGTCATATTTGCGCGGCCTTGTAACCTTTCGAAATGTTTCAAAGTGGTAGCTTATAGTTTCAAACTGCTCACGCGTAACATCACTTGGGTACGATTGCCTCATCAATATCCACCCCTTAACTTTTTTGACCGATTGTACCATGTTTATGTTGGTTGTAAAAGATATTAAACAGGTTCTAAAGTTGTCTTTTTCTTCGCATTTAAAAAGAAACTCTGCCGCGTCAAGAGTGTTTCCTTGGTTACCCTTCAAGCCTAAAACATAATCGGCGTCATTTGTCTATTATCTTTTGAGCTATGTCTTTTTGACAACCCATAGCGTCTATGGTTACTGTGCAACCTTTGATATCCAACATGGAGATAAGCTCTGGAATAGCTGTTATCTCGTTTGATTTCGCAGCAGTGCGTATTTGTCCCAATACTAATTTATTCTCTGACGACCAAGCGCTGACCATATGTAATGCAGTTGTCTTTGACGCAGAGGAAAAGGACCTGCGCAGAGTTTTTCCGTCAATAGCGACGACGCCTTCGAGTTTTTTAGCTAAAGACTGTGTCCATTTGATAAAGCACTTTGAGAACTCTTCAGGCAACAGTAATGAAAAGACTCTGTTGAATGTGTCGTGTGAAGGTATTCCGTTTGGTAAATCCAAAAAGGTACGAAACCAAGTTTCTTTCATTCTTCCGTAGAGTTCAATGTCATTGAAGCCTTCAGCTCCGCCGATAGTTGCGCATAGAGCGATAACCAGAATATCCATAAGCAAATGGCGTGTATAAGAATTTGAACGTGGGTCTGTAAGTTCTCCGAAATATTCGTGAATGCTTGTGGCTTTTAAAGACATATAGAGCTACCCCTTTCTTTTCTATGGAATAGTTCTATTTTTATCACTTCTTTTCTATAAGTTCAAGATCTGAGCGTGGTTTTTTATGCGTTTGCCCTGCCCCACAAGTTCTGAATGTGATTTTGTATGTGGTTTTTTTGGCGTATGCGCGCACATACACCAAAAATCTGTATGTGATTTGTATGTGAAAAAGTAAAAAAGCAAAAAAGCGCATAAAAAATAAAATATAGCGCGTTAGTTTGAATCTTTTTTACCGAATGAAAAAACCTTGATATAAGCCACTTTCACAAAAATGTATGTGAAATTTCGTCACATACGCTACGCATACAGAAACGCATACAAAAAAATCTTCGCTGACAGTATATTTCATTAGATTTTAATTGACAAGTGGAACTTATAACATAGCTTGTGATAGGTATTTATGGATTTGTATTTTATAGATAGGCTTAAATACTGATTATTTATGATAGAATAAGCAAAAAGCCCGCTTGTTAGCGGGCTTTTTATACTGTGTTTTACTTGCTTTTTTTGTCCTTTGGCGGTGAGTGAGAGATTCGAACTCTCGATAGAGGTTTTAGCCCCTATACTCGCTTAGCAGGCGAGTGCCTTCAGCCTCTCGGCCAACTCACCGGATACAAAAAAATACACGCATATTTTAAGTATATGCGTTATTATATCGTTTGCGTCCAGGTTGTCAACATTATGGACCTAAATTAAAATAAAAAAGGAAAACCAATATGAAAAATGTAGCGAGAAACATAATAGGAAAGTTTATTTCGGCGATTTTTGTTTTCATTTTATCCGCGTCCGTTCTGTCGTTTGCTGCGTTTGCCGAAGCGCTTGGTGTTGACGAACAAAGGGCTTTGGCTTTATCGCTTCGCTTCTCCGTTTCCCACATATCATCTGACGCCGCGAGCGAAACAGCCAAGGAAAAAGAGTCGCTTTATATGCGAATCATAGAAGAATGCCCCGATACGCCGGAGGCGGAGGAAGCTTATTGGGAGCTTTCGGATCTTTATCTCGACGGGTTTGACGAACCGAAAGAGAAAGAGGCCAAAGCCATCTTGGAGAGATTTCTTAAAAAATATGACGCCGGCGAATTATCCGCGTCGCCTTGGGTCATGCACGTCAAAAGCCGTCTGAAATGGCTTCAAGACGAGGTTGAAAAATAAAAGTCGAAAGTCATGGCGAAAACTGTATGAATATACAATCCCGTTGCCGTTTGGATATACGATGCACAATCTCGCCGTGAGGTGTATCATTCTTGACGTAATGGTTTTGGGGATGCGCATATTGACCGCATATTTATTTCGTTGATTTTATTGATTTTAGTGAGGGGAGATGCAAGAAGATGGGAAAATTTGGTTTCAAGTGGCTTGGCATGGCGGTGACGGCGGCTGTTTTGTGTCTTGCGGTGCCCGGCGCGACGGTTGTCTATGCCGCGGAGGGCGACGGGAGCGCCGCTCAGCGGAAAGGGGCTGATTATGATTCATATCGCGATTCGGCCAGATCGGAGCGCGAGGAGGAAATAAGGAGCGACGGCAACAACGATTTGCTCACGGCGGCGGTCGTCATAGCGGGAGCGGCGGTTTTGTATAATATATTCAAACCGCGTCACAACCGTCATAATAATTATCGTCGTTATCGCCGCACCGATAGTCCGACGCCCTATCGCCGCCACCATGATTACTATGACGATGACGATCGCGGCTGGCATCGTCCGCCTCCCCCCGCGTA
Source organism: Synergistales bacterium (assembly GCA_026002715.1). Lineage (GTDB taxonomy): Bacteria > Synergistota > Synergistia > Synergistales > Aminobacteriaceae > BNVG01. Next base: position 28,115 of record BOCC01000005.1, read on the forward strand.
CCACCGCCCCGGACCCAGACCTCATCGTCCGGCGGCGCCCCGTCCTCGCCGCTCCGCCCCGCGACCACCTATTCGAGACGACAGGCCGCGTCCTCACAGGTAGGACTAAAGATTTTTTGAACAGGGCGTGAATGTCGAGTTATCAAGCATTAAATCTTTAATCTTGAATATTGCGGCGGGCGGTGCGACAATTCACCGTCCGCCGTTTTGAGTTTTTGTGTTAATATAAAAATAGTTATTGTGTACTTGTGAACATATGAGCATATTAACGACGGGGTGAGTTGATTGAGACTATATTTTAGGGCGCCTGTTATCAGAGTGGCCGTTATTGCGGTATTGTCAGCGGTGTTTTTGGGGCTTGCGTTTTCCGCTGAATGCGCCGCCATGCAGTTTGTGAGCCTCGAACGCTATATGGAAATGGTAAGAGACGAGAACTATTCGCTCAAGGCCGGTGTAAAGAACGTCGAGGCCGCTTATTATGATGTCAGGGCGTCAGTGTCACATCAGCGCCCCCGAATATCGGCGTCCGGCTCGGCTTCGTATCTCACTGATCAGGAGACGGGAGGCGCTCACAACAGAAACTCGATGGTTTACAACACATCAATCGGCCTTTCTCACCGTATCGACATTTCAGGAGAGTACACATTGGACGAACGTCAGTTGATTCTTTACTACGAGTCGCAGCGCGCCGCGTTTGAAAACAGCGTGAACACGCTTTTCGCTACGGCTGAAGAAAACTACTGGGCGACGGTCTTGGCGCGCGAAAATATCGCCCTTCAGGAGGACGTCCTGCGACAGAGGCTCGAAAACAACCGCGTTACGGAGGAAAAATTCAAACAGCAGCTCGTCCCCAAGCTCGACCTTATCCGCTCCGAGGCCCAGGTCGTGGCCGCCGAAAGTTTGGTTACGGAGGCGCAGTCTCAGTACAAGACACTCTTGGCCACATTGGCGGCCCTCGCGGGCGGCACTGAAGTTTACCCCATAGGCGAGCCGCTCATTGTGCCGAAATACAGCCTCGGCGCGGAGTTGGATAAAGCGATTCTTTCCCGCCCCGACACGCGCTCCGCACGCCTCGCCCTTGAGCGAAGCAAGGTGCTTAAAAAATTAGCGGCTAAGGGGCTGTCCCCCACTTTGTCGGTCACGCTGGGCTGGACGCCTTGGAGTGAGCCATGGAACTCCTCCACACCCCAAAAGGGTGAATTCGGCGCGTCGTTGTCTCTTAATATCCCAATTGTGGACGGTAACGAGACAAAATACAACACGCTGAACGCGGACAGACTTGTGCAAGCGGCTGAGGCTTCCTTGATGTCGCTTGAAAATACCGCAAAATTAGAGTTATCCGTCGCTCTTAACAACTGGGACACGGCGGAGTCTCTCGAAAAGGCTAAAAAACGCCAGGTGGAGCGCTCTGACGAAGAGTTGCGCATAACGGAGCTCATGTACAACGAGGGCATGGGGGCCCAGATAGACCTCATCAACGCGCAGACCGAAAATCAGCAGGTGCGTACCGAATATCTCAACGCGGTTCGGGGAATGTACATAGCGTTAGTTCAGCTTCGCAGGGCGGTCGGAGACTACGCGCCGAACGAAGAGGGAACTTGGAAAGACGCCGTAGTCCGCTATGGCAAAGGCAACGACGTGACGAATGAGATGGGCTCTATCAAGTCGATTAAGGCCAGGCTCGGGATGACGGATAGATCCGAAGCCGGCGGCAAGCCCAAGGAGTCCATGAATAGTAAAAAATAGAAGGCAAGTTGACGACAGAAAGCAAGGCGAGATGTAGAAACGGAGAACTGAGTTTATTTCAATATATACAGGTTCAAGCGGGGTGTTGGCCAATGAAGACTATATGGACGCTCGCGGTGGCGCTTGTGCTTTTTGCGTCTGCGGCCTCCGCGGAGTTGGAGCGTTATGACTTTGTTTTACCTAAGAAGAAAGAACCTCTGAAGTTGTTGTTCCCCAAGGCCTTCTCGGAGGAATCGCTGAACGGGGATATTATAAAGGCGCTACCCAAGGACGACGCGCCATTGACCGTCAAGAAACAGGATGTCTCGCCGCTCTCTTTGGCGGGGAACAGAACGGCCGAGATAGAGATGGCCGAGAAGCGTTGCGGCGTCCAAAAAAAGAACGACGCCAAAAGAAAAAGCATAGCGGCGTTTCTCTCGCAGCACAACAAACGCCTGAGTAACGCTCAGGCCCAAGAATACGCCGTGCTTATCATTCAGATCTCAGAAAAATTCAAGCAGAACCCGCTTCTTGTGGCGTCGATGATTGTAAACGAGTCGTCGGCACGACGCGACGCGGTTTCGCGCGGCGGAGACTACGGGCTTATGCAGGTTCGCTGGCGGGTTCATCAGAAAAAAATTCGTAAACAATATCCTAACATCAAGAATGCCAAGGACATGCTCAACCCTAAAAACAACCTTATGGTTGGGGTGGAGATTCTCTCCAATTGCCGAGAAAGGGCGGACTACGACATAAGGGGCGCCATTCTCTATTACAGCGCGGGAAACGAGCAGCTGGCTGACAATGTTTTGCTCTCGCTGTACAACTTGGAAAACTCGTACATAGACAGACTCACCCGCGGATAGCGACCGCTTCGGGGGCAAAATCGTGGACACGACGAGGCGCATTTAGTGATATGCGATAAAAGACCTGAGAAAACTTGGGATGAGAAGGTGTATGAGCGCATAGAGGAGCATGATGGGCGGAGCGTAAATGTGTGGGGATTGTGCCGGCCGCAAAAGCTCATGGCATAGCCGGGCTAACTCGCGATCTTCCGGGAAAAACTCGGCGTACTGAAACGGTGTGCCCTTGCTCCTGGACATCCATAAGGGGCTGTTTGCCATCTCCTTTAGGTTTTCCGTCACTTTTGCGTACTTCCCCAAACTTTCCAGAAAAATCTCGTAATGCGACAGCGGCTCAGCCCTGTCGGAGACCCAGTGCCGGGGATGTTTTTCTGCCGTCACGACATCGGCCAACACCGCGTCCCAAGCGCTAAACAACGCCCCGGAGGTGAATTTGCTCAACGCGTACTCCCTCGCCTTTTCCCCCAACGCGATTCTCGCCTCGTCGTCATTGTACAACGCTTCGATTTTGCGCGCGTAGTCGTCCGTGTCTTTCGCTATCACGCCACACTCGCCCAATACTCCGCGTTCGGCGCGGTTGTCCAGAACCACCGGCACAACCCCAGCCGCCATAGCTTCCTGCAACACTTGCTCCGCCGTTCCGTAGTGGTTCGGATTCAGGGGATATCCGAATACGTCGAAAACCTCAAGCCATGGCCAAACGTCCGCGACTTTCCCTGCAAAATAAAATTTGTCCGCCATGCCCGTCTCAGAAGCGGCGCGTTTCAGAGTTTCTTGGCTGTCATTGCTTATTACTATAAATTTTACATTTGGGATATGTATAGAGGCGCACATCTTCAAAAAATCTGGGTGCATCTTGGCATAGTCTACTGTTCCCACGTAACCTATGTTAAATTCATCATGGGGCTTCTTTTGAAGCGTAGCGAATCTCTCCACACCACTTGTCGAAAGTATGGCGGAAAGTTTGTCTTTACGCGGATAGCTCTCGATTTCCTTTGCAAAGAAGCTGGCCGGCGTCGTAAATACAAATTTATCGGCGTAATTCAATATTTTTTCTGGGAAAATATAAGGTGGATGAAAGCCCGAAGCGTGCGCCCAAAAAACGACCCGTGCAGGTGGCAATGGATTACGAACGAGAAAATCATAAAGCAATGGGTGATTCCAAAAGTGAATCAAGACAATATCAGCTCGCTCAACCCAAGCGAGTAATGACGAAATATCTCTGTGAGCCTCCGAAAGAAGCGGAACGCCAAGCTCTTTACATGTCAGAACCGCGTTTTCGTTGGCGTAATCAAGAGACGCCGCGCTGACAGCGCACGAATCTAAGCGCCTCAGCCAGTTCAAAAGGACGCTTCCTACTCCTCCGCCAAAGTGAGGGGTGATGTGAAGAACGCTATACATCATCGAAAAAGTAAACTCGTCTTTCTGTTTAAGCCCGTACTGTCTGAAACCAACAAGCCTCCCAATGTGAAACCTTCAGTATCAAGATACCTATACTGCATATTCTTAATAATTGTTTTATATCTCTCTCGAACGAAGATATATTTATCTGATAGGTGCGTGTTATTGCTACCGCTCAAATGATCGCCGAAAACATTTATCAGCATAGGAAAAATCACGGCTGAACATATAATGTCCGCAAGTTGCAACATGGCAAAATTATTGGAATGACCATATGAGGGCATTTCAATAATTTTAGAATAACCGCTTCCTCTTGATTGATGAAGTTGAGTAAAGATTGTATGTGTCGTCCTACTGTCCTGCGGCTTTCTTCGACCGTCAGTTCCCAATAATTTAACGTCGCATTCCGTCAGCAGTTTCATACAAGCGTCAATGTAACCAATGGATTGTTGAAAACGCCTTCGATTTCCTCCGCGCAAAGCCTTGCGTAGATCGTTACCTTTGATTTCTTGTTGGATACTATCAAGAAATAATGTTTTCGGCCGGAACAAATCTGGAAAAAACCGGCGCTTAATTTCTAAAAACCTATGCGTAATGGAAAGTAAATTATGGTGCGCAACAATAAGACCTATGATAACAAACAAAGGATTTGAATTAGGGTCACTAAGTTGGAAGGTGCCGGAATCTCCGCTTTCGTCGATATAACAAATATACATCGTACACCCCTTAAATAACTATGACTCCTTTTCAGGAGCCATAGACGTTCCTGTTCAGCCAAAACGCACAAAACTCTTTGACTGCCCAGCGATTATCATAATTGATAATATGTAATATAAATAATATAGTTTATTTTGTCAAGGTAAAAAACGAGCCTCTCCGCGTTATCATTCAGCACGTCCGGCATGTACCGATGTAGTCAGAAATGTAGCTTGGCGCAAATACATAGCGCCTCAGCCAATTCAAAAGCACACTTCCTACCCCTCCGCCAAAGTGAGGGGTGATGTGGAGAACGCTATAGAGTCATTAGGATGATTTTCAACTATATCCCTTGCGGTAGAAAGTTTCTCAGCGGATTTTTCCAAACGGTCTCTGACAAGAATATCTCTTTCGTCACTTTCGAGCGTCATAAAGAACGATCCCTTCTTCGGATATAGCCTTAAAAACAGGAATAAAGTCGTATTTACCGTTATATTCCTCTTTTCCCGAAAATACAACTATGTTTCTTGATTTCATGCGGGTTTATCTATTCCTTTCATGGTTATAATTTTAATATGTGTAACTACGGAATTTGCCCTATTTTTTGCAAGGGTTTTAGTGTGCTAAATTGCGCAATATCAGCCTCAAATCTGCATAAAAATTATAACTACATACAATCATAGATAAACTCCTAATACGAGTCGTACAAATTATTTGAAATAAAACCCGACCAACGCTAATAAAACGGCGTTGAAAATGTCGGATTTTTTATATTGTCCCATTGACAAAATTACTCTTTAGTAGATATGGTATGTTATATCTACTAAAGCAAAGTCAAGGGGATGGTTAATGTGGCTTGTATCATTCATCAGAAAGTTGGAAAGCATACCTACCTGTATGAATCAGAGTCATACAGGGGTAGGGACGGTAAGCCCAGATGTAGACGAAAACCTATCGGGAAAATAGATTTATACCAAGTTGCAATCAACATATTGAGAATAGGGGATTAATTATCCGTTTAGTCGTGATATATCAACGGTTTCTAAATAGATTAAATCCCCATAGATTGCAACTTGGTATTACATACCGGATTGCCGGTCTACAAAAAGGATTATTTGGATAGGATGGACGCGCGCGGGACTCCGGTCTCTGTATCTCTGCCGCCTCCGACTTTCACGGTAGACGACATACGCAGTTCCGTAGTATTAATCCACCAATTATGTTCTGCGTATTGTAATATTATAGACTTTTAGCTTCTTGTGTTTGCAATGGTTTTCGCAGATACTTCACGACAAAAACGCGCGACTTCATTGCCGGGTTAATACATATGATGTCCAAAAGTAAATAGATTAGCGCAATATTTAATGGCAAATATTTATTATCGCTATCCGCCTATCTGCTTGAATCAGGTAAATAACGCATGAAGTCTTACCATTAGCGGCAACAGGCGCGCCGCAGGCGCGCCCTACGATTCACTAACTTCGCCCAAATAGATGGTTGGCCACCTCCACACAGATTTTTTGTACCTCCGGTATAAGCGCTATTGCCCTTTCTTCCGTGAAGCGCAGCGAGGGGCCGGCCAAGGAAAGCGCGTATATTGCCTCTCCCGTTGGGCCTAAAATCGGCACGGCTATAGATATTATCCCGTCCTCGCGCTCGCCGTAGCTGATAGCGTAGTCGCGTGCGCGAATATCAGACAACTCGGACAGAAATTTATCTTTATCCACTATCGTGGCGCTTGTGATGGGGATTAGTTTTTTGAGCTCGCGCTCGATGATTTTTTCATTGGCGTAGGCCAAGAGAAGTTTGCCGGACGCGCCGGCCCAAAGCTGAAACCTGTCGCCCACGCGCACGACGCAACGCATCGTGAGGAGACTTGGGACGTGCTCATAGCACACCCTGTCCTCTCCTTCGATGCCGTAAAGCGACACGGCCTCGCCCACCTCGTCGCGCAGGCGCTGCATATGCGGCTGTATGATAAGCGAGGGCTTGTAGTGCGCCCTCGCTATGGCTCCCAGCAGATAAATTCTGTCGCCCAAAGAATATGTGCGGTCGTCGTATCGCTTGAGCGCCCCCATCGTGACTAAGGTCGTCAGCATACGGAGGGTTGTGCTCATGGGGAGGCTGATTTTTTCTGAGATTTCCACTAATGTCAACCGAGGCTCGTCCAAAGAAAAACTCTCCATCACGGCGAAAGCCCGCTCTACCGCGCGCACCGGCTCTCCTTTTGGTTCTCCTTTGCCGTTCATGGCGTATCATAAGCCTCCTCAAATACATTTCAATTTTTACAAGATACGATTATAGCATGTATTCAGAATTTTACGCAATTAAATTCCACAGGACGGAATTCGCAGCATACTGCTGTCTGAGCGCCCCGTCAGCTCTTTGGCCCTGCGGGCGACGGTCATGGTTCGCTCGAAGTCGAAACCCGTCTCTATCCCCATCTCATGGAGCATATGTAAAACGTCCTCCGTGGCGACGTTCCCCGAGGCGCCAGGCGCGAAAGGACAGCCTCCGAGGCCGGCGAAGGAGGCGTCGAAATGCGTGACGCCCGCCTCAAGGCCCGCTAAAATATTGGCTAAGGCCATGCCCCGCGTGTTGTGCGTGTGCAATGTCCATAAAACGGCGGGGTGCCGCTCGCGCAACGTGGACATATATTCGTAAACCTGACGCGGGTTGGCCATGCCCGTGGTGTCGGACATGGAGATTTCCGTCACGCCAAGCTCGAGATACGCGCGCACAACCTTTTCGATTTGCTCCAAAGGAATGACGCCCTCGGCCTCGTAGCCGAAGCCCGTCGATATGGCCCCGCTCAGCTCTATACCCTTGTCAAGGCAGAAGGCGGCGCACTGAACGAAGTTTTTGATGACCTCCTCGGGGGTGGCGTTGCTGTTCTGCTTCGAGTGAGTGGGGGAGGCCGAGACTGTCATTTTGACCTTCGTGACACCAGCCGCGTAAGCCCGCTCTACGCCTTTGAGGTTAAGCGCGAGGGCGCGGTATTCCACGCCCTCTACTCTCTTGATTTTTTGCGCTACCATGTCGGTGTCGGCCATCGACGGCACGGCCTTGGGGTGGACAAAAGAGCCTATCTCGACGCTCTTGGCCCCGGCGTCGACTATGGCCTCTATGAGCTCGACCTTTTGCTCGACGGAAAGCAGGGCTTTCTCGTTTTGAAGCCCGTCGCGGGGGCCGACCTCGCAGAGTATGACTTTTGCGGGAAGATTTTGGGGCGTCATTTTATCACTCCGAGGTGTCGCATAACCGTCTTTGTCATAATGGCGATGTCGGGCTTCGCGTCGGGGCGTTCGTTCATCCAGCGGTAAAACGCCTCCACACCCTGCCAAATCATCATCCAATAGCCGGGGAGGGTCTTACAGCCCTTGGCCTCCGCGTCGCGCAAAAGTTTTGTGTCGTGGGGGACGTAGACGATGTCGCATACCACGTTGCGGCTTTCCAAGAGGGACGTGTCAAACGGTGTTTTGTCGAGGTCGGGCGCCATGCCGACTGACGTCGTGTTTATGACCAAATCGTTCTGCTTCAAAAGCGCGGCGTAGTCGTCCGGGTTCGTGGCCCTGACTTTGCATATTCCATCTTTGTAAGCGTTGAGGTCTGACGCCAATTTTTCTATGCGCCCTTCGCCCGACGCGCGCCCCGCTATCGCTATAGATGTGACGCCCGCCTCGGCCAAGGCGAACGCCACGCCGCGCGCCGCGCCGCCCGCGCCGAACATCAAGCAGGGCTTGCCCTTGGGGTCGTATCCGCCCTGCTCTTTCAGGGCCTGCACAAAGCCCACGCCGTCGGTATTTGTGCCCGTGAGCTTTCCTTTTTTCCAATAGAGCGTGTTGACCGCCCCGCAAAGAGCGCCTCTCTCGTCAAGCTCGTCAAGGCACGGAATGACCTTTTGCTTCAAGGGCATGGTGACGTTCAGCCCCGTGAAGCGCAGTGACACGAGGGCGGGGAGAATTTTCAACATACCCTCTTCCTCTACCTCATAAGGCGTGTAGACGGCGTTCATGCCAAGCGACTCGAAGTTGGCGTTGTGCATAGCGGGAGAAAGGGATTTCTTGACGGGGTTGCCGAGAAGTCCGAAAAACTCCGTCTCGCCCCAGAATGTTTTTTCCTTTTGCATCATGTTCGCCTCTACTTCCCCTCGAGCGCCTTATTCAAAGAATCGACGATTTCGTCCCCTATCGCCTTGCGGATGTCTGCGTAAACAGGCTGAGCGGCCATGATAACCTCGTCGTAAAACGCGTTGTCATAAGTCAGGTCCTGCATACCTCCGGCGACCAACTTGTCGCGGCTGTCATGGTCGAGCTTGGTGAGAGTGGGCGCTATGTCGGCGGTGGCCTTGCCGATGGCTTCTCTGATGGCCGCCTGATAAGCCGGGTCGAGGGACTCGAACCTCTCCTTGTTTATCAGGAGCTGGTTGAGGTAGAGGATATGACGGGTGTTGACCAAGAACTTCTGCACTTCATGAAAGTTCATGTTGAGGTTTGTGTCGTTTGCGTTCTCTTGCGCCACAACGGTTCCCTGCTGCAAGCTCATATAAAGTTCCGTGAAGGGCAGAGGCGTGGGGTTGGCGCCGAGGGCTTTCCAAAAAGCCAGGTGGTTGGGGGAGTTCATGGTGCGAATCTTGATGCCCTTGAAGTCGGCGAGCTTTTCGATTTTTGCGTTTGACGTCATAACGCGGAAAGTGGCGCTCTGCAGGGCTCCGAGGCAGACCATACCGGACTTGGCGTACTCTTTGTCCATGAGCTTGGTGAAATCCGACCTATTGAGCGCTCTGTCTATGGCGGCGGCGTCATATTTAGCGAACGACAGCGGCAGGTCATAGACGGCCACGGCTGGCACAAACGGCGTAAGCTGACCCGGCTGACAGGCTACAAAATCGAGGTCGCCGCCCTGCATCTGCGTCAGCATTTCATTGTCGACGCCGAGCTGGCTGTTGGGGAAATAATCGACCACGAGCTTGCCGCCCGTTACCTCCGAGGCGTATTTGCAAAACAGCTCGCCCCACACGTCGCCCGCCGCGCCTATGGCCGTGCCGTTGCCGAAGCGCAGCGTCACGGGGTCAAGCGCGTCATAAGGAGTAGCGGCCACCGAAACAGAACACACAAAAACCAAAAGAACCGACAACAACATAACCGACGATTTCCTCATTTCAAATTCCTCCTTAGTTTTTTTGTTTCTACAATAAAGCGAGACTCAGCCACGGAACGTAAGTTATGCAAATCAAAGCGACGCCGAAAGCCAAGATAAAAGGAAGCGCGCTTTTGGCCACGGTCATTGGCGGCTTGTCGCACAGCGTGCTGGCGACAAAGAGGTCAAGACCGAAAGGCGGCGTCACAAGGCCGATAGAGAGGCAGCAAGTCATGATGACGCCGAAATGCACGGGGTGTATACGCAAAGCCGTGACTATAGGCAGCAGTATGGGAGCTAAGATGACTATAGCGGGTCCTGTGTCCATCACCATGCCCATGAGGAAGAATATCACCACGATAATGCCTATGACCGCGTTCGTCGATGTGAAGTTTCCGAGGACAAAAGCGGAGATGAGAGCCGGGGCCTTGAGCAGGGTCAAAACACGTCCGAAAGCTATGGCGAAGGCAAGCAGAAAACAAAGGGGAGTGTAGGTCTTGACGGCGCTTCTGAGGCAGGGGATTATATCTTTTACCTTCATCGAGCGATAGCAGCAAACGGACACTATCAAGGAATAAAACACCGATATGCAGGCGGCCTCCGTAGGCGTTACGATTCCGCTGTAAATGCCGCCGAGGACTATGACGGGCGACAAGAGCGCCGGAAGGCTGCTCCACAAAATACGAAACAAGCCCATGTCCCGCATTTGCTTTAGTGAGGCGTCGATTTTTTGTCTGTTCTCGCCGTGCTTACGGCAATAATAGACCGCGTAAGCCATCAGGCAAAAGCCGATAAAGATACCGGGCATCACGCCGCCGATAAAAAGAGCTCCTGTGGAAACTCCGGTGGCCATCGAGTAGAGGACGAAGGGGATAGACGGCGGTATTATGACGCCCAATCCTCCCGCTGTCGCCACCATACCGGCGGAGAAAACCTCGTCATAGCCAAGCTCGACAAGAAAAGGTATGGCCATAGCGCCCACGGCTGCCGTCGTGGCCGGCCCGGAGCCAGAAATAGCGCCGTAAAACAGGCAGGTCAGAATGACAGCGCAGGGAAGCCCGCCGGTGAACTTTCCGACGAAGTAGGCGAACACGCTGAACAACCTGCGTGAAATCCCTCCCTCGGCCATGATGACACCGGCTAAGATAAAGAGGGGGACGGCGATAATGGGGGTGGAGTCCGCGCCGGAAAAGCTGTTTGTGATCATCTGGTTGACCGAGCCGCCGGCGTTAGACCCCATCAGCATCGGAGTGAGGGCGCTCACGACCATCCCTATCGCTATGGGCATTCCCAAAATCAACGTGACGCCGAGAACCAAGAAAATCAAACCGACCATTATGCCGCGCCTCCTTTAACGCCCTTTTCTCGATATGCCAAGTCGTCCTGACTTGCCAACTCCGCTTCGGCCTGAGCTTCTTTTATGGTGGCCTGGGTGGTGCTTTCGCCCCTGTCGTTAAAATGCCTGATATGGTCGATAACGGCTTGAACCGTCCGCAGAGCGGCGAGTCCGAAACCGATAAGCACGGACATATACACGCACCACATGGGGATTCTCATAGCGGACGACAATTCATGCGTGACGTTCTTGATACGTCCGACGACCAAAAACGAGCGGTAGAAAAAATACAAAAACAGCGCCAGCATAATAAGATCGCACAAAATACGAACCGTGTTTTGAATGAACGTCGGGAACAGGTCCATGACGACGCCCACGCGCAGCATGTTTCCCTTTTTGACGGTGTAGCTGATGGAGAAAAATACCGTATAGATATAGCAGTAGCGGCTGAATTCTTCGGGCCATGACATGGAGTCGTTGAAAATGTAGCGCGCTATTATCTGAGCCAGCATGACAAAGCTGATGGTGACAAGCAAGGAGACCAAGACCGTTTCTTCAAAATATTTATCTAGCCATTTAAGAAATTTCACCGCTAAACACCTCCTTTACACCTTGTGCGATTTTCCGTGCTCGGGCAAAACGTAGCGCCCGTTTTCTTTCTTCACGAGTTTTCCCTCGCTGACCAATTCACTTGGGTTGTAGATGTCGTTGATGTTCCAGCAACCGGGCGTCGGGACGGCGATGTTCTCCATCGGCACGTCGATGAGATAAGGCTCTTCGCTGTCGAGCGCGGCCTTGAAAGCGGGGGCGAACTCGTCGGCCGACTTTATCGTGACGGCCTTTATGCCGTAACCCCGCGCTATGGCCGCCCAGTCCGGCGTGTAGGGCTTTGTGTCCGGTGTGGTGAAAACCGTGCTGAACTTCGTGCCGAACGCGGCGTTCATCAAACCCGCTATCGTGCCGAAGGCGCTGTTGTTCATCACGACCCACACGACCGCGATATTCTGCTCGACGGCAGTGGCTATGACGGACGGGTTTGTGCCGAAGCCGCCGTCACCGACCAGCGTAATGACCTTGCGCCCCGGCGCGGCCAATTTGACGCCAAGGAGAGAACCCGCGCCGAAGCCCATCGTGGCGAGGCCAGAACTGTGATGAATGCTTCCGGGCACCGTTATCTCGTACTGCTGAGCCATGCCGTTTTTGTTCCAGCCGACGTCCGTGGTGATTATGCCGTCCTCGGGCAAAATGGCCTTCACGTCGCGCAAAATGCGCTGAGGCGTCATGGGGAAGCGCGAATCGTCACATATGGCCTTATTGTCGGCCTTGAACTTCGCTTTGGAGTCGGCTATATCCTTACGGACAGCGGGGTTTTGTTTGCCATTGGGGAGAATGACCTTAGCCTCGGCCAAAATCTGTTTAAGCGCGCGCTTTATGTCCGCCACCGCGCCTATCTCTACCGGGTAGTTGCGCCCTATCTCGGTCGGGTCTATATCTATTTGAAGGAACTTCGTCTTGCTCGCGTCAAACGTCACGCCGGGATACCAGCTCGAGCTGTCGGCCTCGGCGAAGCGCGTGCCGAGAGCCAATATAACGTCGGCGTTCGCCGTCATTTTGTGGGTAAGCTCGAAGCCCCAGAAACCGGTCTGGCCGAGCATGAGCGGGTGAGTGTCGGATATGCAGCCGTGGCCCATGAGAGTGCGCGAGACGGGGATGTCCAAAAACTCGGCGAGCGCGGCTAATTCCTCGGAGGCCTCCGCAAGCAGGACGCCGCCGCCCGCGTGAATGACCGGCTGGTTCGCGTCGATTAGCTTCTTGGCTATCGTTTTGGCCGTGTCGGGGTCGAGCGCGGGACGAACCGTGACATGGCTGTCCTGATATGTGCGCTCGAAGAGCTCAGTGTCTATCTCGCGCGAGAACATATCCATCGGTATGTCTATCAACACGGGCCCCGGTCTGCCGCTCTCGGCCAAGCGGAACGCCTTGTCCAGGATAGAAGGGAGCGCCTCGGGGTCGTCGAGACGCCAGGCGCGTTTGACGAAAGGCTTATAGATGTCGTACTGCGAGCCGTCGCAGTGCATATTCACTTCCTGATGAGGGTGACGCCCGTAATAATAGCTTGGCACGTCGCCCGATATGACCACCATAGGGATGCTGTCAAAAGCCGCGTTGGCCACTCCCGTCGTGGCGTTGGTTATGCCGGGGCCGAGGTGCGTTATGACGACTCCGGCCTTCTTTGTGACGCGCGCGTAGCCGTCGGCCGCAAACGCGGCTATCTGCTCGTGACGCACTGATATGTACTTTATCTTTTTGCTCTTGCCCAATGCCACGAGCATACCTATTACGGTGTGCCCCGTAAGCCCAAATACGTGCTCTACGCCGCGCCTCTCCAGGTAGTCTACAATCTGCTCGGAAACCAACTTTTTCATGGTCTACCCCCTCTTGACTTCGGGGTCGTAAAACTCCCCGAACAGCACGGACTCCTCGGGCTGATCTTTCAATATCGGACGGGCCACAAACGTGGACTGCATGTAGTATTTAAGGCCGATGTTGTCCGAGACCTGGTTTCCGCCCCATATGCCGCAGCCCATGCTGGAGGTCATGGGCATTCCATTCTCAGCGCTTCCGGCGTTGGCCTTGGACTGAGGCTGGCGCACCATTATGCGCGTGACGGGAGCGCGGAGGGCGAGGCGCTTGATATGCTCCTCGTCGTGGCTGTACAGTCCGCAGGAGTGCCCGCGTCCGCCGACTTTGTATATTTCGTCCATCATTTTAAGAGCGTTCTCGAACTCGCCCTCGTAGCGGTAGAGGGCCAATAGCGTCGTCAGCTTCTCGCCGCTGAACTTGTGCTCCTTGCCTATGCCCGTTCCCTCTACCATGATGAATTTGCGGTCGTCCGGTATCTCGAAGCCGGCCGTCTTGGCCAACTTCTGCGGCGATATGGCGACCGTTTCGACGATTCTGTGTCCTTCGGCGTCCCACATGGCTTTCTCCAACTTGGCGCGCTCTTCGGACGTGGCGAGATAAGCGCCCTCTTTTTTGAGGGCCTCAATCATTTTGTCATAGAGGCCGCCGTAGATGACGAGGTTGCCGTCCGCGGAGCAGCCGGAGCCGAAGTCGGAGGTCTTGCTCGTCCTTGTGTTCCGCGCCGCTATTTCGATGTCTGTCGTCTCGTCGAATATCATTGTGGCGTTGCCCGCGCCCGAGCAGTAAGCCGGTTTGCCGGAGCTGTGCGCGGACTTGGTCATGGCGGGACCGCCCGTGGCCATTATGAGGTCTCCCATTTTCATAATCTGGTCTACCATAGCCATGTTGGGCTTCTCCATGCACTGCAAGAAGTCCTCCGGTTCGCCTATGGCCTTGAGGGCCTCGCGCATGATACGGACGACCTCGAAAGTCGTGTTTTTGGTGCGGGGGTGAGGTGAATATATGACCACGTCGCGCGCCTTGAGAGCGTATATGGCCGTCACTATGGGGGTAAGCTCAGGGTTTGTCATAGGAATGAGAGAAACAATGAGCCCTGCCGGTTTCGCGTAGCGGTCGAGCCCCTTTTCGGGCAGTGACTCTACGAGGCCGACGCTCTTTTGGCGAAGCGCGTCGCGCAGCACGCCCAAAATCTTATGGCGCTTGCCGAAGCGCCCGGCGCGGTCGCCGGCTCCGCTCTCGTCCACGCCCATGAAGCAGAGCTTCTCGAAGTCCTTAGGGTTCCCCGCCGCCCAGGCCACAGCCTGACACATGCGGTCGACGCGCTCCTGACTGTAGTTCTCTATGACGGTCTGAACTTTCCTCGCGCGGGCCACCATATCCTCAAGATGCTGCGTTTGCTCGGGCGTAATTTCCTTTGCCATTGTCGATCAATCCTTTCTGAAATTAAATTAATTTATGCCGTGTTTCTTCATATAGTCCTTGGCCGTGACGAGGCAACGCCGGGCGTGTTCAGCGAGGCCCCATTCGGCGGCCTTTTTGAGGTGGGGAAGTTCGATGGAGAACAGCACGTCGTCGGGGAGTTTTTTCACGATAGCCGCTATGCCTATCGCACCCTCGCCAACGTACTCGCGGGCGTCGCGCCCGACGTAGATGAGGTCGTCTTTGTACGTGGGGCTGGATTCTTCCGGAATTTCGGCGGGGCCGTCGCAGATGTGCATAAAGCGGAAGAGGTTTTTCGGGCAGGCGTCGAGCTCGTCGAGGCCGATTCGCGAGCGGTAGAAATGCAGAGTGTCGATAAATATGGCGGCGTTAGGCTTGTTCACGGCGCTCAAAACCTCGCGGACGCCGGAGAGGGTCTTTATCCCGGCCCAAGTCACAAACTCGAGGTTCACATAAATGCCATACTTCCAAGCCAAGTCGCAGAGTTTGCCGAACTGCTCAAGGTAAAAATCGCGGTTGTCGCTCCAAATGCTTGATATTACGTCCTTAACGCCAAGTTTTGACGCCGCCTCGAAAGCGCTTTCATACCGCGCCACGTCTATCCCGTCGCCTATTTTGGCGAGCTCGATGTCGTTGATCTTGATACCTGTCTCGCTCATGGCCTGCTTCGTGAGGTCGAACAGGTCTTTATGAACGGCGAGGTCAAAGTCGTGCTCTCCCTTGACGCCCATGCTGATGGGGCGGATGCTCACAGTGTCGTAGCCCAAGGTACGCGCGTTATATATCATTTCGGGGGGAGACCAGGGTAAAACAGTCAGTTGCGCGAGAGAATATTTTCGTTTAGATATTTGCTCAGACATCACAAAACACCTCCTGAAAATGTCACTGCTTTTGCATATTCTGTTTTAATTATTTCGTAGAATGGAATTTTATATGTCAATATGAAATCTAAAACTGTCTAATGGAATTTATACTATGATTTTTGGAATTAGTCAATAGGTTTTTGAAAGTTTTTATTATTATTTTTGACAATATGTTACTGTCCAGCGGATACCCAGTCAGCAGGTGCAAGCAGGGCAGAAAACATACTCATCAAGTTAAGTGAGCGTTTAAGAGACGTAGAAATGAACGATCTGATTCTGGCAAATGCAACAGTGCCGTTCTAGGAGCGAAAGCAACCGGAGGCTTTCTGTTTTGTTTTGCATGGCCGTAACTCCCAGGGCAAACGCATAAAAAACCACAGACAGATCTTGAATCTGTAGAAAAGAAGTGATCTTCATGCGTTTGCCCTGTATGGAGGGTTTTTTCGCTGTCAAAACGAAAGGATTTGAGGTAAAATTAAAATAATATCCGTTGTGCCGATTCCCAATTGAGGGACAATGACTGGGAGGATTATTAATTATGAAAGGAAGTTGCGTGATGAGGAAAAAATTTACGTTTGTCCTGGTGTTTTTGACGGTTCTTTCGATAGCGGCTGCTTTTTCGATTGGCGCGGTTTTCGCCGCCTCGAACGATGAGGTTTTCATCATTTCCGGCGACACTACGGTGGTCATGATACGGATGCCCGCCGCGTCGGGAGAGCAGTACGTAGCCTTGGGCGACCCTGATACCGAGTTCTCCAGCAAGGGCGGCGAGGCGATGCTGAGCATCGACGGGGAAGCGCGCTCCAAGTACGTATTAGTGAGGGGGTCGTCGGTGGAAGGCGAGCTGTTCCTCACCGTCGATGGCAAGAACTACAGAATGCGGAGCGCGGTTTCGGCGTCGGGCTCAAGCTACGAGGCCGTGGACGATCCCAAGACCACGCTCTGGGGAAAGGGCAGCTCGATAACGCTGACGGTCGCGGGGGTCGACTATCCCGGTTACGACGTCTGGCAGCCATTAGGACGAATATGGCTTCCGGACTAACGCTGAATTAAAACTCAACTTTCGCCAGTCGAGAAAAATATAGCGGGTACAAACAAGCGCAAAAAATAAGAAATATCCCCTGTAATTTTCATTTACATACAGGGGATATTTCTTTATTCAGTGAAATTGTCTTAAGTTTAGCTTAACAACTATTGTTGTTTTAGTCCCCGCCGCCTTGAGTCGGCCTGTTCTTGGCGGTACGCTCCACATATTGTATATCATCCCGGAGGGCATTAGGAGAAGGCATGTTGCGGGCCTTTATCTCATAGCCCGCCGTGCCGGCTGATGCCACATCGATGTCGCCGATGCCCAAAATCCACTGTATTATGGACTGTTTTACGGAAATCGTATTGATGTCGGTAGCGCTTATCTCCACGGATTCAAATTTGACAATGCCATGCCTGAACGTAATCTCATCGCTTTTGATGATGAAAACTGTGCCAAAACGCTCTAACATAGCACTGATCCACACCACGATAAAAACAGCCGAGAAAGCGTACCATACCCATTTTTGGTATTCGATAGGGGCTTTCATATGCTGTACCAGAAGTACTGCGAATAACGCCGCGACAGCCAAAAAACGCCGATAAAAACTTCTCCAAGGCTGCCTGATTCTCCGTTCCTTATTTCCGTCCTTCTCTCCCATTTTTCACCCTCCGATTACAAATTTTCTCCAGAATTTGATTTCAAAATTTAATTTCCGAGTAAATTTAATTCTGAAATCCAAAAACTTAAACTCGCGCTAATTATAGCAATTTTTTCCGAAAGTAAAAGAGAAGAGGTCTTTTTTAGTCTATATTCTTTTTCAAGTCATGTTGTTATAATCAAACCTGTTTAGCGCTTTGAGTCGTTTGGAGGTATATTAGGATATATGGGAATATATGATGAGAATAGATAAATTTTTGAAGATGTCGCGCCTTGTGAAGCGCAGAACCGTGGCTCAGGAAATGATAGAGATAGGGGCCGTCCGTATCAACGAAAGGTCTTGTAAGTCGTCGGGTGAGGTTATAGAGGGAAGTGTCATCGACGTAGCCTACGCCGCGCGGACTTTGAAGGTCAAAGTCCTGTGCGCCGACGAAGCGCTTTTGAAGCGACCTCAAACCGCAGCTTACGAGATTATAGAAGAGAGAGCCGTCAGCAGCAGCGAAAAACCCTGGTGACGACTATTGGTTTTTACGAAAAGCGAAAGTAGAGTGATATATGATGGGCACTATAGTGGGCATTAGCGCCAGAGAAATTCTTGATTCGCGCGGCAACCCCACTGTCGAGACTGAGGTTTTTTTGTCTGACGGGTCTTTTGGAAGAGCTTCTGTGCCAAGCGGCGCGTCCACCGGTTCTCGCGAGGCTCTCGAACTTCGCGACGGCGACAAAACTCGGTATGGCGGCAAGGGCGTTCTTAAAGCTGTTCAGAACGTGAACGAGCGTATAGCGGCCGAGCTTATCGGTATGGATGTGGAGTCTCAAGCCGAAATAGACAAAAGTATGATAGAGTTGGACGGAACCCCCAATAAATCGTCCTTGGGAGCCAATGCGATATTGAGCGTTTCTTTGGCCGTGGCTCGTACAGCGGCGGACGCCCATGAACTGCCGCTTTGGTCTTACTTGGGCGGCCTTGGCCATTATCTTATCCCGACCCCGATGATAACTCTTATAAACGGAGGCCCGTACAGCAACATGCCGGGCGGTTTGGACATGCAGGAAGTTATGATTATTCCCCACAGCGCCCAAAATTTTTCAGAAGCCATCCGGGTCGGCTCCGAGATCAGGAGCGCGCTGAAGAATTGTCTGAAGACGCGCGGCTTCGCCACAAGCGTCAGCGACGAGGGCGGTTTTGAGCCAAACATCAAAACCACGCGCGAAATTTTAGACATCCTCATTGAAGCCACACAAAAAGCAGGTTATGAGCCGGGTGCTGATATAGCCTTCGCGCTTGACGTCGCCGCTTCCGACCTCGCGAAAGACGGGCGATATGTTTTTGAGGGGGAGG
Source organism: Synergistales bacterium (assembly GCA_026002715.1). GTDB lineage: Bacteria > Synergistota > Synergistia > Synergistales > Aminobacteriaceae > BNVG01. The sequence goes on from BOCC01000005.1 coordinate 47,031, forward strand.
GGAAGTCCCTCACTTCCAGCGACCTTATATCATGGTATGAAACGCTTTGCAGAGACTATCCCATACTTTCGATAGAAGACGGTATGGGGGAAAACGACTGGTTGGGCTGGATTGAAATGACGAGAAGGCTTGGCGGCAAACTGCAGATCGTTGGCGATGACATATTCGTCACCAACGTCGAAATATTCTCTCGCGGTATACAGGACGGAGTGGCAAACGCTATTCTGGTGAAACCAAATCAGATAGGAACACTTTCGGAGGTTTTTGACGTTATACAAATGGCCAACTTAGAAGGCTATTCCGTTGTGATCTCGCAGCGCTCCGGTGAGACGGACGACCCGTTCATAAGCGACCTTGCAGTCGCTATGCGTTCAGGTCAAATCAAGGCCGGTTCCGTGGCCAGGTCTGAGCGCTTGTCCAAATACAACCAGCTTATCCGCATAGAAGAAGAAATGGGGGAGTCGGCTCACTACTCCGGCCTTAAGCGGTTGGCCAGAGCGGACAAGTCATTTATGCTGTAAGTATCCATATTATTAGGGAGGATTTTAGTATGAAAAAGATTATCGCCACAGACAAAGCTCCAAGCGCTATCGGCCCTTACAGCCAAGCTATACAGGCTGGGGATTTTCTTTTCGCGTCAGGCCAGATAGCCATCGACCCGACATCTGGCCAAATAGTGACGGGCGGAGTGGCGGATGAGGCACGGCGCGTACTCGAAAACGTCAAGGGCCTTCTCGATGGAGCCGGATTTACGCTTCAACAAGTCGTCAAGACCACTGTTTTTGCGGCATCCATAGAAGATTTCGCTGTTGTGAACAGCATATACGCGGAGTATTTCGGTGAGAACTCCCCGGCTCGCTCCTTTGTGGCCGTGAAGTCTCTGCCGAAGGGCGCGCTCGTTGAGATAGAAGTCGTGGCTTGGAAGGGATAAAATGCTAAGAACTAAGTGATATAATAACTATTTGTGTTTTGGCTTGAACGATTATATTCTGAATTTATATTTTTAAGGAGGAGAATGATTTATGGCTGATACAGCGCAGACTACAACAGCGGTGACAGGTTTTCCGTGCGGTTCTTTCGGAGGCGGAAGCGGCGGCGGAGACACGAGTGGAACGGGAGCGGAAGGCGCGCAGGGCGGCGGCATTATGGGTATGCTCTTTCCGCTTGCGATATTCGTTCTTATTTTTTACTTCTTTATAATTCGCCCGCAACGTAAGAAACAAAAACAGCACGACGCGCTGATAGGCGGCATTTCGCGCGGAGACCAGATAATCACCATCGGCGGCTTCTTAGGGACGGTGCGCGAGGTTCGCGACGACACGTTTATGATTGAACTGGCCGAGGGGGTAAGAGTTCGGATACTCAAGTCAGCAGTCCAGACCAAGCGCGTGGTCGCGCCAGCGGCGGAAGAAAAGAAAGCCGAGTAGGAGAGGCAATGGTTCGCAGAGACAAAGCGCGGCTGTGGGTCGTCTTAGTGGTCACAGTCGTTGCGTTGGTTTTTGTTTGGCCTGTCAAAGGAAGGGTCAATCTCGGCCTTGACCTCAAGGGCGGCGTTCACATAGTTCTTCAGGTCAAGGACACGGCTGAAAATCCGATTGGCGAAGACGGATTGGAGCGACTCCTGTCCGTCCTTCGCAATCGCGTAGACCAGTACGGCGTCACGGAGCCGATAATCCAGACCAGCGGCAGGGATCGCGTCATTATAGACCTGCCGGGCGTACAAGACCCGGAGGCGGCGTTAGAGCTCATAGGCAAGACCGCGCTCTTGGAGTTCCGTGAGGTGTTGGACGTAAGTCAGCCCGCGCCCCCCGCGCCCATACGCTCCAACTACGACAACGACGAGCAATTCGCGTCCGCTCAGGAAAGATGGAAGGCGGCCGCTGAGATGTCGCAAAACGCCGAAAAAGTCTTCGCTGAGCGCGCAAGCGGCATTGAGGGCGCGATAGCCTCACGCAGCGACGAAACCAGAGGCGGCGGAGAGACGCGCTATTACCTTCTCGGGCCTGCCGAGATAGCGGGCAAAGACCTTAAAAACGCCGTGGTTGACTACGATAACCTGAACCGTGTAGGGGTATCCATATCGTTCAACAGCGACGGCGCCGTAGCGTTTGAAAACGCAACCGGTCGTCTCGTCGGAAGACAGCTTGCCATAGTCCTTGACGGAATAACCATATCCGCGCCCGTCGTGCAGGACAGAATAGCGGGCGGCAACGCGCATATTTCAGGCCGTTTCACGCTCGATGAGGCCACGCGCCTGTCTATCATGCTCAGGGCGGGCTCTTTGCCGCTTGAGGTGGAGGTCGCCGAAAACCGCTCTGTCGGCCCAAGCCTCGGGGCCGACTCTATCCGTCAGGGCATGGAAGCCGGGCTCTTCGGCACCGCCATGGTCTTCGTGTTCATGATAATTTACTATCAGCTGCGCGGTTTTGCCGCCGATTTGGCCTTGGGCGTAACGATACTGCTCATCTTCGCCGGACTCATAGCCTTCAACGCCACGCTCACCATGCCCGGTATCGCCGGAATCATTCTGACGCTCGGCATGGCGGTCGACGGCAACGTACTTATCTACGAGCGCATAAAAGAGGAGCAGCGAGCCGGCAAAACAAACATGGCCGCGCTCGACGCCGGTTTTCGTAAGGCCTTAGTCACTATTCTCGACTCCAACATCACCACGCTGATAGCGGCTGTCGTTCTGTTTTTCTTTGGGACTGGCCCAGTGCGCGGGTTTGGCGTTACGCTTTCTATAGGCCTCGTGGCGAGCGTTTTCTCTAACGTATTGGTGACGCGCGCGATTTTACAGCTCTTTACCAGGCGCCAAAAGCCCGCTCTCAAGCGTGGTTAGGGGGTAATATTATGAAAATACGTTTTAACCTGCAATTTATGAAATGGCGTAACCCCGCCATGCTTTTGAGCCTCATACTGTTTGCAGCCAGTCTCGGACTCGTCGTTTTCAGGGGACTCAACCTCGGTATAGACTTCACGGGCGGCAACGTCGTGCAAGTCGAGTTTGAAGCCCGCCCCGACGTGGCCGAGGTGCGCGAAGTTATATCATCGGTAGTGGCTAATGGCGCCATGATTCAGGACTTCGGAGAAAAAGGAATCATTATCCGTACAAACGAGGACACGGAAGCCAGCCGCATACAAGTCGTCAAATCCCTTACGGACCGCTTCAAGGATATGAAAGTTGTGGGATTTGAGAAAGTGGGCCCCGTCGTAGGGCGGGAGCTTCGCAATCAGGCTGCTATAGGTCTATCGGCCGCGTTGGCCGCCATGCTCGTCTATATAACGGTGCGCTTTCAGTTTCGTTTCGCCGTGGTCAGCGTCGTTCCGCTGCTTCACGACGCCGTGCTGGCTCTCGGATTTTTCAGTATTACGCAGATGGAAATATCGTCGTCGTTTATTGCGGCCATATTGACCATAGTCGGCTACTCGATAAACAACACGATAATCATTTTAGACCGAGTCCGCGAAAACTGGGGCGACTTGAACAAGGTCGGCATAACGGAGCTTGTAAACAGATCCGTCAATCAGACGGTCTCCAGAACGATAAACACGACTTTGACCACGATTTTGCCGATAATAGCGCTTTGCGTATGGGGCGGCCCCGTACTGGCGGCCTTCAGCTACGCCATGTTGGTGGGCGTTGTGGTTGGTACGTACAGTTCTATTTTCGTAGCCACTGGGCTTATAGTGGAATGGTATCTCCGCAGCCCGGAGGTCGGAAAGTAAAGAAAAAACGGATTTCAATCAAAAAGTCGGGCAGCCAACTAATAGCTGCCCGACTTTTTGCGCAACTTCGTGTAAGCGTCAGTTCTTCAGGATAGCTCTCTTTTCCACTTAGTGCCCTGAGGCGTGTCTTCCAAGACTATGCCGCGAGCCAACAAGGACGCGCGTATTTCGTCTCCGCGGGCAAAATTTTTCGACTTACGAGCCAGAGCCCGCTCCTCGATAAGACGCTCTATTTCGGACTCCTCGTCCGCGACGTCTTTGGGTTTTTCGTTTGCGTTGTCCGTATCAATTCCGATAACGCCCAAAATCGCGTCGAATTTACGGAGCGCCGCCGAAGCCTCATCAAAAAACAAAGCCGGAAGCTCGCCCTGTCTGAGCCAGACATTGATAAGTTTAACAATCTCAAAAACCACGCCGATAGCCGAAGCGGTGTTGAAATCGTCGTCCATGCACTCATAAAAATGCGCGTCCAGCGCGCGAAGCCCGCCGATGAACTCACCTATATCCTTACCGTCGGTGGTTTTTTGGTTTTGTCTTGAATTTTGAAGGTCGCCCCAACAGTTTCGCAGACGCTTCACTCCGCCGCTCGCTTGCTCTAAGCCGTCGGGCGCGAAGTTTATGGGTGAGCGATAGTGTGCGCTCAGCATAAAAAGCCTGATAGCGAGAGGTGGGTATTTTTCGAGAGCCGCCCGTGCCGTCATGAAATTGCCCAAGGATTTCGACATTTTTTCCTTGTCTATGAGAAGAAATCCGTTGTGCAGCCATGTTCTGACGAAAGGCTTCCCGGTGGCGGCCTCCGACTGGGCGATTTCGTTTTCGTGGTGCGGAAAAACCAAGTCGACGCCGCCTGAGTGAATGTCTATGGTCTCGCCAAGGTACTTAGACGACATTGCGCTGCATTCGATATGCCAACCCGGCCGACCCTTACCCCAAGGACTGTCCCAAGACGGTTCCCC